>NZ_JBQGAB010000042.1:0-18973 GCF_056542605.1 Ruegeria sp. AB8
AGGCGTGTGGCGACCAGATACGACAGATGCCCGAAGGTCTTCCTCTCCGCCATCGCCCTCGCCGCAACCGTCATTTATTGGTTATGAGTCCTGACCCTAAGAAAACGAAACGTTTGTCACTTTCCTGACGCATGCATTTCGCGTTTCCGGTTTCGCGTGCGTATGGTCGCCTCCTCTGATCCGTCGTGATACGTGCCGAACCACTTGTCCCAGGGCATTTCCGCGTTGCCGTAGTTGCATTCGTAGTATCGATGATGCAACTGATGAAAAAAGGTGCCGATCAGGAGTGCTTTGCGGTCGTGGGCCCAGATCGCCTCGTAACCTGAATGAGATGAAGCGGCGCCCAGCATCAGCCAATATCCCAGAAAGATCATGTGAACCGGATGACTTGGCAATACCAGAACGATCAGGATCGCGCTGAGGTAGCCGAACGCCTCGACCGGGTGCATCGACATGCCCGACCAGGGTCCGGTGTTTACGTTGCGGTGATGAACGGCGTGAACATGTCTGTAAATGAACGGTTGATGCAGAAAAAGATGCACCATGTAGAAATGAAAACTCTGCCATATGGCGAGTATCGGGAACAGTAGAATAAACCAGACCGGATGAGCGTCAAAGCTAAGCGTGGCGACGTAACCATTGGCATACATCCAGCGCAAAAAGCACTCGAGCGCCGACAGGATCGTGGCACCGTAGACCAGCGAATAGTACATATTGTCCCAGGTCTGATAGCCGAACTTATAAAGCGCATTCTTGCGCTTCATGTAGGGTCTTGGGTCGTATTTCAGCAGCTTGCCCTGCCCGTCAATTCCGTAGAACCAGAAATGCAGCCCACCTGCGACAATGATCAGCAGAGCCCAGTTTCGGATGAAAACCCATGACATCCACCCGAACGCGAATTGCGTTTGTTCGGGGCCAACGGGTTGCATCCAGAACGCCACGACAAACGACAGTGCCAAATAGATCGAACGATCGGAAACCTGCAGGTAATTATGCCAAAGCCACTTAGCCAGAACACGAGGTTTCGGCGGCCAATGCCAATATGGCGCGTGGTTCACCGGCAATTCAGGGTGCCAGTGCCACTCGCGGCTCATCGGACCAGGCTCGGGGCGATGGGCGGCATTCTCCGTTGGGTTGGTGTCCGCTGTCGTCATGTCCAATCCCCTACTCGCGATTTAGCAGCACCAGCTTGCCGGACAGAATGGCCCTGGCGGCCACAGCTATGATATGCCTGAGCCGGTTCAAAGCCCGACGTGATCAGGTCATTCAGCGGCTTTCAGCGCCTTGCCTTGCGGGATCACCTCATAGCCGGGCTCTTCGGGTTCATCGTCTTCCATCTCGGGCGGGAAGCCGGGTGCAAGGATCTCCAGGCCGGTGACCTCTTCCAGGCGCCTGATAATGTTGGGCGACAACTCACGTTCGCCAAAACGTTCGATCCCGTCCTCGAAAATCTGAACCAGCATGGGCGAGATTTCCAACGGGACGTTGTGGCGGTCGGCAACCTGCTGGAACAGGCTCACGTCCTTTTTGACCAGATCCATGGTGAACGAGATGTCGCGAGATCCGTTCAGGATGACCTGGCTCTCGGTTTCATGAACGAACGATGTGCCGGAACTGATCTTGATCGCTTCATAGGTGGTATTCAGGTCCATACCTGCGGCTTTGGCCGTGACCAGAGCCTCGCAGCAGGTCACCAGATTGGCTGTGGCCAGATAGTTCGTCAAAACTTTCAGGACCGAAGCCGACCCCAACTCGCCGGTATGCAGAATGCGGCGGCCCATGGTCTTGAGGAACGGCGCGATACGCTCGAACGTTGCGCGATCACATCCCGCAAAGATCGAGATATTTCCTGTAGCCGCGCGGTGGCACCCGCCTGAGACCGGGCAATCCACTGCCGCCCCGCCCCGCTCCATCACCATGGCCCCCAGGCGTTTGACTTCAGCCTCGTCCGTGGTGGACATCTCCATCCAGATTTTTCCGTCGGTCACTTCAGGCAACATCTGCTGCATTACGGCGTCCGACGCAGCAGGCGACGGCAGGCAGGTGATGACCGCATCACAATCCCGCATCAGTTGCGCCGGCCCTTCCGCCTTTTTCGCACCACGGGCCACGAAGGCATCAACCAGTTCTTCGTTCAGATCATGGACTGTCAGGTCCATACCATTGCGCAGCAGCGAACCCGAAAGCTTGCCGCCGACATTACCCAGACCAATAAATCCAACTTTCATGAGCGCGTTCCCCAGGGTGTCCGGTCTGATCAGGCCGGTAAAATTTCCGTTTGCGCACCGATTTAGCGACGTTGAAGCGAAAAAGTAAAACGAATAAAAAGAGCAATAATCACAAATTTTCTTTGGTGCTGAACGTGTCCAATTCCCCAAATCTTGTCTGGCTCAGATCGTTTGAATGCGCAGCGCGGCATATGAGCTTTACGGCCGCAGCGAAGGAACTGGGTATAACGCAAACGGCACTCAGTCTGCATGTCCGCTCGCTGGAGGCGCAGTTGGGGTGCAAGCTTTTCTTTCGCGCGGCCAGAAACCTGAGCCTGACAGAGGTCGGACAGGCCTACGCCTATTCCGTGCGGCGCGCGCTGAGCGATATTACGGTATCGACCGCCAGCCTTTTCGGGTCCGGAAGCGCGCAGGTTCTAACCGTGCGGGCTCCAATCTCGACAGCGACGCTCTGGCTGGCACATAGGCTGCCGAAATTTACCTGCAGCCAGCCCGATGTATCCATTCGGCTGGTCTCGAACATTTGGGCGGATTCGGCTGGTCGCGAAAACGTGGATGTCGAGTTGCGCGTGGGGGTTGGTGACTGGCCTGGTGCGCGAACCCGAAAAATCTCGACCGAGCGTATCGTACCTGTCGCGGCGGGTTCGGCGTCGGGGCAAAGCATTCCGGTTGCCGAACTCCGCAAGCAACCGCTTGTGCAGATTCTGGGATTTCAGGACATGGGGCAGAAGTATTTCGAAGCATTGGGCATAGCGTATTCTGAACCCTTGTCCCCCTACTCCGTCGATACAACCGTCGCCGCGATGGGCGTCGTTGCGGCGGGCGGAGGGTACGCAATGGTGCTGGAAAGGTTCGCGCAAACCGCGATCGAGTCCGGACAGGCCATCGCGATTGTCGGCGATGCGGTCCCAATCAATCAATCCCACTTTCTTGTTGAGACAAGCGGAACAGGCGCAAACGAGCCTGTGAAGCAACTGTTCGAAACCTGGCTTGAACGAGAGTTTTCAGAGCTTCAATAGGCATGACCCGAACCAGATCATATGTGAAAAACTGGCTTTCAATCGCTACGGCTAGATCCGTTTTCAAGTGGGAGGTCGGATCTGAGTTGCCACGAGGGGGAAAAGCAACTGCATGCCGCAGCGATTGAGTGTGAGCGGCGTCAATGCCAGTGGCTATGTGAAGTGACGTTTGATTGAGGCCAAAATATGGCCCATTCTACTAATTCTTTAATTTGTCAAAAATTATAACAATGACAGTGCTTTAAGCGTTTTCGCCATTTACTGTCAGAACGATATTTCGGGACCGGATTTTGCCCCGCGAATGATCAAACGATCTGGGTGCTGTGCGAGATATTTTTAACAATCATATAGTTTTCCAGACCCTCCGTCCCGCCTTCCCGGCCGTATCCACTGGATTTGACCCCGCCAAAAGGTGTTTCCGGCAATGATGCTTCCAGCGTGTTGAAGGACAGGTTTCCGGCTTCGACTTCATCGGTCATCCGGTCAATATAGTCGGCCCTGTTTGAAAACCCGTAAGCGGCAAGACCAAAAGGTGTCGCATTCGCCTTGGCTATGGCTTCGTCCAGTGAAGCGACCGGATTGATCACGGCCAGCGGGCCAAATGGCTCTTCCTGCATCACGCGGGCGTCGTCAGGCACATTCGTCAAAACGGTCGGCGCAAAGAAATAGCCTTTAGCTCCGATCCGACCGCCCCCGGTGCAGATCGTTGCACCGGCATCATGGGCATCTTCCACAAGTTCACTCAGCGCGGGAACGCGGCGGTCGTTTGCCAGCGGCCCCATTTCGATACCCTCTTCCACTCCGTTCCCTACGACAGTGGCAGCGGCCCGTTCAATGAACGTATCCAGGAATGGCTTGTAGATGCTTTCGTGCACAAAAAACCGGGTTGGCGAGGTGCAGACCTGCCCTGCATTCCTGTATTTGCGGACCGCTCCGCTAAGTGCGGCTTTTTCGACGTCTGTATCTTCACAGACGATTACTGGTGCATGCCCGCCCAGCTCCATCAGGACGCGCGTCATGTTCTCCGAGGCGAGCGTCGTCAGTTGGCGCCCGACCGCTGTTGACCCGGTAAAGGCGACAAGCCGTACAGGATCCTGGCGGATAAGATGGCTTGATATCTCCGCAGGTTCACCAAAGACAAGGTTCAGAACACCCGGTGGCAAGCCGGCGTCGTGGAAGGCGCGCGCGATATGCATGGCACCTGCCGGAGTTTCCTCAGCCGCTTTCAGGATGATCGAACACCCCGATGCCAGCGCGCCTGCAATCTTGCGTGCCGGCTGGCTCATCGGGAAATTCCAGGGCGACAGGCCAAGAACCACCCCGATGGGTTGGTGGTGCACAACATATCGAACACCGGGCGCCGAGGGGATGACGCGGCCATAAGTACGCATGGCCTCGCCCGCGTCCCATTCGAAAAACTCGCAGCCTCGGATCACCTCAAGCCGGGCCTGTGCCAGCGGCTTTCCATGCTCGGCAGTGATTGAGCGGGCAATCTCCTCCTGCCGGTCGCGCATCAGCGCCGCAGCCTTGATCATGATGTCCGCACGGTCGCGTGGGGCCGTGCGACGCCAAACGCGAAACCCCGCTTCGGCCGCAGCCAGCGCGTCATCCAGATCGGACCTGCCCGCCTTGGGAAGCCTGCCGATTTCCTCTTCGGTCGCAGGGTTCAACACGGGAAGGTCATATGCTGCCTTGCGCCACTCACCGCCGATATAAAGTTTCAGGTCCGGATAAGTGCTCATGGCGCCCTCGCAGGTTGCAATTCAGCTTCAGGGTCTCATTTCCGCTGGCATCACCTCAACTGAATTGAAGAAATACTGATATCCGATTGCGTGATATCTGCAGGGATGGTTCAGATGTCCCCTGCTGCCGCGCGCAGGGCATCCAGAAATGTGCTGCTTGCCGGGGACAGGCTGCTTTCCCCTCTGTGAGACACGCCAACCGGGCCCGCACCAAATGGGACGGCCCAATCCAGGCAGGCCAGCAGGCCACGGTCGATATCCAACGAGGCGACATGGGCCGGCATCAGCCCGACGAAATCGTGAGATCGCAACAGGGACCTGTTGGCAAGATAGGAGACCGATTCAATTGAAACACCCGGCTGGTACTGATCCTGCCGCACGAAATACTGGTCGGTCTGGCGGCGCAGAGTGGTTTCGACCGGCGGCAGTATCCAGCCAAAGCGTCTGAGTTCCTCGAAAGTGATATTCGGCTTGCCGACCAAAGGATGCTGCGTTCCCGTCACGGCCAGTACCCGTTCATCAAAGAACTTTTCCTGCGTAATCCGTGCCCGGTGGCGATGACTAGGCAGGCGACCAACAACCATGTCGATCTCGCCCGACAACAGCGCAGGCATCAGCACTTCGTTTGTCCCCTCGACAATTTTGACCGCGACTTTCGGGCGGTCTTTCAGCAGCCGTTCGACAGCGCGTGGCAGCAAGGTTGGTGACGCCGCCAGCAGGGTTCCCACCACAACCCGGCCGCTGTTGCCTTCGTTCAGATCATCCAATTCCTGAGCGGCATTTGAGACCTGCGCGAAGATCAGCTTACCATGGCGGATCAGCGCTTCACCAAACACCGTGGGCACAACGCCGCGATTGGTCCGCTCAAAAAGCTTGACCTCGAAATCCAGCTCCAGGTCCTGAATCATCTTGGTGGCGGCAGGCTGCGAAATGCCCAGATCGCGCGCGGCATTCTGGATGCTGCCGTGCTGGCCGACCGCAACCAGCAGACGCAACTGGCGCAGCTTCAACCGCGTCAGCGCGCGCTCAACGATGCGGGTATGATGTGCGACCATGAAGGCCCCTCAGATACTGATCGCTGCGGGCTGTCTTTCGATGGCGGCAATCGCGCTCATGGCAGCCAGAGCCGAACTGCGCGGGTTGTCCGGCAGCGCCTTTCCTTCGATCCTGAATGTGAAGGTGCCAAAACTGCCGCGCGCCTCGATTTCGTGGATATTGGCATTAACAGCCGGATCGGCGATCAGTTCAACCCTTGTCTCGTCAAATCCCAGCCCCGCCAACGCTATGGCCGCTGCCACGTTGGCGTTCTTTGGATAGGCCACGGCTGCTTGCCGGGCAGTTCCGGAAAAATGTATCGCCGCTGAATTCAGGTGATCCAGCTTCAATTGTTCTTCTGCAGCTGAACCACGCCATCCCGCCGGGGGTTTGCTGCCGCGATAGATGACCTCGGTCAGTCCCCCTACCCTTGCAGCGGACAGACAATCCAGTGCGCCGATCGCACCGCTTGCAAGGCGCAAATGCGAATGACCGTTGCGCGCCGCCACTGACAGCGCCTGTTCAAGATCAGGGTCCGCCAATGCGCCGACTGACAGTGTTACCAGGTCGATGCCCCGTTCCAGAATGGCGGCTCCGTGTGCTTTCAGGCCCGCATGGCCCGCGCAATCGACCATCAGATCGATCCCGCCGGGCAGGTCTGAGACGCAGGAAACACGAGATGGCCCGGCCGCTTTTTCGTCAAGCAGCCGACCAGGTGAAACCAGTATGGCATCAGGCCCTTCGCCTTTTTCAAGCAAGTGTTGTGCCACGTAACGCCCGATAGCGCCTTCGCCGATAATGCCGATTTTCATAGAGCCTCCAGATGCAGCCTTAACCTATCCGAAACTGCAGGCTCTCTGTTATCGAAATATTTAATATCCACATCCGCCCAATGCGCTTGGCTTTGTGCGTTTGACGGAACCAGAGTGTTTACACGCTAGCGATCTGACATCTGACCTTCGGACTTCCTGCCCATGAAATATGCCAAACACGACGCCAAAGCCTATTCGCGCGAAACCATGCGGGGGATTTGGGCAGCCGCGTTGAACCCGTTCAAAGAAGACCTCAGCCTGAACGAGGCCGGATTGCGCCGGAACATTCGGCACTGGATCGACGATCTGCAAATTCAGGGCCTGTTCATCGCAGGCAAACAGGGCGAGTTCTGGTCGATGTCGCTGGACGAACGCAAACGCAACATGACCATCGCAGCCGAGGAATGCGGGGACAAGGCCGGGACGATCATGTCGATCTCGGATCAGAACGTGGACACCGTGCTGGAGCTTGGACGGCATGCTCAGGACTGCGGTGCGGATTATGTGGTGGTCCACGCCCCGATGCTCAGCTTTTGTCACGACCGCGACGAGGTTTTGTACAATTACTACAAATATATCTGCGACCGCCTGGATATCGGCATCGCCATGTGGAGCCATCCCGACAGCGGGTATCTGATGCAGCCTGAAACCTGTGCACGTATTGCGGAGCTGCCCAACATCATGGCCATCAAATACTCGGTCCCCCGGGACATGTATGCAAAACTGACGCGGATGGTGGGTGACAAGATCCTGGTGTCCACGTCTCTGGAAGACGACTGGCTGGACAATATCGAGGAGCTGGGCTGGCAGCTTTACCTGTGTTCCTCGCCGCCCTACCAAATCCAGACGGCGAACGACTTGCGTATGCACGAATACACTGAATTGGCATTTGCCGGAAAGTTCGACCAGGCCCGGCGCGTGCGTGACAGTCTTGATCCGGTCCGAACCGCGATCAAGCGTACCAAGCCTGGCGGAAAACCAACCGCTCACGGTAAATACTGGCAGGAATTGCTTGGGCAGGTCGGAGGCCGCGTGCGCCATCCCATGCTGGAACTGACCGAGGCCGAAAAAGCCGCCACAAGCGCAGCGTTCGAGGATTGCGGCCTTCAGCTTTGATCAAGCCGATATCAGTTTAATGGATACCGACATTCCCAGAAACAAATATTTCTTTCATACGGCTTGTCCTAGGCTTTTTGACGGCACGATGTAGTGTTGTTGTGCCACAAACACCGGTCAGGCAGGAGAAAGCACATGGGACAACACCCGACGCTGAAACCCTTCAATTTCCAGAAATGGGTGGAAGACAACGCTGACAAACTGCGCCCTCCGGTTGGCAATCAATTGCTGCACAAGGAAGGCGACATGATTGTCATGGTTGTTGGCGGCCCCAATACACGTGTCGATTTTCACGATGATCCGGTTGAAGAATGGTTCTTTCAGCAAAAGGGCGACATGATGCTGAAGATCGCCGACGGCGGCAAGATTTACGATGTGCCGGTGCGTGAAGGCGAGGTTTTCCTGTTGCCGCCTCATGTGCGCCACGCGCCGCAGCGCCCTCAGGAAGGGTCGATCGGCATCGTGGTCGAAGCCCCGCGTCAGCCGGGGATGAAAGAAGGGTTCGAATGGTTTTGCTTTAACTGCGAAGGCCTTGTGCATCGCGAAGAAGTTGCGCTTGATAGCCCCGAAGGGATCGTCACCGCACTGCCAAAGATTTACGATGCTTTCCATAACAGTACCGATGCTCGAACTTGTCCGAACTGCGGAACGCTGCATCCCGGAAAGGGTAAGCCGCCTGCGGACTGGGTCCAGCTCTGAGCCGAACCGGAACAAAACAGGGAGAATACAATGAACTACCTTCACAAAGCCCTTTGCGGCGCGACTGCTGCGGTTGTGGCTTCCTTTTCCGCTACGATTGCGCTGGCGGATGAGTTTCGCCTGGGTCTGATCACGCCACCGCCGCATATCTGGACCAAGGCGGCCGAGGCCTTTGGCGCAGACCTGTCCGAAGCAAGCGGTGGCGCGCATAGCGTGACAGTTTTTCCGGCGCGTCAGTTGGGCAACGAAGCCGAGATGCTGCAGCAGCTGCAAACAGGTGCTTTGGACATGGCGTTCATGACAGTGGCCGAAGTGTCCAACCGCGCCAAGGATTTCGGCGCGTTCTATGCCCCGTATCTGGCCAGCGACATCGGCCACGCGGGCCGCATCCTGCGCAGCGATGGCGCACGCAGCATGCTGGATCAGCTTCCGGCCGAGGTTGGTGTCGTCGGCACCGGGTACGGCATGGCCGGCCTGCGCCAGATCGTTGCCCGGGGCGACGTGAACTCGGCAGAGGACCTGGCCGGTCTCAAACTACGGATCACTCCGTTCGAGCCTATTCTCGACTTCTACAACGCCGTTGGTGCGGCCCCGACCCCGATGCCCCTGCCCGCCGTTTACGATGCGCTGGCCAACGGTCAGGTCGATGCCATCGACATGGACGCAGAACTGATCTGGGTTCTGAAATATTACGAACATGCCGACACCGTCGTGCAGTCGGACCACATGATGTTCCCGATGGTTGGTCTTGTGTCGGCCAAGGTCTGGGCCGGTCTGTCCGAAGAAGACCGCACCATGATCGGTGAACTGATGGCCCGTCACGTGGACAGTACCATCGACACCTATGTTGCCAAGGAACAGGAATGGCTGGATCAGGTGAAAGGCACCGGCAAAACCTATGTTCAGGTAGACAGCTCATTCTTTGGTGATGCCATTGATCAATGGAACCAGACCTGGGCCGGGAAATCAGGTGCGCTGGATCAATTGCGACAGGTTGCTGCGGAAACCGCCAACTAATACGGTACTCATGCAATTGGGGCGCAGGTGATTTGCGCCCCTTGTTTTGAGGAGTGAGCGCAATGATCCGGCGGATTTCTGCAGCATGGGCGCGTGCTGAACTGTGGCTCGCGTCCTTTCTGGCCGCCGCCATATCGGTTCTTATCCTGCTGAACGTCGTGACACGGAGCCTGGGGTCCGCTTTGTTCTGGGTGGATGAGCTGGCAATCTATGCCATGGCCTGGATGAGCTTTCTCGGCGCATCCGCGGCGCTGCACTATGGTCACGCGGTAGCCGTCACGATCCTGACAGACTCCCTGCCCCCTCTGCTGCGTGATCTGACGGCACGGCTTGTTGACCTGATCGTTCTGATCTTTGCCCTGTTCATGATCTGGTTCTGTTGGCGCTGGTATTCACCTCTGGAACTGGCGCGGCATGGGTTCGACACCAAGCAGTTTCAGGGTGCGACCTTCAACTTCATCTACGCGGAGCCGACAACAACGCTGGGCGTTCCGAAATACCTGGTCTGGATGGTCATGTGGCTGTTTGCGCTGGGGGCAACGCTGCACAGCATTTCAAATCTGACCGGCCCCCGTGACCCTCAACCCGAGGGCAACGCATGACGCCACTGATCTTTGCCTTCAAACTGCTGATTGCGGTTCCCGTTGCGCTAGTCCTGTCGCTGACCGCGATCTGGTACATCTGGGAAAGCGGCAACACCGTTTTGTATGACAGCTTTGCCCAGAAGATGTTCTCGGGCCTCGAGAATTATGGGCTTCTGGCCATTCCTCTTTTCATGCTGACCGGCGAGATGATGAACGAAGGTGGCATGACCCGACGGCTTATCGATGCCGCCCGGGTCTTTGTCGGCGGGTTTCGCGGCGGGCTGGCCTATATCAACCTGCTGGCCAATATGTTCATGGCCGCAATCATCGGATCGGCCACGGCGCAGATTGCCGTCATGGCGCGGGCCATGACGCCTGAGATGGAGCGGGAGGGCTATGACAAGGGCTTTGCCGCTGCCACCACGGCCGCTGGGGGATTGCTGGCACCGGTCATCCCACCATCCATGATGTTCGTGATCTTTGGCGTTCTGGCGCAGATCCCCATCGGTGATATGTTCCTTGCCGGCATCCTCCCTGGACTGTTGCTGTCGATCTCGTTTGCCGTGGTGATCGCCCTGATCGGTTTCGCGCAGGGATTTCCCAAAGGCGCCTGGTTTACGCGGCAGGAATCGATTTCGGCCCTGCTTGCCTGTTTACCGGCGGTATTGATCCCCATGGCCATTATCGGGGGTGTTCTTTTCGGTATCGCCACGCCCACGGAATCCGCCGCCATTGCGTCGCTGATCGCGTTCCTGATTGGCTGGCTGATCTACGGAGAGCTGAAGCCCACGGCGCTGCCCCAGATGTTCCGGCGCACGGCAATCAACGCGTCTATGATCATCTTCATGATTTCTGCCGCAAGTGTTTTTGGCTGGGTAATCATCTATGAGGCACTGCCGCAAAAGCTGGCGGTCCTGATCACCTCCATTACAGATGACCCGTTCCTGTTCCTGCTGATCGTAAACCTGATCCTGCTGGGGGTCGGAATGCTGATCGATGGCATCGCGGCCGTCATTCTGATCACCCCCATCCTGCTGCCCATCGCAATGAACGATTACGACATCAGCCCCTATCAGTTCGGCGTTGTCATGTGTCTGAACCTAGTTCTGGGCCTGCTGACGCCACCGGTGGGTGTCGGGCTTTACATCGCGTCTTCCATGAGCGGGGCCTCACCGGGTCGCATTTTGCGATCTCTCTGGCCCTTCTTGCTAGCTGTTGCAGCGATCCTGGTTCTGCTCAGCCGTTTCCCATGGTTTTCAACCGCCCTGGTCTGAAGCGGGACTATTCCAGCGACACCCACAAGACTTGCGCGTCTTCCTCGCTGGTGGATACGCATCCATGGCCCATGCTGCTGTCATAATATAGTGAATCCCCCGCCTTCATCGGCAGCGGGCGATAATGCTCCGAAACAAAGATCAACTCACCCTTCAGGACATACATGAACTCTTCCCCGGAATGCCGGATCCAGTTGTCGAATTCGGATATGTCACGCGCCTTGATTGTCGCTACATAGGGTAGCATGCGCTTGCTGGTCAGTTCCGGGCACAGCAACTCGTGCATGTAGGTGGCGGTATGCCTGATCTCGCCCGTCCCTTTAGGGGTGAAGTCCCGCCGCCCGGCGACCCCCGTCTGACCGGATTGTAGGAACAGCTGCGGCGGGTTCATATCCAACGCCTGAGTCAACCGGCGGACAATATCGAAACTGGGGCGGGTCTGATTGTTTTCTATCTTCGAAAGCGTCGAGCGACCAATGCCGGCGGCTCTGCCGGCCTCTTCCAGCGTCCAGCCCTTTTCACGGCGTGCATCCCGGATCGAGCGACCCAGAGCAGCTCCATCGTCCTGGTCCTGAAGTCCCGCGCCATCAGGCTGTAAATCGTCTGACATATTGAATCCCCCCACTTTCAGCAAGGATACATAGTTCCCGATTAGCCCTCAACATAACAAATCGGAAAAAAATGTTGCCTCAAGCCTCCGTTCTCCACTATAGGAAACAAAATCCCCTATTAAGGATTCGGATTTCGGAGGAGGAAATCATGTTCAGAACGTCTCTTGCAGCATCCGACCCGGTTATTGCGGCGTCGATTTCGCGTGAAGCTTCCCGTCAGGCTGAACAAATTGAGCTTATCGCGTCCGAGAACATTGTCTCGCAGGCCGTGATAGAAGCGCAGGGTTCAGTACTGACCAACAAATATGCCGAAGGCTATCCCGGTCGTCGCTACTATGGCGGATGCGAATATGTGGATGAGGTCGAGATTGAAGCCATCGAACGGCTGAAGTCGATTTTCGGCTGCGGATTTGCCAATGTGCAGCCGCATTCCGGCGCGCAGGCCAATGGTGCCGTCAAGCTGGCGTTGCTGAGCCCGGGAGACACGATCCTGGGCATGTCGCTGGATGCTGGTGGCCACCTGACTCACGGCGCGAAACCTGCGCAGTCGGGCAAATGGTTTCGCCCGGTTCAGTACGGTCTGACCGACGCGGGTCTGATTGACTACGATCAGGTCGCCGAATTGGCGCGCGCAGAGAAACCCAAGCTGATCATCGCGGGCGCGTCGGCCTATTCGCGCAAGATCGACTTTGCCCGGTTCCGCGAAATCGCCGACGAAGTCGGGGCGTGGCTGCTGGCCGACATGGCCCATATCGCGGGTCTGGTCGCGACAGGTCTGCACCCTTCGCCTGTCGGACACGCGCATGTAGTGACGTCGACAACCCATAAAACGCTGCGCGGTCCGCGCGGCGGCATCATCCTGACCAATGATGAAGCGCTGGCGAAGAAGATCAATTCCGCTGTGTTCCCAGGCCTTCAGGGTGGCCCGCTGATGCACGTCATCGCAGGCAAAGCAGTCGCGTTTGGCGAAGCTCAGAAGCCGGAATTCAAGGAATACATGCAACGCGTCGTCGACAGCGCCGAGGCATTGTCCAATGTGATGATGTCGCGCGGCTGTGACATCGTTTCGGGTGGCACGGACAACCATCTGATGCTGGTCGATCTTCGACCCATCGGGGTGAAGGGCAACGCGGCCGAGGCGGCGCTGGAGCGCGCCGGGTTCACCTGCAACAAGAACAGCGTGCCCGGAGACCCGGAAAAGCCGACGGTCACAAGCGGAGTCCGCCTGGGTACCGCCGCCGGATGCAGCCGTGGCTTCGGTCCCGAAGAGTTCAAGAAGATCGGCCATCTGATCGGCGACGTTCTGGATGCGCTTGCACAGTCGCCCGATGGGGATGAGACCGTCGAGAAGGCTACCCGCGAACAAGTCCGCGCCCTGTGCGCGAGCTACCCGATCTACTGAGAGCAAGCCCATGAATACCTACGATCTTATCGTAATCGGTGGCGGACCCGGCGGCTATGTCGCCGCGATCCGCGCAGCTCAGCTGGGTCTGAAAGTGGCCTGCGTGGAAGGACGCGGGGCACTGGGCGGAACCTGTCTGAATGTGGGGTGCATTCCTTCCAAAGCCTTGCTGACCTCCTCGGCCAAATATGCCGAACTCTCCCATCTCTCCTCCCATGGCATTGCAGTCGAGGGGGCCAGCATCGACGTTGGCGCGATGATGGAGCGCAAGGACAAGATCGTAGGTGATCTGACCAAGGGCATTGCGTTTCTGTTCAAGAAGAATGGTGTCGATCTGATCGAAGGCTGGGCCAGCATCCCTGCCGCAGGTCAGGTCAAGGTCGGCGACGCGGTTCATAAAGCCAAAAACATCCTGATCGCCACCGGGTCCGAGCCGACCTCGCTGCCGGGTATCGAAATTGATGAGCAGGATATCCTGAGTTCGACCGGTGCGATCGCGCTGGAGAGCGTACCCAAGCATCTGGTCGTAATCGGTGCGGGTGTAATCGGTCTGGAACTGGGGCAGGTCTGGGCGCGCCTGGGCGCCAAGGTCACTGTTGTCGAATATCTGGACCGCGTGCTGCCGGGCATTGACGGCGAGATCGCCAAGCTGGCGCAGCGGGCCTTGTCCAAGCGCGGTCTGAAGTTCCAATTGGGTCGCGCCCTGAAGTCGGTTGAAAAAACCGGTTCAGGCCTGACCCTGACCATGGACCGTGTCGGCAAGGACAAGGAAGAGGTGATGGAAGCCGACAAGGTTCTGATCGCCGTCGGTCGCCGTCCCGTTACCCGTGGTCTCGGGCTGGAAGAACTGGGTGTTGCCGTGCATCAGCGCGGCTTTGTCGAAGTCGACAGCACTTTCCAGACGTCGGTACCCGGAATCTACGCCATCGGTGACTGCGTGCCCGGCCCGATGCTGGCGCACAAGGCAGAGGAAGACGGTGTTGCCTGCGTCGAGATGCTGGCCGGGTTGGCCGGGCATGTGGATTACAACACGGTACCCGGCGTGGTTTACACCGACCCCGAGGTTGCGTCCGTTGGTCTGACCGAGGAGGCGCTGAAGGAGGCTGGATCGGAATATACGGTCGGAAAATTCGCCTTCATGGCCAATTCCCGTGCCCGATCGACCGGAGAAACAGACGGCGCGGTCAAGGTTCTGGCCGACGCGGATGGCAAGATACTGGGGGGCCATATCTGCGGGGCGCATGGCGGTGACCTGATCGCCGAACTGGTGCTGGCCATGACCAAAGGCGCAACCGTCGCCGAGGTCGCCGCAACCTGCCACGCGCACCCGGCGATGGGCGAGGCTGTCAAGGAAGCCTGCCTTGACGCCATGGGCCGCGCAATCCACGCCTGAACCGGAGCAGCCAGATGACCATCCAGCTTCGCCCACGCCACCCGGAAAAGGCCAAAAAGGCCGACAGTGTCATACCGCGCAAACCGAAATGGATACGTAAGAAAAAGATCGAAGGATCCGAGTATTACGAAACCCGCCGCCTGATGCGCGAGCACGATCTGGCGACCGTTTGCGAAGAAGCCGCCTGCCCCAACATCGGAGAGTGCTGGTCCAAACGCCACGCAACCATGATGATCATGGGCGAGGTCTGCACCCGCGGCTGTTCCTTCTGCAACGTGGCGACGGGCCGTCCTGACGCTCTGGATGCGTTCGAACCTGGCCGGGTCGCGGCGGCGGTCAAAAAGCTGGGTTTGCGCCATGTGGTGATCACTTCCGTGGATCGCGACGATCTGGAAGACGGTGGGGCCGAGCATATCGCGCAAACGATCCGCGCCGTGCGTCATCAGAACCCCGGAACGACAATCGAGGTTCTGACGCCTGATTTCCTGGGCAAGGGCAAAGCCGCAGACGTCGTCTTCGAAGCGGCGCCGGATGTCTTTAACCATAATCTGGAAACCGTGCCGCATTTGTACCCGACTGTGCGGCCGGGTGCCCGTTATTATGCCTCTTTGCGGCTTCTGGACGATGCCAAACGGGCCAATCCGAAAATCTTCACAAAATCGGGACTTATGGTAGGGTTGGGCGAAACGCTTAACGATGTGCGTCAGGTGATGGACGATCTGCGCGCTGCCAATGTCGATTTTCTAACCGTCGGACAATATCTGCAACCGACCCCGAAACACCATCCGATTGACCGGTTTTGGTCACCGGAAGAGTTTGAAAAGCTAGAACAAATTGCCCGTTCCAAGGGCTTTCTGCACGTGTCGGCAACACCGCTGACCCGGTCGTCGTTCCACGCGGACGAAGATTTCGCTGCTCTTAAGCAGGCCCGCCAGCGGGCTGTCGCCAGCGGAGCATAAACCTGACGCAAATGGGAGGGAAACCATGGAAGCGTTAAATTCAATCGTAGGAGCCATAAACGGCGTCGTGTGGGGGCCGCTGATGCTGGTTCTCATCCTTGGCGTCGGCTTCTTCCTGCAGGTCGGGCTGAAATTCATGCCGATCCTGCGCATTGGCACGGGCTTCAGCCTGCTGTTCAAAGGTCGTGAGGGTCAGGGCGAAGGGCAGATCAGCCCGTTCAACGCGCTGATGACCTCGCTGTCGGCGACCATCGGTACCGGCAACATCGCCGGTGTGGCCACTGCTGTCTTCCTGGGCGGTCCGGGCGCCTTGTTCTGGATGTGGATGACCGCCCTGGTGGGCATGGCCACCAAATATGCCGAAGCCGTCTGCGCCGTGAAGTATCGCGAGCAGGACGAACTGGGCAACTTTGTCGGCGGCCCGATGTACTACATCAAAAACGGTCTCAGCGCGAACTGGCACTGGCTGGGCTGGGCTTTCGCCCTGTTCGGCGCAGTGGCCGCTTTCGGAATCGGTAACGGTGTGCAGGCTAACGGTGTGGCGCAGGTTCTGGAAGCAAACTTCGGCTTCAACACCTCGGTTACCGGCGTGGTCCTGATGGTTCTGACCGCAGCCGTGATCCTGGGTGGTATTACCCGCATTGGTGCGGTTGCCGGTAAACTGGTTCCGTTCATGGCGATTGCCTACATCGTCGCGGGCCTGCTGGTTCTGCTGATCAACATCGGCAACATCGGTCACGCCCTGTCGCTGGTCTTTACCTACGCCTTCACCCCGTCGGCCGCCGAAGGTGGTTTCGCCGGTGCAGCCGTCTGGGCCGCCATCCGGTTTGGTGTGGCGCGCGGTGTCTTCTCGAACGAAGCCGGTTTGGGTTCGGCTCCGATCGCACACGCCGCTGCCGAGACCAAAGGTCCGGTCAACCAGGGCCTGATCGCGATGTTGGGTACGTTCATCGACACTATCATCGTCTGCTCGATCACTGGTCTGGCGATCATCTCGTCGGGTGCATGGACATCGGGTGAATCCGGTGCGGCACTGACCTCGGCAGCGTTCGAACTGTCCCTGCCGGGTATTGGTGGGTATCTGATCGCCATCGCTCTGTCGATCTTTGCCTTCACCACCATCCTGGGCTGGTCCTTCTACGGTGAGAAATGCGTCGAGTTCCTGCTGGGCGTCAAATCGCTGGTCCCCTACCGCGTTCTGTGGATTGTCATGATCTACTTCGGCGCAACAGCAGATCTGGGCTTCATCTGGCTGCTGGCGGACACGCTGAACGCCATGATGGCCATTCCGAACCTGATCGCCCTGGCCTTGCTAAGCCCGATCGTCTTCAAACTGACGAAAGAGTTCTTCGCCTCGGGCGGCCAATCGGAAGAACCCGGCAACACTCCTGCCGAGTAATTCGAACAGAAAAAACGGGGGGCCGTCCCGGCCCTCCACCTTCGAAACAGATTTCCATATCTCGAGGAGAGACGTGATGGCCACGAAAATCCTGCTGCCAATTGATCACACCGACGACCACTCGTGGAAGCTGGCTTTGCCGGTCGCGTTGGAACAGGCGAAATTCTACGGTGCCGAGCTGCACGCGATCGCTGTCATCCCCGAGATCATCCAGCTGCCGAACCTGCCCGCCAACTATGGCGCGGGCGCAAAAGATCACGTGCGGGGCAAGGTTCAGGCCATTCTGGATCACGGCAATGCCTCTGACGTGCCCGTGCATGTCGAGGAAGGCAGCGTCTACCGCGAAATACTGAAGCTCGCCCACAAGGAGGGCTTCGATCTGATCGTCATGGCGTCGACCAAAGGCGATTTCCCGAATTATGAAATCGGTCCGAACCTGGCTCGTGTCGTGCGCAATGCGCATTGCACCGTTATGGTCGTTCGCGACCAGTCCCGCTGATTGAAAGGTTGAGAAGATGACCGAACCGAAGCGTACGCCGCTATACGACCTGCATGTCGAACTGGGCGGAAAGATGGTGGATTTTGCCGGATGGGAAATGCCCGTTCAGTATCCGCTGGGTATCATGGGTGAACATGTTCAGTGCCGAGAAAAAGCCGCGCTGTTCGACGTCAGCCACATGGGTCAGGTGATCCTGCGTGGCGAGAACGTGGGCGAGAAGCTGGAAGCCATCTGCCCTCAGGCCTATGCCACTCTGAAGCCCGGCAAGGCACGTTACGGGTTTTTCACCAACGCGGAAGGCGGGATCATGGACGACCTGATCGTGTCCAACGCGGGTGACTATTTCTTTGTCGTGGTCAACGCAGCCCTGCGCCATCAGGACATCCCGCACATGAAAGAGCATCTGGAAGGGGTCGAAGTCACCGAGATTTTCGACCGTGCTCTGGTCGCTGTTCAGGGCCCGAAGGCCGAGGACGTGGTGGGCGCGCTTTGCCCTGCGGCGCGCGATTTGAAGTTCATGGAAACCACAATGGCCCCGATCAACGGCGTCGAATGCCGTATCTCGCGTCTGGGCTATACCGGCGAAGACGGTTACGAAATCTCGATCCCCGAGGACAAGGCCATCGAGATCAGCAAGGCGTTTCTGGCCCACGAAGACTGTGAAGCGGCCGGTCTGGGCGCGCGCGACAGTCTGCGGCTCGAAGCCGGTCTGTGCCTCTATGGGAACGACATCGATCAGACCACCTCGCCGATCGAGGCGTCGCTGGCCTGGGCGATTCAAAAACGCCGCAAGGAAGAAGGCGGTTTCCCTGGCGCTGAGCGTGTTCAACGGGAACTGGCAGAGGGCGCCGCGCGCAAACTGGTCGGCATTCTGCCTTCCGGTCGTGCCCCCGCGCGTCAGGGCGTCGAGATCCAATGTGCCGAAGGAAATACCATCGGGCAGATCACTTCGGGTGGCTTTGGTCCGACTATCGGCGGCCCAGTCGCGATGGGCTATGTGTCCGCAGGCCACGGCGAGCCGGGCGAGAAGGTGAACCTGATCATTCGGGGCAAGGCGCAACCGGCCGAGATCGTGGCCACGCCTTTCGTCAAACAAAACTACAAGCGTTGAAGTCAGGAGAGAACAGGAATGTCGACGTATTATTCTGAAGAGCACGAGTGGCTGCGAGTTGAAGGAGAAGTTG
>NZ_JBQGAB010000043.1:0-17607 GCF_056542605.1 Ruegeria sp. AB8
CAAATCCGCCGCATAATCAAACCAACCAGATGAGCCACATCCTCTCTTAGATCAGAGCGCCATCTGTCCCAAAATCCCTGACGACGGACAACTGCTTCGCCTGTTCCAGAACTCAGGCTTTTCACGTCGCACAAATGCAGGCAGAACGTCTAAGGTACAAGCACCGCTGCTCCTTGCAGCTTGCCTTCCCGAAGGTGATCAAGCGCGTCGTTGGCTTTCTCAAGAGGATAAGGAATTACTTCCGTCCGAACACTTGCAGCTTCAGCAAGAGTAAAAAATTCTCTGCCATCCTGACGCGTAAGGTTTGCGACGGAGGCTATTGATCGCTCTTCCCAAAGATCGGCGTACGGGAAACTTGGAATATCGCTCATGTGGATTCCCCCACAAATAACACGGCCTCCCTTGCGCACAGACTTTAACGAAGCAGGCACCAAAGCTCCGACTGGAGCGAAAACTATTGCGGCATCCAATGGTGATGGTGACGTCTCCGAAGAGCCTCCTGCCCAACTTGCACCAAGGTTTCGCGCAAAATTTTGCGCGGCTATATCGCTATCTCGAGTAAAGGCGAAAACTTCAATACCCTGATGTTTCGCAATCTGGCAAAGAATGTGTGCGGCGGCGCCGAAACCATAGATGCCCAGTGTCTGGACCTTGCCTGCGAGTTTTAAACTTCGGTAGCCGATTAAGCCCGAACATAAAAGAGGTGCCAGGGAAACGGGGTCAGCTTTTTCGGACAATGGGAAAACAAACTTGGCATCAGCGACACAGTACTCGGCGTATCCTCCATTGATCGTATAGCCAGTAAACCCGGGGTGATCACACAGATTTTCCCGTCCTTCCAGGCAATAAGAGCAATTCCCACACGTTCGCCCGAGCCAGGGCACACCAACGCGCTGCCCTTCTTGGTAACCTTCGACATTGGTCCCCAATCTTTCGATGCAGCCAACGATCTCGTGCCCAGGGATAAGCGGGAGCTTTGGTTCAGAAAGATCGCCGTCAATAACGTGCAAGTCGGTTCGACACACGCCACATGCCAGAACTTTGATAAGCACCTGGTTGGCGGCGGGTTTCGGGGTCGGAACATTTCTGAGTTCCAGTTTTGAGACGGCATTGCCAAAAACCATTGCTCGCATAGTTTTTTCCTCTGGATCTCCTTTGTTGCCGACATTGACGCAGCGCATTGCAGAAATTCTGAATGCGTCGGTACCACAGAATAGTATCCGGTCCGTTTGCTTTATTTTAGCGTACGGTAATCACCGTGCAGTCTGCACGCTGATTGACTTTTTGCGAAACGCTGCCTTGAAAGATCCGTTGAACCCGGCCCAAGCCGCGGTGGCCTATAACTATTGTGTCTGCACCGATTTCACTGGCCATTTTTAGGATGCCTTCATCGTAATCCCCATTGTTTACCCGTGTCGAAACGCTCTTCGCGCCTGCATCCTTCGCGCGTCGCGCCGCTCCATCAACGATTTTCTCGCCAATCACTGTGATGATACGCTCTCTGTCTGCGCGTGACAGGGGGCCCGAAAATACCGCGTCAATATTGGATGGAATGTCGCCCAAATGAAGCTTCACATCGCTTTTGACTTGCTGAACTAAGTGCTCGACCTCAGTCATGCGGCCCAATTCTTCAATGCGAGCGCCATGTTGAAGAACATGGCCGATAGTCATTGGCACATCCAGTCTGAGCGCCAGGTCTGTAGCGAATTCAACGGCACGATCAGCTGTTTCAGAGCCGTCAGTTGCGACCAAGATATTCGAAATCATTGCTTCCCCTCCGTTTTGAAAGGCCAAGACTGACGGGTATCAGAGGAAGATGCATTGATGCAGGTCAATAGCCTCAGTGAACTCGAAACTTGCGATTTCCGCCGTTGCCAACCTTTTGACCGAGGTTCGAGTGGTGTTGAAGCCTGGAGGTTTGCCGTGAAAAGCGGTTTGTTCAAACGCATGTAACTTCAGCTAAATCTGCATTTGGTTTTGCTAAGATAATGCAATGTCGACTATTATTTGATTGGGCCTTGATCAAGGATGCATAGTCTGTGTGGTTGGTTGAGGGTCTGAGGTTGTGCTGTCTGCGGACGCAAGTACCAGTCTGTTTGAAAGATTTCGCTTATGCCACAAGAGCCACCGAAAGATCCCGGCAGTGGGCCAAAATGGCCAGAGTGGATTTATTATGTTGCGCTTGTTGCCACGATGGGAACTTTAATTGTCGCAAGTTTCTTTGCGCCGCCTACCGATCTGACCGCTACGACGATTTCATATAGCGGCGTGAAAGAGATCATTCGTGCGGGACGGGTTCGTTCAGCAGAATTAAGTGATCACAGCATAACGGTTCGCGCTACCTCTGCAGACGGGGATGGTGAGCAAGCTTTCCGGGCCGTTGTGCCAAGCCAGAGCGACCCGGATTTGTTGGCGCTGCTGGAAGATAACGGTGTTGATGTTACTGCGATTGAGCCATCTGGAACCTCGGTCTTCGTCTATCTTATTCCGTGGATATTTATCCTGGCCCTGTATTTCTGGTTTCAAAGACGAATGACGGGCGGGATAGCCGGCGGTCCGGGAGGTATTTCTGGTGGTCTACTAAGCGGTCGTTTCTCAAAACCAAACGAAGCTAGAAGAAAGGTAACCTTCGAAGATGTCGCGGGGCAGGATCAGGCTAAGCGCGAAGTAATAGAGTTAGTAGAGTTTTTACGCGACCCAGAGCGTTTTGCCCGTGTCGGCGCTGAGGTCCCACATGGGGTTTTGCTTGTTGGCCCCCCGGGGACGGGCAAAACGCTTCTGGCCAAAGCCCTTGCCGGCGAGGCCGACGTACCATTCTTTTCGACATCTGGTTCCGAGTTTATTGAGATTTTCGTCGGCGTTGGCGCAGGAAGGGTGCGTAAACTCTTTGAAGAGGCGCGTAAGGCTGCTCCCTCCATTATTTTTATCGATGAGTTGGACAGCGTCGGACGTACTCGCGGAACAGGGCTTGGCGGTGGTCATGATGAACGGGAGCAGACACTGAACCAGATACTTGCCGAGCTTGATGGATTTAGTGGCCGAGAATCTGTTGTTGTGCTGGCGGCGACCAATCGGCCAGATGTGCTGGACCCAGCCTTACTCCGGCCTGGCCGTTTCGACCGTCATGTAACACTGAACTTGCCTGAGAAAGATGCCCGGCGGGCTATTCTTGACATACATGCAAGAAAACTGCCGCTTGAAGATACTGGCGACCTGGGTTGGATCGCAGCAGGAACGCCGGGGTTCTCGGGGGCTGACCTGAAAAACTTGCTCAATGAGGCCGCAATCGGAGCAGCGCGGCGCAGAGCTGATCTGATTTCTCGCAACGACCTTGATGAAGCGCGTGACAAAGTGATGATGGGGACTGTCCGCACTCTTGCGATACGACCCGAAGAAAGGCACCGTCTTGCCGTGCACGAGGCTGGACACACCGCCGTTTGTTATTTCACGCCAGAAGCTGACCCCTTGTACAAAGTGACGATTATTCCGCGAGGTCACGCACTTGGGGGGACACACTCATTGCCGGAAGCAGAGCGTCATACCCTTAGTGAAACGTTTCTCAGAGATCAGATTGTTGCGTTGCTTGCGGGGCGAGCGGCTGAGCAACTATTCCTGGGAACGGTCAGTTCCGGCGCTGACGACGACATCCGAAGGGCTACCGAAACCGCCAGACGTATGGTGACAAGGTGGGGGATGACCGAAGAACTCGGCCCAATCGACCTGCGGCAAAGCGACGACCACCCATTTCTGGGACGTACAATCGCGCAGCCGACGAACATAGCTGATACAACGGCAGCACAAGTAGACCGGGCGGTTATGAAAATGCTCATTGACGCCGAAGCCAGAGCAATTTCCACTCTCGAAGAGCACAAGCCCGAGGTCGAGACGTTGATTGCAGCGCTTGAAAAAAATGAAACTCTGGACTTCTCGGAAATTCAGGCCTGCCTGGATCCAGAACGTACAATTGAGCAGCCGCAGCAAACTCGGAGTTCGGTGACCAAAATACCGGCGGTTCCGCAGAACTGATACCAAGATTATCAACTACTGTGTTCGCTGGCCACGCAGCAAATGTTCAACTTCTTTGGTTCAGTGCAGACAGCAAAGTCAGGCCAACGGTGCTTGAGCCAAATCAATGTGGCGCGCCACTTGAACAGCTACGGTTCTCAAGTTGGGAGGCCAAAAAGATTTCGATAGAATATGCCGAAATCTGTCAGCGGTAGCGCAGGCCGAGACCAACGTATTCGTGGAAAACGGACATTTTGCTGTACAAGGCGCCGCGCTATGCGAATTTTACAACGGAGAGTCTAGCCGACAGTCAATGGCAAGTGTGAAACACTGGAGAAGTAATCGTTTTCGCAAATTAACCTTGTGAACTGGGCAGCCTAGGCGATGAACAAACCTCAACCGACACGAGCAATTAGCCGATCCAGTCGCATGATCGACTTCAGCCCATTGGCTCGTCGGTACGCGAAGGCTAGGGTTTGGAGTTTGAATCGACAGAACCCCTCTGTTGTTCAATCGACGCTGTTGACTAGGCTTGTTCGCCGCGCGTCTAAAACGAAGTTCGGACAAGCCCATGGCTTTGACCAAATCTCCAAACTCAGAGACTACCAGCAGCGAGTGCCTATCCGCCAATACGTCGAGTTCTGGCAGGAGTGGTGGCAGGCAAGATACCCCGATCTCATCGACCAAACTTGGCCGGGGCGAATTCCGCATTTTGCAATGACCTCCGGGACAACAACGGGTCGCTCCAAATACATTCCATATTCGACCGAGATGCGGCGTTCTGCGGCGCGCGGATTTCTAGATCTTTTGTGTCACCACTTTGTTAATCGACCGGGCAGCAGGGTGCTGGGGGGCTCTGTACTTGGTTTGACCGGCCCAACTGACTTGCAGCACGCCACTCCAGAGGTGGATGTGGGTTCCGTCAGTGCCATCACTGCAGGTGCAATGCCAAACTGGTTTGAGGGTCGAGTGTTGCCAACCCCCGATATTGCCGGGATCGCAGATTGGGAGGAAAAGATCCGCCGTCTGGCACCCCTATCTTTGCAGAGAGACGTGCGTTTTTTGGGGGGTTCACCAAACTGGTTGCTTATCTTTTTGGACGAACTCGCAAAAGATCGGGACACTTCGGGAGTAAAACTAGTCGATTGGTATCCAAACCTAGAGCTTATCGTTCACGGTGGCGTAAATTTCGCTCCGTACCGGCAGCGGTTTGTGGCGCTGATGCAGGGAGGCCACGCAGAAACACGAGAGATGTACTCTGCCAGCGAGGGCGTATTTGCCTACGCCGACCGAGGCGACGGGGAGGGTATGCGCCTGCACCTGAATGGTCATGTGTTCTTTGAGTTTATTCCGGCGGAACAGCTCCATTCCAAAAATCCCGAACGGTACTGGGTTGGAAACATTGAAACCGGAGTTGATTACGCCTTGGCAATTTCGACAGCCGCCGGACTGTGGTCGTATATTGTAGGGGATATTGTGCGCTTCTTGGATCTCTCGCCACCGCGCTTGTTGGTGGTCGGGCGAGTGGAAAACGGGCTGTCCGTCTTCGGTGAACATCTGATTGAAGCGGAAATCGCGGAGGCAGTAGCTGTGGCCGCATCGAACACAGGACTCTCCGTTGTCGACTATAGTGTGGGCGCAGTTTGCGAAGATCAGCGCAATCGCCATCTCTATCTCGTCGAAGTAGAGGGAGAACCTCATCCGAATGCTGCGGAAACGTTCGCTTCAAAAGTCGACAAAGTCTTGTGCAGCCGAAATGAAGATTATTCCGAGTTACGTGCAAAAGGTCTCGCGCTTACAGCACCAGTGGTGAATTTCGTTTCCTCGGGAGGTTTCCTCAGATGGATGAAATCTCGTCGTGGCTTGGGCGGTCAATATAAGGTTCCCAGGATCGTGACAGATGCCAGTTTGTTCGATGACATGCGCAAGGCGATTTTGAGCCAGTCAAACGAAGGTCAAACTCATGACGGTTGAGGTGATTTGGCAAGACCCCAGCTTACTCAGACTGATCACGCGATCGGATGAACCTTCGGCGGCAACCGTTGAATTGCTCGGACATACAGTCTGGGGGAGCCGATCCACGAAATACCGCATTATTGATGTCCCAAATAAGTTGGCTCGGTTACGTGACCCAAGTTTTTTCGTTTTGTCTGATGCCGGGCAAGAGCTTTGCGTTTTCGTTCTGGATAAGTGTCTGAAATTGTTAGCGGGGAAAAGGTGCCATGGTTTCCACTTTGTAATGGCCTCGACTAGGCCTGATAGACAGCACGAGGGACTTGCAGGGCAGCTGATTGAGCATGTTCGGAATTATTGCACCTCGACCGTCGGGACACCGGGGTTTGGATTTGCCTATGTCGAAGAAACGACTGAATACTCGCTCCACCTATCGGATCAGATTGGTCATACGGTTGAGGCCAACATACCTCTGGCTCTTTTTTCGCGGTTTTTTCCGCGCAAGGATCCAAAAGTGGGCATGGTCCGTCCCGAGGAAGCGGAACAGGTTTTGGCCGAGTTGGAGCAGGCTTATCAAGACCACGAATTGACCGACTTCCGCTCTTCATTCAAATCGGATGAGTGTTTTGCTGTAAGAGAAGGAGACGCGATAATAGCGCTTGCTCAGGCAGAACTGTTGAGGTGGTCGATCGTCTCGATGCCCGGAATCCAAGGGGCATTTTTTCTTAGGATTCTCCCATATTTGCCTGGGCTAAATAGCGTTTTCTGTTTGCAGGATCTTAGGGTCGTCAGATTTGGAAATCTGGTCGTGAAAGAGGGACAGGAAGCGGTGTTCTTTAAGCTATTGGAAGCCTGCTTGCATCATTACCAAGCCAAGATTGGCCTGATAATGCTTGATGAACGAAGCGGCGTTTTACGTCGCATTCAAGAATGTGGAAAAATGGGCCTCTTATCTCATGCCATGTCAGGCTCAGCTAAATTGAGGATCGACGTAGTCGGAATGGGCGAGGATATGATCGCGAAGTTGCGAAACGGTCCTGTAATGGTGAGTGCTGGTGACGTCTTCTGATCGGTCACTCGCCAACTATCTTGCGTCCCAGCGAACCGGGTATGATCTTGAAGAACAATGCCACAGCCCTATTGAAAAAACCCGGGATACAGATTGGTTGGTTTTTTTCTACGGCGCGTATCGCGGTAGCCGCGACATCATTCGGCTCGCTCCACATCCACTTTGGGATCGTGACGGATTCTACTGTTCCACCTGCTGCGGCCTGAAATCCCGTGCGTGTGAAGCCGGGGCACACAGCGGTAACGTGCACGCCGCTTGGTTTCATTTCCGCCCGCAATGCGATTGAGAACTGAGCAAGGTACGATTTTAAAGGGTAGTACAGTGTTCCTCCTGCGTGAGGTGGAACAAATGCCGCCAGCGAGGATACGTTTATGATCCGCCCTGATCTTTTTTCCTGCATTGCGGGAGCAATAAGATAGCATAGTCGCACTGGAGCCGCGCCCATGACTTCGATGGTTTCTCGATGCCTGTCCCATTCCACCTCACACAGGTTTCCAGGAACGCCGAACCCGGCATTGTTCACAAGGATGTCCACTTGGATGTTTTGCTCAATCAGATAATCGAACAAACTTTGAGGCGTCTCAGGGATAGCAAGGTCTCCAACCCAAACTTGGACGTCTATTCCGTACTTTGATCGCAGTTGTGACGCCAACAATTGTAAGGGATCATTCCGACGTGCGACGATGAGTAAATTGACGCCTTCGGATGCGTATTCTTCCGCAAATGCCCGCCCAATCCCCGAAGATGCTCCTGTAATGAGTGCCGTTCTGTTGTCTAGCGGTTCCAACGTCACGCGCTCCTAAAGGTTCAGGGTCTCACGCATTTCGGCAAGACAACCCAGCAGGAAGTCAATCTGCTCGCGTTCGTGTTGACAGGTCATTACAAACCTGATGCGAGCCTGGCCGAGCGCAACAGCGGGGTAACGAGCATGTGGTGCGACGATACCGCGATGTCTAAGCAGGCGGGTAACCTCGGCCGCTTTTAGTTCGTCGCCAATCAAGGTTGGGACAATGTGTGCTTCACTGCCAAGAGTTTCATACCCACGGGATTCCACTTCACGTCTGAAATAAAATGCATTCTCAAGCGCTTTTTCGCGTCTCCAAGGCTCGCGTTCAGCAATGTCGATAGCTTCGGTTACCCCGGCTGCGATGGCTGGCGGCAATGGTGCGGAGAAGATGTATGTCCGTGCAGAAATACGCAAAAAGTCGATTACTTCCTGATCCCCGGAAACATATCCACCGACGCCTCCAAAAGCCTTTGTAAATGTCCCCATTTGCAAGTCCACGTCGGTTGTGGCGACCCCGTGGTGTTCGAGGCTCCCCCGTCCATTGGCCCCGAGCATACCGACCCCGTGTGCATCATCGATCATCAGCATGGCATTGTGCTCGCGAGCCAAATCGGCCATCGCCGGGATTGGAGCTATGTCTCCATCCATGCTGAAAACGCCATCACTTACCAAAAGCTTGGAAGGCATTTTCGATTCGCCAATTGCCTTAGCGAGGTATTTCATATTCTTGTGTGGGAACCTGCTGATCTTCGCCTTAGCAAGGCGGACGCCGTCTACGACGCTTGCGTGGTTCAGTTCTTCACTAAACACCTCCCAACCAACGGCGTCATTTTCTCCAAGCTTGTCTTGGCTGGGATGGCCAAGATGGGTTTCGGCCAAAGACTGAAGAAAGTCTACTTTCATAAGCGCAGGGATCACCCCGACGTTAGCCATGTACCCTGCCGCAAAACAGATCGCGTCTTCTTGGCCAACGAATTCGGCGATACGCTGCTCGAGCGCTCTGTGAACATCGATGTTCGCTGCCATCTGTCGTGATCCGCCGGATCCGAGCCCGTAGCGCTCCAGTGCTTTTTGGGCCGCTGCTTTGACGTCTGGATGGTTGGAAAGGCCTAGTAGGTTGTTGGAGCAAAATAGCAGATGATCTCGACCGTCGACCCATATCACAGGCTCGGTCGTCGCGCTGTTTACGATAGGGTTGTTTGGGTACAGCCCTGAGTTTTGCACGAGTTTCGTCAAGGACATTATTCGTGTAGCTGGTGAAGAAGTAGTTCCTGCCATAAGTCGAACCTTTCTTTCCAAGCTTCGAATTGTCGAGCCGTTCAAGGCGCACTCCGACAGGTTAACCCGCCAAACGTTGAATGAAATTGATTTGAATCATGGAGGTTTTGAACGCGATCTCGGAAAATTAAACATGCTTGAGAAATCGCCAACCAGCGGGGCGGATGTAGCGCTGTGCCAGACGATTCCCGAAGCATTCGAAGCAAGGGTCAACGATACGCCTGATAGCCCCGCCTATATTCAATTCGTGAACGGTGCCTGGCGGACACTGACTTGGCGCATGGTGAATGAGCGTGTTGTCAAACGCCGCGCTGCCTTCGCGCAAGCTGATTTGCGCGCCGGGGATCGGATCGGGATTTTCTTACCGAACTGTGTCGATTGGATAGTCACTGATCTGGCGGCCATGTGCGAGGGGTTGGTAACTGTTCCGGTCTACACGCGGGATAGTGTTGCCAATATTTGTCACGTTCTGCGCGACAGCGGTGCAGTTTTATGTGTGACCGACAGTATCGATAGATGGGAAGATTTGGGGGCTGAACGTAAGTCCTTGACCGTATTGAAACAAGTTTGGCTGGTTAGTGGGGAAGGGCCGAATAAAGGTCGAGCGATGGTTTGCCCCGACATAGAGATCGGAAGTTACAAAGAAGATCGAGGTGAATTTGGTTCGCCAGATGATTTGGCGACACTTATTTACACCTCCGGCACTACGGGGCCTCCTAAGGGTGTGATGCTAACTTACAAAGCGCTCCTCTGGAACGCGGCGACTGTGGGCGAAATCAATCCAATTTCCGAAAAGGACTTATTCCTGTCCGTCCTTCCTTTGGCCCACGCATTCGAGAGAACCCTGGGCTATATCTGTCCCATGCTTGCGAACAGCCCGGTGGCTTTCGCGCGCTCCATTCAAGACTTGGCTGAAGACATGCGGGCTCTGCGTCCGACCGTCATGCTTGCGGTGCCGAGACTCTTCGAGAGAGTCCATGATAAAGTGATTTCGGAAGCAGAAGGTTCGGTAATAGCCAGCAGGCTGTTAGCTTGGACAGAGGCAATCGGCTGGCGCCGTCGGCAAGTTGTTGAAAATAAACTGCCGCCTCCTTCTATTGTGGCTAACCTTTATTGGACCCTGATCGGTAGACGTGTCAGCAGGCGTGTGCACGAAGTTTTCGGGGGGCAAATTAGAATGCTGGTTTGCGGTGGTGCGCCTTTGTCCGCAGATACATCTAGGTTTTTCGCAGCAATGGAAATCCCGCTGCTTCAGGGGTACGGACTCACAGAGGCTGGACCTGCAGTAACCGGGTCGACAATTGATGATCGTCGCTGTGACAGCGTCGGCTTCACGCTTCCGGGCAGCGAACTAAAAATAGGTGATCGGCAAGAACTGTTGATCCACTCACCGAGCGCTATGATCGGCTACTGGAATAACCCAGACGCGACAAACGATGCCTTCGATCAAGATTATTGGCTTCGTACAGGCGATGCGGCCGAGATAATCGATGAGCGTGTTTATATAAGGGGAAGAATAAAGGACATCCTCGTGCTATCGACCGGGGAAAACGTCAATCCAACGCCTATAGAAGCAGCTCTGGCTGCCGATCCTCTGATCGAACAGGTCTGTGTGTTGGGTGATAGCAA
This sequence comes from Ruegeria sp. AB8, assembly GCF_056542605.1. Classification (NCBI taxonomy): domain Bacteria; kingdom Pseudomonadati; phylum Pseudomonadota; class Alphaproteobacteria; order Rhodobacterales; family Roseobacteraceae; genus Ruegeria; species Ruegeria sp. AB8. Next base: position 10,722 of record NZ_JBQGAB010000043.1, read on the forward strand.
GCCATGGTGCTCGGCGGTTGTCGTTGTAAATGCACCGAAATTCCAAGCTTGGTGCGAAAAGACGGATGTTTCCTTAGCTAACCCAATGTCCGAAGAAGTTCGACGGAATCTGGTTGAATATCTAACAAATAGATTGGAAGATATCCCGCCCTTTGCCCGCATCCGCGACATTGTCATCGAGACTGAACCCTGGTGTCTAGAAAACGGTCTAATCACGCCGACACTAAAGCCTAAGCGAGCTAGAGTTCTAGCAAAGTATGAGAAAGCACTCTCAGATCTTTACCGCTGAATACATATTTCTTGTTGCGCCTTACCACCATTGGCGCACGCGCAATGCAGGGTCTTTTTTGTATGCCAGCGGGTGACAAATACGAAAACGGTGTGAACTTTCAAACGAATCCAATCCTTGGTCATCTGCCCCACATCAAGGAGTTGGACGGGTTTCGAATGCTAAGATAGGCTTGTTAAGTGGTTAAGCTGTTTTTCGCTTTTTGCTGCCCGCTCCAATAGCCGTTTCCGAAGTCAACGAAAACAAGTGGAGTTGGCACCCCTAAGGACGCTGACTTGCTTCAAATCTTGAAGGGCAAAAAACTCAATTTTAGTGGGCTTGAGACTATGAAAAAACTGACGGCAGTAATCCTGGTTGGCTCCGTGTTTTATCCGTTTCAGAGTTTGGCGGAAACAGTTCCAACACAAGGCGAAGATCTATTCATCGCACACTGCGCCAAATGCCATGGCGTTGATGCACAGGGAAATGGGCTTGCGGCGACAGCCGTGAAAACACAACCTCCGGATTTGACCAAGATTGCCGACCGAAGAAGCGGGGTTTGGCCAATGCTAGAAGTGATGTCGATCTTGGATGGCTATCTAAAAACAACGAACCCACGTGAGGACATGCCCGTTATCGCCGAGTTAAGCGAAGGCTCTACGGTCGAATTTGATACGGGAAATGGCTTGGTAGCAGAAGTTCCTGCCAAACTCATCGCGTTGACCGAGTATCTGGAGAGCATTCAATCTCCCAAGCCGCTTAGTTACGTGCCGTGAACACCGAGCCGAAACAGACTTTTCTTGGTCACCGGAGGCAAAGATGATTGTTGAAGACCAAAGCGAAGTAGTGGCTTTCCTGTCGGACCCAGCCACGTACGGCATCAATAATAAAATCGATGTTATCGAAACACATATCTCAATCGTTTTTCTTGCCGGAAGTCGAGCATACAAGCTGAAGAAGGCAGTCTATTTGCCTTATGCAGACTTCTCAACTTCTGAAATTCGGTCAGAGGCATGCGCAAAGGAGTTGCAACTTAACAAAATCACTTCGCCCGAAATCTATCTCGGCGTGCGGCACATTACTCGAAGCGGCTCAGGGTTGAATTTGGACGGGCAGGGCGAGTTTGTTGACGCAGTTGTTGAGATGGTACGCTTCGATCAAGATGCAATTCTGGACCAAATGGCTGTGCGTGGAGAGTTGAATGCGGACGTGATGAGTGTCCTGGCCAAGACGATCGCCAAAGCTCATCAGTTGGCAAAAAAGGTCCAAGCCAATGGGCGTGAAAATATCGAAGCCGTCCTAGATATTAATCATGCGGGGTTTCAGCAAAGTTCGGTGTTTTCCAAGGCTGAAGTTGACCTAATGGACGGGGCTTTTCACGCAGACTTGAAGCAGAAGGCACCTATCCTCGACAAACGCGCCGCGCGTGGTTGCGTTAGACTGTGCCATGGTGACCTTCATCTTCGAAACATTTGCCTTTACGGCGGGCGCCCCAGACTCTTCGACTGCATCGATTTCAATGACCAACTGGCGACAGTTGACGTTCTTTATGATCTAGCCTTCTTAGCTATGGACCTTTGGCACAGAGATTTACTTCAGTTCGCGAACCTCGTCGTAAATCACTATCTAGATGTTTCGGAAGAAGAAGACGGTTACCCTTGTTTGCCGTTTTTTATTGCTCTTCGAGCAGCGGTCCGAGCGCATGTCCTCGCGACCCAATCCGAAGACCCACATGTCGAAGACGCAAACGACAAGCGGCAAGACGCCCGCAGTTACTACGATCTGGCAATATCTATCTTGGGTGCCTCGAAGCCACGCTTAGTCGCGATCGGCGGCTTCAGTGGTAGCGGCAAGTCGACTATGTCGAGTGCAATCGCTCCTGCCATCGGATCTGCGCCGGGTGCAAGGGTGATAGAAAGTGACAGGACTCGCAAAGCAATGTTTGGGTGCGATCCACACACCAAGTTGCCGGACCATGCCTATGCGCCTGAGGTTTCGGATAGGGTGTATGGTTCAATGGCGCAGCGAGCCGGCTCACTTTTAAGCGGTGGAAGCGCGGTGGTGGTCGACGCCGTTTACGATCGCCCTAGCCGAAGGAAGGAAGTCGAACTGGTCGCGCGAGAAGCTTGCGTTCGCTTCGACGGCATCTGGTTAACCGCGGCGCCGGGAGAACTCAAACGACGCGTTCAGACACGGCCTAAATCAGCTTCTGATGCGACTCCGAGAGTGCTTGAAAGTCAGTTGCAAAAGCACTTGGGTCCGATTGATTGGAACCATATTAAGACCTCTTGTACGATAGAAGAAACGCGGTTGAAGATTTTGAAAACGCTGGCCTGAAACTGTCAGAAGAGCTTGGGTTGAGGCAGGCAACGCAGTTGCGTAGCTTTTGCCCGTGACCAGACTTGCCTCTTTCAAGTACTTTAAAACCAGCCCCGAGATCATCCGCCTTGTGGTGATGTTATACACCCGCTTCCCGCGCTCGCTTCGGAATGTCGAAGATCCGCTGCATGAGCGAGGCATCAACGTTGGCCATGAAACTGTCCGGTACTGGCGGAACAGGATTAGTCCAGTTTTCGCCGCAGAGATCCGCAGAAAACGCGTCCAGTAACTGCGCGCATTCTCAAAATGGAAGTTGCACGTGGACGAGGTTTTCGTGAAGGTGAATGGCAAGCTGCATTATCTTTGGCTGGCCCTCGATCACGAAGGTGAAGTGCTGGAAGCCGTTGTCACCAAACGCCGAAACAAAACTGCAGAGTCAAATTTTCTGAAGAAATTGATGAAGCGACGCGGTTGTGCAGAGGAAATAGTCACAAACCTCTTCGCATCCTACAAGGCGGCGCTCAGAGATTTGGGTGCTCTCGAAAAACAACTAAAGGGCCATAGGCTCAACAACCGGGTAGAGAATTCGCATCTTCCTCTCCGGCGACGAGAACGCGCCATGCAATGCTTCAGGCGCATGCGAAGTTTGCAGAAATTCGCATCCGTCAACCCCTCTATCTGAAGCCACTTCAACTAAGAAAGATCGCTCGCCAGCCGAGACACTTTCAAGCTGACACGTAACGCTGCTCTCGCCGAGTGGCGCGAACTTGGTGCAACTTAAAGGGCAACTATATTGGCCTAGCTGAGACTGGTTTGAATTAGTCTGACAGCACCTAAGCCGTGATTAGTCAATTGACCGGGATCAAAGTACTGGTTGAAAAGAAACGTTAACTTTGATGCACCGTTTCGGAAAGATCACTCGTATGAAATATTGGCTGCTTATGGTTCCTCTTCTTTTGATGGGAACCACTACAGAAAAAACAACTACCGGAAAACCGCTGTACTTGCAAAACTGCGTGTCTTGTCATGGTGTTGATGGAAAGGGCGATGGGCCTGTGGCTGCGCGTTTGAGTACACCGCCGCCAGACTTGACGAGAATTGCAGCGCGGCGCAACGGGGTGTGGCCCGCTCTTGAGATCATGGAGATACTGAGCGGGTATTCCCGCAACATTCTCCCGCGAGAGGATATGCCGATTATTGTCGACCTTTTGGACAATGAAATGAGTGAATTCGATAGAGGCAATGGTGAGCCAATCCTAATGCCCACTAAGCTGATCGCGATCGCAAATTACCTTGAGGCACTGCAGGATCCCACTCCAAAGTCTTTTCTTCCCTAAAGAAATATGGAGCTGAGCGAAAGGCTAATTATTGATGAACAGAAGGATAAGGGGGATTAGCATATGAGTTTGAAGCTTGCTTGTCTCGCCTGTGGTCAGGGAAATAGGGTTCCGGAAGGCCGTCTGCGCGCTTCTCCTAAATGTGGAAAATGTGGTGCCCTGCTCGTGCCCCGGGCTCCCATCGATGTCTCTCTCGACGTTTTACAGAAGGCGGAACGTATCGACGACGTTCCATTGATTGTGGACTTTTGGGCCGCATGGTGTGGGCCTTGCCGCATGATGGCGCCAGAGTTCGCCAAGGCCGCTCAGGCGCTCAAAGGTCGCGCGCGCCTCGCCAAGCTCGATACTGAGGCATTTCCGACGGCGGGAGCCCGGTATGGCATCCGTGGCATTCCACTTCTGATTGCCTTCCAAGGTGGCAAAGAAATCGGACGGCGGACTGGCGTGATATCCGCACGCGACATAGCAGACTGGGTCGGCACAAGCACTGGCACGACACTTGATGGACATGCGGAATGAGCGATGATCCTTGCTAGGTTTTGTCAGAAGCACTTGGCTTGATGCGGAGCAGGGGGCTTTCGTGGCCTCAGCTTATGAATAAAAGATCGCCATTAAAGTACTACAAAACCAACCCCGAGATTATTCGTCTGGCCGTTAACCAGCAGGTTTGTCCGCAGAGTGCTCGTTCAAAAAAAGCGGATCCCGCTGGGGGTTTCTCAGTGGGCGAGGAAGACCGGTAACTTGGTCTGTTCGACCATCGACCGGGTCGTTCCGCCCAAAACAGTCTGGATCATCCGGGCCTGACCGTATGCTCCCATCACGATCAGATCTGAGCCGGCTTCCGCCGCGCGGTCCTGAATAACATCGGCGACGGAGCGTCCACCGCTGGGATACTGTGACAAGGTTACCAAGCATCCATGATGGCTGAGCCATGTGGCCACATCGGTTCCGGGATCCTGCCCGTCACGGTTAACCGTGGTCACAGGGTCGATACATCCTATAATCACCTCGCGCGCGTCCAGCAGATGCGGTAGGGCGGCGTGAACTGCTGCAGACGCGGCCTCGCTGCTGTCCCAGGCGACAAATATGCATTCGGAATTTCGTGCTAGGTTGGCATTGATCCGAAATCCGATCGGTGAGTGGAACAAAACGCCGGATGCCGCTTCGGTCATCAGATCGCGGGTCTCCCGCAGACTTTGAGAAAAGATCGCCTCATCGCTGACACGGGCAAAACGCGCAACGACATGTTTGGTATCCATGCTTGCAGTAAGGACAGCCTCAACCTCCCCCGACGCATTTCTCTGTGCGAGCAGCTGTTCAATGATATCACACCGGAATTTGAGATTAGCTTGCGTGGAGGCTAGGGTCTCCTTCCAATCGTCCGGAATATTCAGCCCGCCATATGGCGGAACCGAGTAGGAATATGCAGGCAAGGCTGGGGCCATATCAAGCATAAGACAAAGCAAATGATGGTCCTCTCTTGCGGCCATTTCCGCAACCTTGCCGATCTCGTGGTCCTCGGTTTTAACATTCATAACAAAAAGTATGGTTCGGCGTTCCATAGGGGTCTCCGTTGAAGTTTGGCGCCAGTCGGAGGCCTTCAACTGTATCATGAATTGTATTTCGGCCACACGCCTTTCGCCGTCGTATAGAATTCTAACCTGTCAATTCTCCCATGCACTTTGGGAGAGAGGCGCTGACACGGAAAGCGGCAACATTGTCCGCGTTGTGGTCAAGGCCATATTTTCTTCCAGCGTCTGCTAGCTCACGAAGCAGCCGTCCCACTGAGTGTAACGTTCAAGTTGTATCGCCCTAGGATCTGCGGATCTGCACCTTGGTATCTTCCGACTTTGCCGGTGCGACCTTAGGAATAGTGATGGTCAGCACTCCATCCTTTAAGTGTGCATCGACACTGCCGGCATCCGCGTCCGGCGGCAGCCGAAAAGACCGACTGAAAGAGCCATACTGCCTCTCAGAGAAGAACCATGTCTCACCTTTCTCTTCGCGTTCGGTCTGCTTTTCGCCCTTCAGCGTTACAACACCGTCATGAACACTCAAGTCGATGTCTCCTTCAGCCACCCCTGGCAGTTCGACGCTTATACGGTAAGTGTCTTCCGATCCTGAGGCCTCTGATGCGGGGGCCAACCATTCGGATACACGCGTCCCCGCCTGCCGAAGAGGTTCATAAAGCGAAGGCCAGAAGCCACTGGTGTGAGATTTCTCAACCATTATTAGGTTCTCCTCTTTGATAGGTTGGAGAGATGTTGAGCTGGCCGCCGTTCCCCGTCCTTGATACGGATCAAAAGGGCTTGGCTGCAATGTCCGCGGAGCAGTCGTTCACACCGAGTGCAGCGAAGGTCCGCTTCGAGCCGATTGTGTTGAAAAACTCCGTTTTTGCCGAAAACCAGTGAAAAAATTACCCGTTGAGAGGTCGTCGAGATTTTTGGCCAGGGGGTCGGCCAAAACACTGGTTTGGCGATGTGAGAGGCTGTCATGGCCCTCTCTGGGCAATTGGTGTCGACTTTGATGGCGCAATGGAAATTGGCGGAAAATTGAGGTGGCCGAATTTTCGAGTTTTTCAACACAATCAGCCCAAAGCAGACTTTAACGCAGTTACAGCAGTTGGCATTACGGCCGTCGGACCTTCACTACGTGGGAGGAATAATCACATCGCTCACTGCCTCGACATTCACCTTGGAAAAGCACTAAATTTAGAGAGAAGTGAATGTGCATCCCACATCAGAATTTGCCGTGTCGACGATTTCCGCTTTGCTTCAACGTAATTGGCGTTTTGAATCATTGCCCGCGTCTAGAAGCGAAGTACTTAAGCGCCTTGGTTGGCGTTTCGATCTGGGCATAGTCGGTCTCAGGGGTCTTGTCAGAAGAACTTTGCTTGAGCGGGGCAGGGCGGTTGCGTAGCTTTTGCCCATGACCAAACCTGCCTCTTTCAAGTACTTCAAAA
>NZ_JBQGAB010000044.1:0-13650 GCF_056542605.1 Ruegeria sp. AB8
ACCGCGCAGACAGGCCGGACACATGACTGCTTCTGACAAATGCGCAAATCAGATCAAAAATGTCTTGCTAGGAAGGAGCCATCCACACAAGTCGTTCGCTAGAGCTGCGATGCGATCTGGAAATTTTCGGCAAAGCTGACGTTCGACATGGGAACTGTAAGCTCCACTACGCGAGACAAAGTAGAATTTTGAGGTCGACCGCGCATACCCATCGTTTTCAATTCCGGGTGATCCTCGACAAAATTGCATAATTGCAAAATAGTCACAGGAGTTACCCGAAACAGGAGCTCGTATCATGAAGCTAATTCGCACCCTTTCCACTTTCCTGGCGATAGCGATGACCATCGGACAGTTGTCTGCGCAAGAACGGGATTTTGAGCGGGAGCGGTTTGAACGTCGTGCATACGAGAGCGCTCTTTGGGCGCAGCCGCTCGTTTCTGGCAATCAAATGATTGTCGGAGCATTAGACTCAGGCCAAAAACTCAACCAAGTCGCCTATTTTTCTAAACCACCCAATTGGAAGTTCCAGTCACCGACGCCCAATAACTCTACGCCTTACGTAAACCTCATTTATGATGTCAAGGACGGTCCAGTGGTGGTGGAGCTTCCGGCTGCGACTGAGAGATATAGCATCTTTGGCACATTCCTCGATGTCTGGCAGCGACCGGTCGTTGATGTCGGTTCGGATGGCGATGACAAAGGCGAAGGCGGAAAGTACTTCATCTATGCCGCAAACACCGATGCCAAGGTGCCGGAAGGATATCTGCCTGTGCCCCTCAAAACCTATCGCGGTTACGGTACTTTACGCATCATCACGCCTGATCTCGAGCCTGCGACCCTCGAAGGTGCAGAAGCCTACATACGTGCCGGCATCCAACAATATCCCTACGGCAGCGATGAGCGTTTGCCGCATATGGACATCTACGATGTTTTGTATTCTGCGCAGTTTCCGTTCGACAGCAGCTTCTTCGACCGTTTGCAGGAAATAATAAATCACGAAGAGGTTCGCGAGATCGACAAATACCCGTTGGGTATGTTGAGCAGCCTCGGAATTGAACGGGGTGGGGCTTTTGATCCCACCGACGGAGAACGGGCAATTCTTGACGATGTGATGGCCCGTGTTCACGCGGAATTGCAGAATAAATTGAGTGTGATACCTCCTCTCAGGTGGGGCAACGAAACGCAATGGACGCAACCAGTTGCAAACTCAATGATCCAAACGATGATGACCTACGAAGACGAGAACAAGGTCTTTATCGATGATCGGGCCTTCACTTACTACACGTACATTGCGCCCCCAGTGAAGCTCGGCTCAGCGACGGCGTACTTGATGGTGACGCGTGACAAATTTGGTGAAGCATTGGAAGGCGACAAAAGCTATCGAATGACTGTTCCTGCCGATGTCCCGGTCGAGCAGTTCTGGTCTATTCTCGTGTACGATGTAGCGACGGCTTCTTATATCCGTGGAGCGGACCCAATCGGACTGGCCTCGACAGAAAGCCCGACGCCCAAAGTCAACGACGATGGCAGCGTGGACGTCTACTTTGGCCCGGAGGTTTTAAACGAGGGAGTTAACTACCTCCCGACCACGGGCGCTGCGAATTACTTCTTACTTTTTCGATTTTACGGCCCGACGGAGGCCTACCGAAACGACAGTTGGAAACTAAACGATCTGGAGCCAATGTAAGCGTGTGAGGCGCGCTGCTTCGAGTGTTAACCCTGAGTCGATTGTGTTGAAAATTTTGAATGCGAGCCGAGGCGGGAAAAACTCCTGCAAAAACAATATTTTGTGAGCTTTGTGTCCTGAGGGCTAAATCAAAAAGAAGGCGTTCCAGATTTTTGGCGCTAGTTCCGCGGCGGCGAGTTTTCCAAACCAATCTGCCGCAATAGAGTCTTGGTACTGAGCTCAGCGCTCGGTTCGAAGAAGAATTAGGAGGGCACCGCTCAACCGCTCGAAAATAGTGCCGGTGGATATAGTCAATTGCGCCGACAGACACCACTGCCTATGGTCAATCGGGTGCTTTTGCGCCACTCTTTCAGGCCCAAGGTGCACAGCGTAGATCGCATGGATTTAACCACAACATCGTTCGAGACCTTTGTGGCTTCAGCCACAGTTAGCCTCAATGAGTGGATGGCTACCGTGTACCCTGACCAATTGGTTGGGGCGGTGCTAGTCTGCGCTCTGCTTGTTGGTCTTCGTCGTAAGATCGCCGCACTTGGGTTAAAGCTGCTGAGGCAGATTTTGGATCGTTTTTCGGTATCACTTCCAGACGAAGTCAACGCCCAGCTAAGGTCTGCGTCTGAGATCCTTGTGTCCGCGTTTGCTCTGTTTGCTGCAACTCAATTGTTAGTGCCAGATGGAGTAGCAAAGCTCTTGTTAGAACGGATCATGGGCTCTGTCGCGATTATCGCGGTCTTTGGCGCATGGTATCGACTAAGTGGCCCGTTCGCGGCATTGCTGTGGACTGACAAATTGTCTTTGGTTCCGTCAGAAACGGGCTGGGTTCAGCGTGTAATGCAATTCGCCATTCTGCTGTTCGGTTTGACGTCGTTGTTGCGTGTTTGGCAAGTGGATATTTCGGGCGCGCTGACAGGAGTTGGGGTTTTAGGAGCAGGGTTAGCCATCGCCGCTCAGGACTTAGTGCGCAATCTCGTGGCTGGCATGACTAACATTAGTGAGAAGCGCTTCGAAACAGGAGATACCATCGCTGTTGGTGGCGACGTTTTTGGAACTGTTGAGGCGATTGACCTTAGGTCAACCAAAATTGTGGGATTTGATCAGATACCTAGACACATCCCCAACTCGGACTTAGCGAATGCCACAGTTCTCAATTACTCACGGCTGAAGCGGCGACGTGTGTATCTAAAAGTTCCCCTGGTGCTTTCGTCTACCCAACAACAGATAGAAGCCGTTCGCGACGGTATCAGAGATTACCATCTTAAATCAGGCGACTTTGATACTGGCGATGGTGCACCAAAATACATCTACGTGAATGAACTCGGGCCAAGCTCCGTTGATATCATTATTTACGCATGGACTAAGGGACCGACCTGGGAGGAGTTGCTTCAGGTCACAGAGCGGCTGACTTTAGCAATCCTCAGGATAACCCGCGATGCAGAAACTGAACTCGCTTATCCGACTCAAAGCCTACACCTTCAGGCAAATGGCGACGCTAAATCATTGAAGATCTCTGACATTACAGGCGCTTATGACTAGCTTACCTTTGTCAGAGGCACAGCAATCTACGTAGCCTTCTTCATTCGGTCATATGCTGCTTTCATCTTGAGGCCGAGTGAGCGGGCTGCTTCGCCCACTTCTTCAGCAGACTTGTCAAATTCTGATTTGCTCAAAAACTTGTCCCATTCGGCTTGGAGTTCTGTCCATTCATCCTCTGCTTCTTTTGAGGCAAGATGCAATTGCAGCTTCAGTTCGTCGCGGCGTTGCTGGAGTTCTTTCATGAGTGACGTTAAATCCATCGGCGCTTGTCCCAGTACGGTTTAGGTTCACCAAACGGTGCCAGAACAAGCGACAAAGTCAAGCGACTTGGGCCCTGTCTGATCGCTCACAACAACGGGCTCAACAAGCGTGCCAGCGGGGCACCATGGCGCTGTTTGAATCCGCGGTCGGCAAGCTTTTCTTTCAATCGGAACGATCTTGCGAAGTCTGCCTCAAACATGGCTGCAACCTCGGAAGCAGTGTGTTCGTCAAAGATTACTGCTGTCTCCTCAAAGTTGAGGCGACAAGAGCGATTGTCCAAGTTGGTGGTCCCTACTGATGATATCGTGTCATCCACCAGAACCACCTTCTGGTGCATAAAGCCATCGTTGTATCTCCATACCTCGACGCCAGCATCCATGACCTCATCAAAATAGGCGAGTGCGGCCAGCCACGGAATGGTGTGATCGATTACTTCAGGAGTTAGGAGTTTTACGTCTACTCCCCGCATGGCTGCAAGCTTGAGCGACGTCAGAATATCGTTCTCGGGGACAAAATACGGTGACGCGATCCAGAGACGTTCAGTTGCTGCATTGATCAAAGTGCAAAAATAGAAGCTCCCGGTATCAAAGGTATCACCCGGCCCGGTCGCGATGATAACGGCGTCTTTATCGGCTTCTGTTTTCTTCACATCCCAATCGAGTTCGCTGATCAGGTTTTCGCGTGTTGCCCAGTGCCAGTCTTCAGCGAAGATCAGTTGCAGTTGCAAAACAATGGGGCCGGTAAGCCGCGCGTGGGTGTCCCGCCATGGACCAAATTTTGGGTCTTCGCCCATGTACTCATCGCCCATGTTCAGACCGCCCGTGAACCCAATCTCTCCGTCGACCACTACCGTTTTTCGATGGTTCCGAAAGTTGATCTGGAAGCGGCTTTTCGGTCCGTCATAGGCATGGGCGTTTACGACCTGAACCCCCTCGTTGGACAGCGACTCGAGATAGGATTTAGGAAGTTTGGCGCAGCCTACAGCGTCATAAATCAGTCGCACAGAAACGCCATTTTGAACCCTATCCAAAAGAACATCTCGTAGGCGGCGCCCGATCTTGTCGTCGTTAATGATGTAAGACTGAACCAGAACATAGCTTTTGGCAGAAGCAAGGGCTTCGAAGATGGAGCTAAAAGTTGCTTCTCCATCAATGAGCAAATCCAGGTCGCTACCTGAACCTACAGGTATGTCACCAATTTTTTCTAATGCTCTGTAGATACTCTGGTTTTCAGTTCTGGTTGGAGGAAACTGCTGTCTGAATCCCTCCAAGCCTGTTATCACTTCATCGCTGTCGCGACGGCCTGTCAGATAGCCTTCATAGTTGAAAGACCCAAGGAACAAAAACGCTGGCACGGCAAGGTACGGCGCCGTGATCAGAAACACGACCCAAGCAACAGAACCTTGCGGCGTCCTTGCATGGCGGACGGCTAGAACGGCACAGTAAATCGCTGCGATTTCCAGCAGTACGATGACGACAACGATCAGTTCAGCAGACATGTGCGCGCACTCAGTTTAATATGATCCATCCTAAGGAGTTAACCGTCCTCTCATAAGAGCATAAGGCATCCGAATTTGGCACAATAATCTAGAGTGGCGAGACAATCTGCTCCCCAACTTGCTTGAAAAACACGGGTTTTTTGACCGTTGCCATGCAAAGCTCTGTATCGAGATTTGGTCGACGTGATAGGCTATCAGTGGAACATACATGCGCCTGGGGAATCTATGCCACAAGACAGCAACGGCTCACCTCGCTCTGAGCAAAAGTCCACCATTCCCGTATGGTTCATGACAACTGTCACTGTGCCCATCATCGTTGCTTTCCTATGGTTTGGGCGCGACTTTTTTGTTCCGATTGCCTTGGCAACACTACTTTTCATTCTAACGATGGCGCTTATTGAGCGCTTGGATGCCGCGACAATTGGGAGAACGCGTGTACAGCGCTCATTGGCCTATTTTTCCGCGACTGCCCTTGTGATCGGGCTGCTGATTGGTCTTGGTTACGGTGTTTCAACACAAGCAGCGGCGATGGGGGAGGCTGCGTTTAAATACAATGAACGATTAGTCGAGCTAAAATCACAACTGGAAGGTTTTGTCGGTACTGAAGTTGTTGCCTCAATAGAGCGCGCGGTCAAAGAGATCGACTTTGAGGGGTTCCTATCAGAGCTAGCCGCATCAGCTGCCGGAATGATTGGGAACATTGGTCTGATTGTACTTTATCTGACTTTTATGATTGCTGAACGCGGAGCATTCACTGAAAAACTGCCCAAGCTCTGCAAGAACGAAGCGCAAGCGCGTCAGGTCGGCGACATATTGAAGTCGATATCCATCGGCGTCAGGCAATACATGTGGATCAATGCTGTCACCAGCGCGATGAGCGCAACTCTGTCTTTCGTCGTTTTGAAGTTCTTTGGCGTCGACTTTGCTTTATCGCTTGCATTCACCGTATTCCTTTTGAATTTCATACCAAACATCGGTTTCTTTTTAGCCGTCGCAATGCAAGCCATCATGGCACTTTTGCAGTTCTACACACTTACCCCTGCTCTGATCATTGTTGTGATCTACGGTGGCGGAGATGCAATCATTGGCAACATAATACAGCCTCGAATGCAGGGTAAGTCACTCAATCTCAGCACGTTCGTCGTCATGGTTGCGCTGGCATTCTGGGGTATGATGTGGGGCGGTATCGGCGCGTTCATTGCTGTGCCGTTGACCGTCGTGATCATGATCGTTTGCTCGCAGATCCCAGGGTTGCAGCCTTTTGCACGGCTGCTTTCAAGCGATGGTGTTCTTCCCGGAGAGCACTCTCACCCTGTGAGCGAACAGCAGGGATCCACATCACGCAGCAAGCCTAAATCGGAGATAGAAGCTGAGCTTGCTGCCATGAAGCAAGAACTAATGGAGCAGAAATCATCCAGAAATCCAGATCAAGAGTCGTGAATTCTAACTTTTTTCCTTGTTTTTCAGCGCGGCAGTAATCAACGGGACGAGAAGTGTGGATAGTGACCCTAGCGGGTTCGAGCCCAACGATTTGACTGAGTTAACAACATCCCTAGCTTCGGTTGCCATACCTTCCAACTCATCCTCAATATCGGCGATGGCCATGTCCCGCACCTCGACGGCTGGTGCAATTTCCTCTTCTACGCTTATGCGTCCAGCAATCACCGACAAGAGCGCAGCGAGCAGGAGGTTGCCAGCTGTAAGGATGCCAGCTGAACCAGCAGGCGAAATCCAAGTTGTCAAAACAAGGTATAGCGTCAGGTTCAGCAGAACCAAACCAGCCAAGGCAGCCAGACCAGCGAGAGCCATCAGTACCGTTTGCTGTTGGACAACCGCCAGCCTTCGGCGCGTGATCAGTCGTTCTGTCCGAAAAATGATTGTGAGATTTCTGCCAATACGGTTCATCGAACTGTCCTATTTGAATGCGCGGCCGACGATACATCCGACGGCAAAGACTCCCAGAAGCGTGACCAACGGGTGCTCTTTGTGAAGTGTAATCATTTCATCAACGAGCTGGTTGCCCATGGCTTCTACATCCGCCGCATCGACCCCATGCTTTTTTAGCGCGTCAGAAAGCTCCGTCGGTAAATGAAAGTTATCAGATAGCTCCGGGGTCTTGTCACTCTCAGCGCTTATCTCTTTTTGAGTTTTTAATGCCTCATTCTGCTGCCGGAGTTGTGCGACTTCGGCTTCCAGTTCGGCTTTAGTGGCCATACAGACCTCCTTCCAAAGAAGGGCGAGTAACTCCAGTCACTCGCCCCAAAGTTCTGGTCAGGCTTCGATCTTGTCAGCCATTCTCCGCACAGAAGCGGCGAGCTTGTTTTTGCGCTCCTGCCACTCTTCTTTGATTTCTGATTTTCGCTTTTCGAACTTGGCTTTTGTTGCATCCGCGGCTTTATCAATTTGCTCATCGATAGCTTGCAGCCTCGCCTCGAACTCGCGGTCGATCTCGTCCAGACGAGTGTCAATCTTCTCTTCGGTCTCATCCATCTTGGTCTTGATGCTATCCATTCGGGCCTTTATGGCGGCCCTGGCTTCATCACTGGCAGCCTGCAGCTCTTCATCCATAGCTTCCCATTCGCGGTTTAGGGCATCCATTTCTGTCGCCATTTCGTCGTCCACCGCGTCTGCACGAAGTTTCCGGAAAACGGTCCCGCCAAGATCCTTCATCTTGCTGTCCAGTGGGGTGATCCAGACCTCATCAACCGACGCGACGACGCAGGATTTTCCAGGCAGGAGCTCGGTGCTGATGTTGTCAAGCATTATGCTATCGATCCCAGCAACCCAAAGATCGCGATATGCCCCAAAGAGCCCGCCTGTCATACCGCCTACAGCCATTCCACCGGCTGCGGCCGAGGCCGCTGCCGCGGTTCCAGCGGCCGCAGCACCGGCCGCCACTGCCGCCGGACCCGCCAAAATGCCGATCATGGCACCAATCGTAATCCCAAAAGCCGTGCCAATTGGTCCCTCATCAATACTGGACTTTAGTTTGACAGCGCCGTCGGCGTCCTTTGAGATAACCGCCGCTGCATAGACAGTGAGCTCTGCGTTACGATGCAAATCACGCATCGCGTCAGCTCCCTTGTAGGCACTTTCTTCACTATCGAAAACGATGGCCACGTATTTATCCATTGGAAATCTCCTTGCGTTTGTAGAGGCTGGATCGACTGGTTGGTGCAATCATGTTCGTTGAAATTGCATATTCATAGCTATTTACTTCTGCTCCTTGGGTAGGCCGTTGCCCTTATCATGTACGGACCATTGCGGTTCGCCGCAAATTCCACAGTGATCGCTCTGGAGTGATTAGTCAAAGATCGAGGTAAGTGACCGACAAAAAAATCGAAACTTGGAAAGGCAAAGACCCGTTTATGGCAGCTTTTTTGGCCACTTGGAGCTCATCCGCATGCCGCCCGTGGGTTAAATCCTGCGCCATTTCAACGCGTCGTTCAAATGATCTTGCTTCGTCCCGCTAACCGTCTAGTCTTGGAAAGGTGTGAATTCAGTGAACCATTTCTAACAAACTTGGTGCGACATGCTTCTGCGAAAACTTTACTCCCTAATTTTGTTTCTGCCGGTCTTCACTGCACCTGCATCCGCTCAGGACACCATCGAAAACTATATTCGCGAGTATCCCAACCAAGAACAGGTGCGCATGATGCAGCGTTGGCTTGAAACCAACGAGCCGGGCAGCTTTCAGTTCACGGGACTCGTCGATCCAACCGATGACACTGTGATCACGCCACAAGCGACGGTGAACTACGGCTATAACTGGTTCAGCCTGTCCGAAGGCCCGGCGATCATCCGCACGCCGCAATATGACCGTTACTTCTCGGTGTCGATTTTCGACATGAAGCACAACGTACCGGGCGTCCTCGTGAACCCGGATTTGCCGATCCTGCTATACCGGCCAGGGCAAACCTTGCCCGAAGGCGATTTTCACAAACTGGCCCTTGAAACCGACCAAGGGCTTGCCTTCACCCGAATGGTCGTGGTCGACAATCTTGACGAGGTCATGGCGCTGAGCGGTGAGATTGTGATGGAAGGCGGCCAGGGCGACATGGACCGCGACGTGCAGCGATTTTCGCCCGAGACCGAGGCGGCAGCACTAAAGCTGATCGAAACTGCGGTGCCACTGGTGGATACCGACCAGGTCTTCGGGTATGTTTCCGGCGACGTGGGCGAAATCCACGCTGCTGTTGGCGTATTTCAGGGCCAGCTCGGCACGCCGTCGGACATCGTGAGGTACGGCCTACTGGTGTTTGACGAGAACAGACAGCCTTTTAATGGTGATGACACATACGTTCTGACCGTGCCTGCAAACATCGTTGAAGAAAGCGGCTATTTTTCCGTTACGGTCTATGCTTCCGCCAACAAGCTGCTAATACCAAACGATCAGGGCATCTACGATCAAACCACTTATACAGCGGAACCAAACGACGACGGAACTTATACCGTGACGCTCAGTCCGTCCGGCGAGGGTCAGAACGGCATTCCAACCGGGACACCATTCTATGTTATTCTTCGTGCTTATGTTCCGGTTCCCGGCGCTGACTTGACAGTCGAGGTTGAAACAAAATGAAAAACGCATCCAGGAAGTTCCACAAGATTACAGCTGTCCTGTTGTGCAGCACTCTGATCGCACCGGCGTCGTTGGCGGATATCCCGGACATAGACAGTTCCGGCTGGTCAACAGATCCGAAAGATTACGGGATGAGCGCCGCCGAGTATATCAACGCCGACAGCCGGGCGTTCTTTGCTAACTTCATGGGCCGCTCTGGCGTCAACCAGTTCTTTCACTTCACGAACTTGTCTACTGCCGACGACCGCTGGGTCGTTTCGCCCAATAACGACACGATCTATTCGATTGCTATCGTCAATGCGAGACAGGGGTTCACGTTGGATGTGCCGGATGTGGGCGACCGGTTTCTATCGATCCAGATCATTACGGAAGACCACATGACGCCGTTCTACCTGTATGGGGACGGTCAATACACGTTCTCGTCCGAGGATTTCGAGACCGATTTCGTCGCTGTTGGTATTCGAACCGGAACAGATGCCACTGCTGACGATGTGCGTGTCGTTACCCAAGAATTGCAGCCACAGTATGCGATTTCAGGCGCCGCGCCAGAGGATGATCTGCCAATCTTTGACGCGGAGGCACTTGAAAGGGTGCGCGCCGCCCTGCTGGCTGAGTATTCCAAGCTGCCTTCATCGTTCGGTGCGATGCAGAAACGGGTCGCCGATGTCGATGACTGGGAGTATTTCACCTATGTCACGGCAGGCGCCTGGGGTTTGTCGGCAGACGAAAACGCAATGTACGCTATCGGTGGTCCTGAAAACGCGGTGGGAGGCTCTTGCTATACGGCAACATTCCCAGAAGTGCCGGTCGATGCATTCTTTTCCATCACAGTGTATGGCCCGCAGAAGTACCTGATGTCGGACACGGATAACATCGTCAGCTCCAACCAGGGCGTTATAAGCAACGACGACGGGTCATTTGACGTGGCATTCGGTGGCGAGGACTGTCGCGGACTTGCTCCTAACTTTGCCTTTACGCCTGAAGATGGTTGGAATCTGCTGCTTCGGGCATATCGCCCGAATGTCGAAGAATTTCGAGCCTACCGTGTTCCGGATATTGCTCCGGCCGAATAGGCCACATGAATCCTGAGAGCCATCGCTAAAATAGAAAGGCAATTCGAGTGAGTGGATTGGACATTTTTGCCTGGATCGTACTTGTTATACTGATCCTCACAGTCATTGTAGGATTTGTGACTTTGGCAATGCTGCCTGGAAAAATTGCAAAGCAACGGGAACATCCCCAAGCAGATGCGATCAATGTAGCTGGCTGGTTGGGCGCGATTACCTTTGGCGTATTTTGGCCGCTTGCATTGATTTGGGCGTTCACAAAGTCGCCGCTGCAAGCAATGGCGAATTCAGCAACCGATCCTGAAACCGGTGCTCGGTCGGAAGGCGCGTCATGATTGTCTTTCTTACCCTCATTTATGTTGCCGTCCTCTTCGTTCTTGTAAAACTCAAGGTTCTTCCAAACTCCAAGGCGACATGGCTTTCGACCATCGGCTGGATGGTTATCCTACTCATATTTCTATTTATTCCAATGCAATGGGGAGCGCCCTCCGGACCCGTTAAGGTTTTGACGAGAGCTGTTCCAATTGTGCCAAACGTCGCTGGCCAAGTTGTAGAAGTCGTAGCAGAACCGAATGTTCCGATGCAAAAAGGCGACGTTTTGTTCCGCATCGATCCGGAACCCTTCGAAATTGCGGCTGCACGAGCGCAAGCAACAGTTTCACGTGTCGAGGCACAAATTCGGCAGGACCGTGAGAGCCTTGCCTCCGCCCAAGCGCAACTACGTCAGGCAATCGCGCAACGAGACCTTGCTCAATCACGCTTTGAGGATGATAGCAGGCTTGTCGAAAGCGGAGCAATTTCCGAAAACCGTCTCGAAACACGCCAAACAAATCTAGACGCGGCACAAGGCGCGGTCGATCAAGCGCAGGCGGCTGTTTCTCGTGCACAGGTAGAACTCGATGCCCTCACACCGGATGGCGTTGTCGCTAAGCTTGCAGAAGCGCAAGCGGCGCTTGATCAAGCGCAGTGGAATCTTCAAGAGACAACTGTCCGTGCTCCGTCCGAAGGTTTTGTGAACAACCTTGCGATCACGGAAGGTCAAAGAGTGGTATCTTTCCCGTTTTCGCCCGCGGGAGTGTTCGTTGACACCGCGGAAAAAGCCTTGGTTGTTCAGGTGCATCAGATCTATCTGCGTCATCTTCGACCAGGCCAGCCTGCCGAAATTGCCTTCAAAATCAGACCGGGAGAGCTGGTAACCGGCACGGTGGATACGATCTTTGACATTTCTTCACAGGGACAAGCTGAAGTTAGCGGAACGGTCTTTCAGGCTGGGGAGATCGTAAGCGAGCCCTTCATCGTTACCATTATTCCGGACAACCCTGACATACTGGAAACGATCCCTCCGGGCGCAGCCGGTTTAGCGGCGATGTACACTGATTCAGCAGCGGCGACGCACGTAATCCGCAAAGTGATTGTCAGGATGAACTCAATCCTGAATTACATCAGACCAGGACTGTAGCAAAAGCGATTGAGGGTCGACCGCGAGCCCTAACGCGGAAGCGGACGTCGGTACAAACCGCAGCGTCTGTTGCTTCGAGACAAAAGCCGCAGTTCGCTGCGGTCTGCATGAACAATTGCTGCAAGGAAGCTGCAATGCAGGACTCAGCCGTGTCCAGTTTGGGCCGGCTTACAACCTCTATCGCTTTCCACCCGCTTGGCTGCTTCGTCCGCGGTGCAGACCTTCAAGGTGAATGAAACCGAGCAAGTGCGGTGACTATCACCAAAGCGTGCTACAGCCGCAGCATTCAAATGGCCCATTCAAGGTCGGCTCTGGGCCGGTTGCCCTACTTATGATCGTGTTTTGATTTCTCATTTGTAATACTGGCAACTCACATCACCGCCAGAGCAATCTAAAGCGAAGTGAAGGGCTGGAAGGAGAATACCTCGATTTCGTCGTCGAAACCACGCAAGCTGTGCGGTCCGAGAGATTCGGAACTTTCGGAGACAAGTCTCACAAATTCACTGGTAGCAAGTAATGGAGCTCTTAGGGACCGCGTCAGGTCTTCCAATCTGCTAACCTTTGCGACCGAGGAGCCGGTCACCGTGAAGTCCAGCCTTCTTTCAGTGCCAACATTGCCGTAAACGGCAGCCCCCATGTGCAGACCAATACCGAAGTCCATTCGGTCCTCAGTCGAGATTTCCTCCCGCCTTTGGAACGCCTCTCTTGCGGCCGACAATGCTGCTTCACACATGTCCTCTGGCAACCTTCTACGTCCGTCAAACGGGAATATGGCAAGCAAGCCGTCGCCGACAAATTTTAGTACTTCTCCCCCGTGGTCGTGAACCGCTCCAGCAACACAGTCAAAGTAACGGTTAACTGCCGCGACGTATTTTTTTGGGGACAGACGTTGACTTAGGGCCGTCGAGCCATGCATGTCACTGTATAGAAGCGCACAGTCGATCTCTCGAACATCGCCACGCGATATTTGTCCACTTAAGACAGAGCGACCTGAAATCCTGCCCAAATATGCTTCCATCAATTCAGCCGCCAAAAACTGCTCAGAAAAAACACGAGCCGTCCCAAACAAAGGTGTTGAAAGACGCCTAAGACCATTGATCTCCCGGTCGGAAAAACCCGACCGTTTCTTTGTGGCGAAGGATACCGAGACACCTAGCAGCCACTCTGACCCGCTGTCGAAACTTATTGTGCGTGTTCCGAACGGAGCAGAAAAAACGAAGTAGTCAGTGATGCCAGATGCCGCAAGCTTTTGGTAAATTGGGTAGTTTTCCCGGACAGACGGATCAGTGAGATCAGCGCGAATTGACGGCATCATTTCAAATTCGCCATCCATGCTGTCGACCAAGTCCCAAATCTCGGTATGCATGAACTTTTTAGCGAGTTTTTCTGTTACTTTTGTGTTTTCACCAAATGGAGCTTTGTCAAAAAGATCATCCGTAACCGAACTCCGCGGCATAACAGTCCAATCTATTCGATCGCTTGTCTGACGTCAGCACCAATGGGACAGTTTAAGTAGATTTGATAAGAGAGGGTTTCTGGCTCATCGTAACCGCCAAGGAGTGGAGATGA
>NZ_JBQGAB010000045.1:0-12047 GCF_056542605.1 Ruegeria sp. AB8
CAAATCCGCCGCATAATCAAACCAACCAGATGAGCCACATCCTCTCTTAGATCAGAGCGCCATCTGTCCCAAAATCCCTGACGACGGACAGCCCTCAAAGCTGATGTCGACGTCAGACCATTGGGACAGCCCATTTCCGCGTTGATCGTATCGAATGACAGAGAACTTTTCCGAAAGGTGCCGGATGTAATCGCCATAGGATGGGTTCTGCCAGTCTTGTTCCAGATGGGTCATCCAACTGCCGGAAATCAGCAAAGGGTAACCCGCGCCAGAGACAGTATGAGCAATGGAAGTCCCGTCCTTGGAATGGCAAAACTTTACAGGCGGCAGAGGATTGGGTTGACTGCACACGGAACTAGAATTTGAGAGGTCTTTTGCCGCAGGGTTAATTGAAATCGCCCCAATCAAGCGAAACCCACGCCGACCAACAGTTTCTATGTAGTTTGGATCTTTCGCGTCATCGCCCAACGCCTTGCGAATTTCGAAAATGTACTCTCGAACCAGATCTGGATTGACGTGCAAGCCCTGCCATGCGGACTGAAGTATGTCTTCCCGCGACAGGACCTCCCCGTTCGCAGCGATCAGGCACTCTAATACTTCCGTGGCTTTTGGCGACAAAGTCGAATGCTCTTGACCGGAAGACAATTTACCGTCTCTCCGATCTAACACCCACTGCCGCATGCATACCTCCAACGCTATCTACAAAATTCAACGATGCAGCAACGATATGTCAACGGTTTCGGCGAATTGATGCGGATAAGCTTGCGTATGAAGCCAGTGGGGAGACAGACCATGCCGCAGATCTCATCGAATAACCTGAACCGCGCTGCGCTCGTTAGAGAGACCTCAACTTCCGTCAAAACCGCGAGCGCGTTACTTAGTTTGGCAAATCAATTGGAGGACGAAATTTGTCGCGCCTTGTTGAATGACGACGTCGAACTAGCGGAACGCTTAGTGGTGCCGAAAACACAGCTTGTTAAGTTGTCCCAAGAGTTTTCTTCGTCGAAGTCGGTGAACTCTTAAAAGAACCGTCACCCGCGTGGGTCGCATTGAAGGGTTCCTCTTGCATTGCAATTAATCAACTTCTGCTGGCCTTAAACGACACTGCTTACGCGCCTTTTCACTCTCTTCAGTAAAGCTGGACATATGGATCAGCCCTTCCGAACTGAAGCACAGAGTTTCGCTCGTTGTAAACCATCAAGGTCTGTCGCCTTGCCAACAAAATGGTCATTCGAGGAGTTCTGTATGTCTGGTAAGGTCGTGCGAATAGAAGGCTGGTAATTTGGGGGGGTAATGACTTGCTTAAGTTTGACGCGGAGACAACGAAATTACTTGAAATCGCCTATCAGGGAGCTGAACTGACGCGGCGAAGACAGGCTTCATTTGATGCGCTGTGCCCGGCTCCCGGTGAGACTATTTTGGATGTTGGTTGTGGCAACGGGATGTTAACAGCGGAGTTGGCTCGCGCAGTTGGCTCGGATGGCTGTGTCATCGGGATCGACCCAAGCACTGACATGACAGCAGCCGCTAAAGAACGATGCAGCGTCTACGCAAACGTGGAGTTTCGGGCTGGTGCCGCAAATAGCTTGCCCATTGAGGATGAGAGTGCTGACAAGGCCGTCTCGGTACAGGTCTTTGAGTACATCGAAGACGTAGACGGTGCACTGGATGACACGCTGCGATGCGTCAAACCCGGCGGACGTCTCGTCATTAGCGATCTGCACTTTGGCAGCTTGATTTGGTTCAGCGAAGAGCCCGACAGAATGCAAAAGATGCTGACTTCCTGGAACCATCACTTTGTGAGTGGTTCCCTCCCGGAAAGACTGCCCGCACTGATCAAAGCGCGTGGCGACCATGTGGAAGATGTTTTGTCGTTCACAATGACGGATCACCAGCTAAAGCCTGATGGCCTCGCAATCATGATGATGCACCTTATCAAGCAATACGCTGTCGCAAATGACCATGTTGATCCCGCCGTGGCGCAATCGTGGTTCGACGAACAACTTAGCCTTGCAGAAGTTGGACGCTTCTTTTTCTCCATGACCCAATTTATCGTCGTGGCGCGCAAAAAGGGTTGATTGTTCTACAATGCGCCGCTTGACCTCGGCCACGCTGGCTACAAGATTATGGCCGCCTCGCAATCAGTGTTGCAAAGACCTGATAGCCGAAAAGTGTGCGCTCTCTTGCTCGACGGCGATACTCGGCGACCAATCCATTGTGCAGGTCCTCTCCAATTTCACCGCGTTTTATCAACACTTTTCCCGTTTCTTCGACCCAGGGGAGCATTTGGTCATTGTCTAGTATACTTCTGCTTTGAAGACTGAAGTCTTCGACTATGAAACCCGCATTTGAGGCCAGGCCGCGCAGCTTGGCGACAACAAATGGGTCGGTGACAAACTCGTTCACAAATATCTTGGCGCATGCGTCCAGAGGATCGTCTGGCATGTTTCCTAGTGACGCTTTCGAGAAGTCAGCGTCACACACCACGAGACACCCTCCCGACCTTAGAACGCGCCCTGCTTCGGTCAAAAGAGGTTCCGGGTCTGCAACATGGGTAAGCACTGTGTGCATTACCACATTATCAACTGAGCCATCATCCAGGGGCAGCGACGCTCCACCAGCGACCTCAAACTCCACATTGTCGTGGCCCCCAACCCGCGCTCTTGCTTCGGTCACAAAGCCTACAGACGGCTCGAAACCAATGACCCGCGCGGGTTTGGCCTTCTCCGCAATGCGGCGCGTGACAGCTCCCGCACCGCACCCGACTTCAACCGTCAGGCTATCTTTGGCAAACTCAAGTTTGGTCAGATAGTTTGAAACGATCTTTTCCATTGTGGGATCGGCCTGACGCGCGTCCATCGAGTCGGCAAATGCGGAAATGAACTCCGCACCCGCAGCATCTACATCTTGAAACGGATCAGCCATCCCAACCACCCTCCATTAATGCTCAGTATTTTCTACCAAAAAACCCTAACATCACCTGAACCAAGAACAAGCCGTGCCAAAATGGGTATACTTGGGACAAACAGGAGGTTCATGCCATGCGTCAGCTAGTTTCAAATGGAAATCCGATGGAAGAAATCGTTGGGTTCAGCCGAGCAGTTCGGGTTGGTCCCCACATATCTGTTGGCGGCACCGCACCTGTCGATGCTGAAGGCAAGACCGTAGGGGTCGGAGATGTATTTGCCCAAACAACCCAGTGCTTTGAAATCATCAAGGCGGCTCTCGAACAGGCAGGTTCCGGAATTCAAGACATTGTTCGGACGCGAGTCATACTGACAGATATCGACAATTGGAAAGAAGCCATCGAGGCAAGGAAGAAGTATTGCGTCGATGCACGACCCGTCGACACAATTATGGCGATCAATCGGTTTGTGAACCCTGAATGGTTGGTCGAGATCGAAGTCGATGCAATCATAGCCGACGACGCATAGCTGAGAAGGCCACTACGCGGTTACGTAGCTGTCACTTACAGCTCGCAACTGCCTTGGATGTGATCTCGTTGCCTTATTTGGCCGATTGTCACCAAGTGTCGTCAGAACCTTCCTGGATACAGACTCATCATGTTCTGCACGTCCAGTTCACTCGAAAACGCAGCGGGATTACTCCAGATCACGTCATTAATATAGTCGCGTTCCGCGTGAAGATCGTTGGCTGTAGGCTGCGGCTTACGGGTTTCGGGGCAGGCTCTTTTGGTCCAACCGAACAGTCCACCAAATACGGTCCAGATGCTGGGTGACATTGTATGGGAAGCCATCTCATGTTCCTTTCCGAGTTACTTGCGCTGTCGCAACAAAGGTAACTGTTCACCTGTTTTTCTGGTATCCGGCACAAGATTGTGCTGTTCTACAAAAATGAAGAATGGGTTCCGAAATTGGTCGGATATTCGTGTGTTCCTCTCCGTCTTCAGAGAAGGGTCGACGCTTGCGGCCTCTAGAAAGCTAAAGGTCTCCCAACCAACGGTTGCCCGACGCATTGATGTTCTCGAAAGAGAAACAGGCTTAACGCTTTTTGAGCGCGGTACGCACGGGTTCAAACCAACCCCAGAAGCCCTTCGCCTCGTTCCTCTCGCCGAAGCAATCGAGGCTTCAGTCCGCGAATTTGCCGATTGCGCGAAGGAATTGACGTCGACACAGCCCATCCGGATTACAGCTTATTCAGCAAACTTCTCTGCACGCATGATTGAGATCGTAAACGAGTTCTCTGCCGACAATCAGGATGTCGCATTCGAGTTCTTGTCCAGCGTTCGGGCGCTGGACCTGATGGCCGGTGAGGCTGATATCGCGTTGCGCCTGGCTCGAACCGATCCCGATCCTGACCTGATCTGTCGTAAGATCAGCACGGCCCGCTGGTCTTTGTTCGGCAGCAGAAATTACGCGGACAAATTTGGCTTGCCGGAGTCAACCGATGATCTGGCCGGGCATCGGTTTGTTACCTTTCAGCGGGACGATGTTCCGAATGTATTCCACGAATGGTTGACCAATCATGTGGCACCGGACCAGATCGCTATGTCTTTCACTGAACTCGAGCTGATGCATGCAGCGATCAGATCAGGCCAAGGCCTTGGGATCAGCAATGTGAAACTGGTTGAAACAGACGACTCCTTTATCCGGTGCTTCGACGAAATCCCCGAACTTGCGGTGCCGCACCTGATGCTCATTTCGCCGGAAGCTTATCGCCGGCCCGAGGTCAGAGCCTTCGTCAAGTTCTTCGCACCTCGCTATGCGGCAATCTACAAGTGATGGTTATCCCCGCATTGGACCGCGAACTGACGCTGATGCCAAGGGCGGAGAGCATCAGTAAAGAGCCCCGAGCGAACCTCGCATTCAGGCAGTTGGAGTAGAGGGCCGCATCATCTATCGTCGAACGCATGTCGAACAAGGGACAACAGTTGCAACGAAGGTTGGCGGCAATTCTAGCCGCGGATGTCGTTGGGTATTCGGCGCTTATGCACAAAGATGAGCAAGCCACAATTCTAATGCTTGATCACCTGGAAAGCGACATCGTCACCCCAACGATAGCCGGCCAATCAGGTCGTGTCGTGAAGAGCATGGGCGATGGTTGGCTGGTGCAATTTGACAGCGCGGCGCAAGCTGTAACCGCAGCAATGCAGCTACAAGAGCAGTTGGCTGAATACTCGTTAATAAACATGCGGATCGGTGTTCATGTGGGTGACATCACAGAAAAAGGTGATGACATCCTGGGTGACGGTGTGAACATTGCCGCACGGCTTGAGAGCATTGCGCCAACCGGTGGTATCGCAATTTCTGAACCCGTACATCTGAACCTTGAACACAATCTGGCAGACGCTTTCAAAGCAGTTGGGAAGAAGAGGCTCAAGAACATCCAACGCAGCCTGGATGTGTGGATTCACGATGGACCACAACTGAGTGCACCGCAAAGTTCGCCTTCTTTTACAGAGACGAGCTTGCCAAAGCTATCCATCCATCCTGTCACGTGCAGCGACCAACGCGCTGAGCTCAAGGAAATGGCCGCAGCTCTCACTTCAGATTTCGGTTCTTATTTTCGGACGATCAACTGGTTAAACGCGGCAATAACCTCCACGGAAGCATCAGAGGGATATGCACTTCGCGGCGTGCTGCGTGGACACGGCGACCGATTGCGTCTGGAAGCACGCTTAAATGACTCTTCTGGTTCTGAAATCTGGACTCAGAAGTTCGACGGTTCGGTCGAAGCTATCTTTGATTGGCAAGACGAGGTTGTAGAAAAGCTGTTGGATGCCGTTAGCGGGATCTTGATCCAGTCGCTGACCGCAAAGCTCTCTGCTTTACCTGAAGACGAGCTGACTGCCGAACAGTGCGTCTTGATGGGCATGATCACATGGTCGGAGGCCAGCATCGACAGCTATAAAGAGACGTTGTCGTACCACGCCAGGGCCATCGAGGCCAAACCAACCCTCGCCGCCGCTTATGCCGAAGCTATTTGGACAATGAATGGTGCGAGAACCTATGATCTTCGACGCGATCTGTCATCCTACTACGAGAAGCTGCCACACTGGATCGAGGCCGGACGACACATGGCGGGTCAAAGCCCAACGCTTGATCTGAGTGTTGCAGTGGCTGACTACAATGTCGACGGGGACGCGGATCGACTTTCCGTGGCGCTGGAGCAAATCCGGCAACGAGCGCCACTAGATGCCCGCCTGCATTTGTTCATGGGTTGGGGATACAACTGGGCCGGGTTTCCTAAAATGGCACTAAGCTGCTTTCAGACGGCGCTCCGGTTGGGCCGATATGGGGCCGTTTTCGTGGGTGCTTCCGGAGGGGCCGCCACCTCTTGCGTAATGCTTGGTCGAGACCATGATGCTATCGCCTATGCTGAGGCAGGTTTGCGCTTTTCAAAGAACTATGCCGCACTTCACAGCACGAGAGCCGCTGCTCACGCTATGCTTGGGGAACCTGAAAAGGCGTCTGCGGCGTTGGCGCAAATGCTGCAAATGGAACCTGATGAAACGATCTCGAAATGGCGTAGCAACGTGGACTATGGCGGTTCAGAAGGCGCTGAACGTTACTTTGAAGCGCTTCGCCGGGCAGGGTTGCCAGATTAGCGGTGCCGGAACCAAGTTGCGCTGGGAAAACCGGCAGCTTGATCGCGCATTTCAGTAACTGCAAAGCTCGGATTTGAAGGGCCGCTTAGGGCTGGACTTGCCAAACATGCAAGCCGCGGAGAATGGCCGCATCGAGCCCTTACCTACCAAATGCTGCGCTTTGAGCAGATGTCCGGTTTCTCATTCCGGTCGCAATGGAAGGATGTCGGGAACTCTTGCGTAGGGTGCGGGGGGCAGCCAGTTTTGAAATGTGCGAGCCAGTCTTGGATCGCCACTTAGAAAAAATGACCCCAGTTCCGTCTCTTTGGCTAAAGTGGTTCGCCCCATTATGATGCCGCCCATCGCGACCAACGTAGTTTCCACATACAGATCGACATCCAGATCAGGATCGTGAACGCAAAGTTCAGGGGGCGTTCCTCGCTGGGCCAGAAACCAAAATGTGTCGTAGTCCGTTGGCTCATCCCTGAAATGAAAGCGGATTACTGACCGCTTGTCAGGCAGAGCATCTACCTGGAGCACGCTTTGACATTTCCACATCATCGGCGAGGCCAGCGTTCCCGCGAGAGCGACCTCAGCTTCGATATTCTGTTGTGCCCAGACCCCGAGCGCCTTGATGACCGGTTCCAGAGCTTCGGACTTGGGCGTGCGAAAGTAGTCTACAGAACCGGTCGCATTATCTTCGACACGCTCCACCAGACCATTGCGCTCCATTTCGGAAAGTCGCCGAGACAGAACTCCGGGGGAGATGCTGCCAAGGCGTCGTCGCAACGTGTTGAACCTGGTGGCTCCGGCCCAAATCTCGGTCAGGATTGGAATGGTCCATCGAGGTTCCAGCAATTGGCTGGCGCGGGAAATCGGGCATAGAAGACCGTATGGTTTGACGTTCATAAGAAACTCCTCAGCGTCCATAATACCCAGCAAAGCCACTTGGGCTAGTACGTCTGAAATACCAGCATCAGTACTTCCCACGCACTACTCTGAAAGGATTGCGCCATGGTGGAGTTGGTCATCGCAAATTGAGGAGAATACGATGACACAGAACACCGCCATGACGGGGATCACCAACGGGGAGTTGTGGGGCCGCCGGGCGCAGGATTGGGCTAAGTATCAAGAAGCCTCAATCGCTCCGGTATTTGATACGGTTCTTGAGCGAACTGGCGTGAGCGAGGGGACCAGATATCTTGATATTGGCTGCGGGGCGGGATTGGCGGCAGCAAAGGCCAGCGCTCTGGGGGCGGTGGTGACTGGTCTCGATGCATCAAGCGCATTGATCGATATTGCCCAGTCTCGGTTACCTGCAGCCGCCTTTCACGTAGGGGATTTGCAGGAACTCCCGTTCCCTAGCGACAGCTTTGATCTGGTGACAAGTTTCAACGCCATCCAGTATGCCGGGGATGTCGCCGAGGCTTTGTCAGAGGTAAAACGCGTCCTTGCACCCGGTGGCGCAATAGCCATCGCGACTTGGGGCGACCCAGAAGGCATGGAGGCAGCCGAGGTCGTGACAGTTTTAAAGCCTCTTTTGCCACCTCCGCTGCCCAACGCACCGGGCCCATTTGCTTTGTCTGATGACACCGTGCTGCGTCAGTTCGTCGAGGAGGGCGGGTTCGAAGCATACGATGTCTTCGACGTCGACAGTCCCTGGTCCTATCCCGATGAACCGGCTGCAATTGCTGGTCTTGCCGCATCTGGTGTCGCGGCCAAAGCAATAAGCTTGGCAGGAAAAGATGCGGTGGATAAGGCGCATCGCTCGGCCATTGCACCATACCGCAAGGCAAATGGTTTGATCGAGTTCGGTGCCACCTTTAAGGTGGTTCTGGCCAAGTCACCAAACGCATAGTGCTTGGCGCGAAAAACCTAGCCCTCAAAAGCGGCCGTTGAAGAACTGCAGAGCAATGGCCGTTTTGCCCGCTTAACCGCTGTCCAAACGGTTGGCACCCGCTGCAAGGCGGCGAATGGTAGGATCGAGCCCATTCCTTCAATTCGGGTGTTCGTGGCGAATGTCTGTTTCAATGTGCGTTAGTCTTATGCGGTTCGGTGATATTGACCAATCAGTCCAGTGTGCGGACGGAACCAATTCACGCTGCATGTCGCAATAACGAGTTAGGATTTTCCTAATAGGTGGTTGCAAATATTTTATTTGCGTTCAGTTCGGCGGTTTGCGTTATTGCGAATTGCAACGGACTACCCGATACGCTTGGCACTTATGCTTCAACGCTGTCGCCTTCTGATTTTAGGAGACGAAATCATGGTAGATTCAACTGACCGTGCCTTTCATGGAAATCACCAATACGGGATGGGGTATGAACCCACCTATAGCGGTGCAAACAGCCTGTTCCGCAGGCAATATTCACGTGACCTTGAAGGCGTCGATATTGTCACTTGGGGCGTCCCATATGATTTGAGTGTCACCAATAGGCCCGGTTGTCGCTTCGGACCGCGCGGTATTCGCGCAGCATCCACCAACGTCGCTTGGGATGGAGGTCCGTGGTATTGGGATTTTGATCCATTCCAAAAGCTCAGGATGGTGGATTATGGCGACTGCACGTTTGATCCCGGGTTCCCGACGGAAATCCCCGAAACCATTTACCACGAAGCCAAAAGCATTCTGGCATCAAACGCGTTTCTGCTTACAATGGGCGGCGATCACTCTGTCACATATCCTATTTTACGGGCACAGGCTGAACGACACGGGCCGATATCCCTGATCCAGATAGATGCGCATTCGGACACTTGGGAAGAAAACCCAAAACGCTTTGACCATGGATCCATGTTCTACCACGCCGCGCAAGAGGGCATTCTTGACGCACAACACTCCATTCAAGCTGGGCTTCGGACTTACAACGCCAAATCACATGGCTTCAAAACGCTGACGGCTGAATTCGTACATGAGCAGGGCGTTGCGGCGACAGTCGCGAAGATCAAAGAGGTTGTCGGGGATCGCCCCGCTTATTTGACCTTTGACATTGACGCGCTTGATCCAGCATTTGCGCCGGGCACCGGTACACCAGTTTGCGGCGGGCTGACCACCTGGCAGGCAATCTCGCTGATCCGCAAGTTGACTGGTGTGAACCTGATCGGAGCAGATGTCGTTGAGGTTTCTCCACCTTTTGACAATGCCGAAATTACCGCATTGGCTGGGGCGTCATTGCTGCTTGAGATGACTTGCCTCGTCGCTTCGCAAAGATAATTAGGCAGGCGGAGAATCTTCGCCTGCTCTTTAACAAATGGTGTCACTCTGACAGCAGACATTCGATCAATGGCGGCAAAGTCCGCATCTCGGAAGTCATCATGCTTGGATTGGAAGGTCCGCTTTGGGCTGGAAACAGTCGTCGCCGATTGAAGCAATGAGCGATTGCTTAGAACCTTTCGAGGACATTGCGCTAAAATTGGATTGGCCCTTGGCACGATTTGTCTGCGATAGTTTCGAGCTTTGGCATCCTGACCAACTCTACGGCTTAACACCAGCTTTCTTCAAGCCTTCGACCAAAAGCGCATTGTGTTCGGGTAGACGGAAGAGGATCAAAGCTCCGGAGACAATGCTGTCTAGGAACGCTGGGGCGAAATCCGCCAGCGCCTGCTCATGTGGCAGGCCTGCTTCGGCGCGCCCGAGGTGGGCGGCACTGGCGATCATAAGAGCCCGGCGGATCGGCGCACGCGGCGTCATCTGAATGGCGTGCTCACCCCAACGCATTGCGTCTTCAAAATCAGCGTCGGCGAAGGCAGCTTGGGCGAGCGCCAGATAGGCGTCTCCTACCCAGAGGTCAGTGTCGCGTGGGGAAAGCTGGAGGGCAAGGTGGGCATGTTCGCGCGCCTGTGTGGTTCGGCCGACCAAAGATTCATGCCAGGCCATGAAGAAGATGTTCCGGGCAAAGTTCGGGTTCAGTGTGAAGCCCAAACTGAAGTCGGCGTTGGCCCCGTCAAAATCTCCACGGAAATGACGAACCATACCGCGAACGCATAAGGCGCGCGGGTCGAGTTGACCACCAAGAAACAGAGGTTCAACGCTTTTATCAGCTAGGCCCAGGTTTTCGGTGGGGTCCTCATCGAACTGGTATAGATAACGCATCAGGTAGGCAAACGCTTTGATCCAATGGGCCTGGACGTTGCGCGGGTCGAGATCAATGGCGCGATCAGAGACCGATATGACCTCATCGAACTTATCCTGAGAGTAGAAGCCTCCCGCGTAGAAGATCGCCATTGCACGTAGCGAGAGGTCGTAGGAGTTGAAGTCGATATCTCGAGCCACAGACGCGCGATCTATTTCGGCAATGGATATCTGGGGGGCGATGGCGCCGACCACGCTGCGTGTAATCTCATCCTGTAACGCGAAGATGTCGTCTAGCGTGCGGTCGTAGCGCTCGGCCCAAACATGGGCTCCATTTGTGCAGTCGATGAGTTGGGCAGTAATGCGTACGCGGTTTTGGGCTCGACGGAGGCTACCCTCTAGCATGTAGCGAACACCGAGTTCTCGAGCGATATCTATGTGGGTGACGGGGCGACCCCTGAACGAAAATGAGGAGTTGCGGGCGATGACGAAAAGCTCGGGAAAGCGCGAGAGCTCTGTGATGATGTCTTCGGAAACGCCGTCACAGAAGTATTCCTGTTCTGGATCATTGGACATGTTCTGGAAGGGCAAGACAGCGATGGAGGGTTTGTCAGTGGGTTGAGATTGGTTTTGCGTGGAATCTGATTTGCCCTCCATCGCCAATTTGTAGGCGCGAACTGGCTCGGAGATGTTTTTGAGCGCTACTTCGCCAAGGTCTATGATGTCGTGTTCGATTTTGCCTCGAACCTGCCGGCATGCGTCGTCAGACAGTATGACACCGCCTGGGTCAGCGATGCCTTCGAGTCTTGCGGCAAGATTAACACCCTCGCCATAAATGTCGCCCTCGTCCAAGATTACGTCTCCAATGTGCAACCCTATTCGGAAGCTGATCCGGCTTTCGGTGGGGCTCTCGGCTTCGGCGGCGTGCAGCGCCTTCTGGAGCGTCGCTGCGGCCTCAACGGCAGAAACGACCGAGCTAAAAAGTGCAAACAGGCCATCACCGGTAAGCTTGATAATCTCACCTCCGGCACTTTCGATACTTGGATTGATGATGTCCCGTCGTAGGTCTTTGAGACGAGCAAGTGTTCCCGCCTCGTTAGCCGCCATAAGCCGTGAGTAGCCGACCATATCGGCGGCAAGTATGGCGGCAAGTCGGCGTGTCATGCGCATTTCCCAATAGCAACCTTTTTTCGAATCTATCAAGTTCGGCAGTAGTGTGCCAACTTTCGAGAATGTCCGCTTCGGGCTGCCTGCGGTCATCCACCCTCAATAGGCGAGTGACAGTATTGTCCGCGATCCAGACAATTGCCTGCGTCGAGATTGAGCACTTGCAGCGAATGGCGTGTGTGGATGGCTCCTTCCTAGCAAGACATTTTTGATCTGATTTGCGCATTTGTCAGAAGCAGTCATGTGTCCGGCCTGTCTGCGCGGTTT
>NZ_JBQGAB010000046.1:0-11994 GCF_056542605.1 Ruegeria sp. AB8
CGCGACCCGTTACGACAGATGCCCAAAGGTCTTCCTGTCAGCCATCGCGCTGGCGGCAATCGTCACTTACTGGCTATGTGTCTTGACCCTAAGAGTATTTCTGAGTTCCACTTGTGCAGATCTTTTCCAGGTACGTCGTGACATTGCGCGAGAACTAATCGAAGCCGGACACTCGGTGATATTGAATGACGCTCCACAGGGCTTTCCCGCAAGCCCGTTCCTGACGATCGTGGAAAACCGCCTTGAGGCTATTGAGCGCCATACTGATGTTCTTGAGCAGCCTCATCTGACTAGTCTGAACTGACAAGGAGTTGCTGAAGATGATTCAGTAGGCGTATTCGGAGCGGTGTGAACTTTGCGCGTCCTGAAACTGCGTCACTGTGCTTATTCAGACCAGTTCATATTTGCCTGAAAACAGCGTTCGATGTGTTCTGTATGTGACAAACAAATGCCGGTTTCGGGTCACTCGTGACACCATCTGTGAATCGTAAATAATCGAAACTACTTTGCGATAATATCCAATACAGGAACTAGAATAACGTATCTCTTGATGGGCAGCGCGCTCGCGTGCTTCACTTTTGTGGCTATGTCAGCCTCAAGTTTCGCTGGCCAAAAAAGGACCGGAAGGCACGACCTTCCCGAAAAAAATTCCAAGCGCACCACCGTCCGAAAGGGTGAGAAAAACAAGCGCGGAAGTTTCCCAACATGGAGATACCAGATGAAAAGAATTGCAACGCTACTAGGAAGTGCTTCGGTCGCGATTGCCGGCCCGGCTATGGCCGCAGATATCGTGATCGGTGTGCCGAACTGGGCCTCGGTGAACGCCACGGCACATATTCTTGAGGTAGTGATCGAAGAAAACCTTGGTCTGGACGTGGAACTGCAAAACGGCACGAATCCGATTGTCTTCGAAGCCATGGACAGCGGCTCGATGCACGTCCATCCTGAAGTGTGGATGCCCAACCAGCAAAACCTGCATGACACCTATGTCAAAGAAAATGGCACAGTCGTCATGAATCAAAACCCGGTCCAGGCCGAGCAGGGCATGTGCGTCCCGACCTACATCTCTGAACAGCATGACATCAAGTCAATTGACGACCTGAGTGACCCGGACAAGATGGCGATCTTTGATACAGACGGGAATGGTACGCCAGAGGTCTGGATCGGTGCTCCGGGCTGGGCTTCGACCGTTGTCGAGAAGATACGAGCCAAATCTTATGGCTATGATCAGATATTCGACCTGACGGAATACGAGGAAACCATCGCCTATGCCAACCTGGCAAACGCGACCAAGGCGGGCGATCCGTGGATCGGGTTCTGCTACAGCCCCCACTATATCTTCGTGACACAGGATCTGACGGTTCTTGAAGAGCCGGCTCATGACCCTGCCACGTGGACAATTGTTCAGCCCACCGATGACCCGGATTGGCTGTCGAAATCCGAAGCGTCCACGGCCTGGAACGGCGCAACTCTTCACCTGCACTACGCGAAAGAGCTGGAAGAGAGTTATCCTGAAGTGGCCGCTCTGTTCAGCAACTATCAGATGTCAGGAGATGATCTGAGCGCGATGGGCAAGGCCCTGGCTGTAGACAACGTCGAAGCCGCGGATTTTGCCAAGCAGTGGGTGGCAGAGAATGAAGACACCGTGATCGGCTGGCTAACCAACTAAACCACGACCTTGCAGGCCGTCGCGGAAAATCGCGGCGGCCTTTTTTCTGTTGGGCAGAGCCATGCCCTGTGGGGGATAAATGGACGAACCTGTCGTAAAACTGGAAAACGTTTGGAAGATCTTCGGCGCACGCGCTGAAGAGGCAATGCAAGCTGTCCGAGACGAAGGCATCGGCAAGCCGGAAGTTCTGGAACGGTTCAACTGCGTTGTCGGTGTTCAGGGCGCCACATTCGAAGTGCCGCGAGGCGAAATTTTCTGCATCATGGGGTTGTCCGGTTCGGGCAAGTCCACGTTGGTACGACACGTGAACAGATTGATCGAGCCGACGGCCGGCCGGATCGAAATCCTGGGTCACGACGTATCGAAACTATCGGAATCCGAATTGCGCCGCATTCGCGCCCAGCAAATCGGCATGGTGTTTCAACACATGGCACTGATGCCTCATCGTTCCGTCCGCGATAACGTGGCTTACCCCCTGGAGATCAGAAAGGTCCCGAAATCCAAACGTTGGGCTGTATCGGATCACGCTTTGAGCCTGGTAAACCTAACTGGTTATGAGGACCGCCTGCCCAAGGAACTTTCCGGCGGGATGCAGCAACGTGTGGGGATCGCGCGGGCGCTGGCGTCGGACCCCGAAATCCTGTTGATGGATGAACCCTTTTCCGCCCTTGACCCTCTGATCCGCCTGCAGTTGCAGGACCAGTTCAAGGCGCTTGTGGCGCAGCTAAAAAAGACCACGCTGTTCATCACTCATGATCTGGATGAAGCCATTCGCATAGGTCACCGAATTGCGATCATGAAAGATGGGGTGATCGTACAGATCGGCACGCCGGAGGATATCGTCATGAACCCATCCGACGATTACGTGCGCGAATTTGTTCAGGGCATCTCCAAGCTCAAACTGGTCAAAGCGCATTCCATCATGGAACCGATGGACAGCTATTCAGGGCCACTCGACGGTGCGCCCAGGGCGGACGAAGGCGCGGATCTGGACCAACTGATCGATCTGGCCGTGAAGTCCGAATTGCCGGTCGTCATAACGGATGCGGGCAGTGACGTGGGTGTCGTTACCAAGCCACGCCTGTTGCGTGGTATTCAGGGGGGCAAAAATGACTGACGCAACTTCTGAGCTTAAAGTAACGGCCGCTTCTGACATCGAGGTTGATCGCGAGGCTCTTGATATTTCCATCAAGAAGTTCGCTGGTCCGAACGGAGCCTATTACGTCAACGCCTTTCACAAAATCCACGACGCTACCAGTGCCATTCCCAACACGTTCAACACGTGGGCGGCGGTGCTGGGGCCGTTCTGGTCCGCGTCACGGGCCATTTGGGGCATGTTCTGGACGTTTCTGATCCTCGAGATCATCGCGTGGGTCCAAATCGGCAGGGGCGCGTGGGGCAATCCGGGTGCGGACTTTGCAGAGCGTGCCGCCCGTCAGCAAGAGCGCGCAGCCGAACTGCTGGCCCGAGCGGCGGACGCAACTGAAAAGGCGGATATCGATCGTTTCACCAAGCTGGCTGAAAACATTCAGAAAGCGGCTGATACCAGCTTGGAAAGGGCCGCTGCTGCCCAGTCCGAGGCCACGGGTATTCTTATCACCGGGTTGCTGATGTTGCTGGTTTTCAAGGTGGTTCAGGGTTTGTATGCCGACCGTGTCTACGAAAAACAGTATTCAAACTGGCGTATCGATCCGGGCAGCACGGAAAGCGGACGCTCGACCCGAAACACGGTTTTGGGCGCAATCCTTGTCGCCGCCATTGGTCCCTTGATCGTTTACAAGTTCACCGTAAACGCGTCGCTTCCTTTGCTGGATGCCTTCCCCGAGCAGCAGGTATCCGCGATGATATTGGGAGAGGGCAACGGCACGTTGTTTTCGAACCTGGCTGGCTGGATGGAAGAAAAGATAGACGCGGCCGCCGCAGCGGGGGGCGACGTCTTCGACGGGATTGTAGCCGGTGTGCGTTCTGTTCTTGATGCGTTGACCGTGGCACTTATCGGCTCACCATGGCCGGTTGTCATGCTGGTCATCTGTGTGACTGCATGGCGCGCGGCGGGACCAAGGGTTGCCATCTTCACCGCAGCTTCGTTGGCCTATATCGCTTTGCTGGGATATTGGGACGTGGCGATGGAAACCGTTGCGCTGGTGGGTGCGGCGGTGTTGCTCTGCGTTGTCTTCGGCATTCCGCTGGGTATCTGGTTTGGCAAGTCCAAGCGCGCTTATCGCGCTGCGGAACCGGTGCTGGACTTGATGCAGACCCTTCCGGCGTTCGTCTACCTTATCCCGATCATTGCCTTCTTTGGCACGGGCAATCCGCCGGGCATTCTGGCAACGATCATCTTCGGAATGCCGCCGGTTATTCGACTGACGGCGCTGGGCATGCGTGGGGTTCCGGAGAGCATCAAGGAAGCTGCCGTCGCCTTTGGGGCCTCGAAATGGCAGTTGCTGAAAGACGTGGAAATCCCGCTGGCATTGCCATCGATCATGACAGGTGTGAACCAGACAATTCTGATGTGTCTGTCCATGGTCGTAATCATCTCGCTGATAGGTGGTGGCGGCTTGGGCAAAGAAATCCTGGAGGCACTGCAATATGCCGCCAAGGGGCCGGGCCTGCTGGGCGGCTTCGCAATTCTGTTCCTCGCCATGGTCATGGACAGGATCGTGCAAGGCGCATTCCGGCGGGAAGACGAGAAAATCTAACCATCTGCGCCCCCGGTTCTTTCCGGGGGCGTTTTTCATTGACCGGAGAAAACAATGGCGGATCGCTACGAACAGTCCATGATGGACAATCTGTATTGGTGGGGCGTGCCTACTCTGTTTCGTTGCCCCAACGTCGGGCCCGAAGGGCAGGACATTGCATTGGCTGGCGTGCCGCACTCAACTGGAAACGGCACGACCGAGAGGGACCAGCATTTGGGACCACGCGCCTTGCGGCACGTCTCGGCCGTTCAGCGCAGGGTGCATTCAGTATTTGAGATCGACCCATGGGACAGCGCGCGGATTGCCGATGTGGGGGATGTGCCGTTCCCGAAGGCGAACGACAATGAGGATTGCATCGAACGGATCACCGAATTCTACAAGGACATCGACGCGGCCGGTGCACGGCCGGTTTCTGTCGGCGGAGATCACTCCATCACTGGTGGGATAGTACAGGCTTTGGGATGTGGAAAACTGGCAGGCGGAGAACCTGTCAGTTTCCTGCATCTGGACGCCCACACGGATGTTTTTACCAAGGTTGACCACTTCCTGGGGGCCAAGAAATCAGCGGCACACTGGGGGGCTTATCTGGCCGATCAGGGGCAGGTGGATCCGACCTGTTCGATGCAGATCGGGTTGCGGGGCCACCCACGCAGTCTGGACTGGCTGCAGCCTTCTTACGACTATGGCTACAACATCGTCACAATGCGCGAGTTTCGTCAGCGTGGGCTGGAGGACGTTGTGGCCCAAACCCAAGAGGTGCTGGGTGATCGGCCGGTTTACATCACCTTCGACCTGGATTGCCTTGACCCAACCGTTGCGCCCGCAGTCTCTAACCTTGAGCCGGGAGAGAAGGGATTTGATATCGATGAGGCGGTTGGAATCCTGCGCGCCGCGCGCGGGTTGAATATCGTTGGCGGTGATGTGGTTTGCATGATGCCCACAAAAGACAGCCCCAACAACATCACTGCCCTGACCGCCGCAGCAGTGATGTTCGAGATGATTTCGATGATTGCCGAAAATGTCGCCGGGGATTAACTGCGGCGCGCCTCGACAGCTTGGGCCAGAACACAAAGTAATTCGAACATCAGCGAAATACCCAGCCACGCTGTCCCACCCTCAGGATCGAAGGGTGGCGACACTTCGACAAGATCGGCACCGACAAGGTTCAGGCCAGCCATCTTGCGAATGACCTGCTGGGCCTGAAAACTGTTGGGCCCGCCAATTTCGGGTGTTCCGGTGCCGGGCGCATAGGTCGGGTCCACGAAGTCGATGTCATAGGTGCAGTAGGTCGGCTCCGTTCCGACAATGCTGCGCACTTCATTCATCACATCGTCGATGCCCCGGTCGAACAGTTCTTCGATGCGGATGATACGGATGCCCTGCGCTTCACCCCATTCGATGTCTTCGGTGTTGTATGCCGTGCCGCGAATTCCGACCTGAACAAAGCGTTTGGGGTCCACCAACGCTTCCTCAACAGCGCGGCGGAACGGGGTGCCGTGCGTGAATTTGTGGCCGCCGAAATAAGTGTCGAACAAGTCCGTGTGACTGTCGAACTGGATGAGGCCAACCGGGCCCGAGGCGGCCAGGGCACGCAGGACGGGCAGGGTGGTCAAGTGATCCCCTCCGGCAGTCAATGGCGTGATATTGCGCGCTTTCAGCTTCGAATAGTAGCGAGTGACCCGATCCAGCGTGTCTTCTATGTCGACCGGATTGGGGGCGACATCTCCTAGGTCCGCGCAATTCACCTGCGAGAACGGCGCGACGCCTGTGACCGGGTTCATCGCCCTGATCATCGTGGAGTAATCGCGCAGTTGCCGCGGGCCATGCCGTGCGCCCGGCCGATTGGTGGTACCGCCGTCCCAAGGGATGCCGACAAGGCCCAATTCGACATCCGAGATGCGTTCGTGATCCAGATCCAGAATGGGCAGGCGCATGAATGACGGTATGCCCGCAAACCGGGCAAGCTCCATGGCTGATACCGGTTGAAAAAATGAATCGGCCATGGTTTCCCACCCTCTGCAAGTTACTTCAGTGACCCTAGCGATTCAGCTTCGGGCTGGGAATGCCCGTCAGTCTTCAGGTCAGGATTCGAAAACGCCGGCGAATTTCGGCGTCCTGTTCGGGGGTGAGATACTCGGGGTGATGCGAGCTCAAAACCTCTCTGGCGACTTGCCGGGCAGATGACCATGCGTCCATCGCACCTTCGGTTTCCCATGTGCGCGGCTCCCGGCGATCAGCGAGCTGAGGATAAAAGTAATCTCTCTCCATTGCTTCATATGTATGTGCGCTGCCCAGAAAGTGCCCGTCACCCAAAACCGATTTGCAAATGGCGTCAAAGCCGAGATTCGCTTCGGTGACCTCGATTCCGCGCAAGACCCGATAGGTGTGAGAGTGCATTTCGTTGTCCAGAACAAAGGCCTCGAAACTTGCCCCCAGCAGGGACGCAGTCATGCCTGAACTTTCATATATCAGGTTGCCGCCGGCCAATGCAGCGGCAAGCGATGTGATGCCTTTCTCAGCCCCGTACTGGGCATCAATGGCCTTGGCATCTGCCATCGAAGCGGCCACGCCCGAAGGCAACCCCAGCCAGTTTGTGATCTGCGCAGAGGCGGCATTCAGGATCGCTGTCTCGCCGCTGCCACCGGCAAATGAGCCGGTTCTGAGGTCTACGATGAAGGGCCAATTGGAAAAAACCATCGGAAAGCCGGGTTTGATCGTGTTGACCATCACGAGACTGGCAAGCGTTTCGGCCAGTGACTGCGCCAGAAATCCGGCCAGGGTCGCCGGAGCGGTTGCGCCCGCTTGCGCAGCCGTGATGCAGGACATTGGTATGTTATGGGCGATGCATTCATAAACGACGTCCACTGCGTCTTCGCCATATCGCATCGGTGAAATGACCGGGCTGATGTGCGCCTTCAGAAAAGGACGTTTGGCGAACTCACCGACCCCTCCGGCGACGATGTCCAGCATCTCGACAATAGGGTGGACATGTTCGGCCAGCGTAAAAGATGTTGCCACCGGCTTGGTCGTATTCCGCACCAAGGCGTAGACAGTATTGACGTCCAGATCAAACACGTCCGGGACATCCGTTGCCACGCAGCACCGGGTGAACCAACTGACATTGGCCAGTGTGTCCTGTAGTCGGGTGAAGTCATGCAGATCAACCAATGTAGAGGGGCGATAAAGCCCACTGTCAATGTCGAGCGTCTGAACAGCCGCGCCGCCAGTGCCAAAGTACACACGATCCCCGCCCACATCGATAGACCGGCTTTCATCCCGGCCATGGAACATGAAACTTTTGGCAGCGGAATTAATGGCTTGCTCGATCATTGAACGTGGGAAAACCAGCCGCCCCGGTTCCCGGTCCCGTGCCCCTGCGGCCCTTAGGTCGGCGGTAAGCCTATCCGGTACATTGCCCATGCCCAGCTCTTCCAGGAGCCGCAGGGCGGTATCAAATACCTGTTCTATTTCCGAGTGATTTAAAGGCTTGTACGCACCACCTGTCTGACCGGGTGGACAGGGATCGAATGCGGGCTTGGCTGCACGCTGTGCGTGACGCGCTTTCCGACCGCTGCGTTTGGAGCCCTCCGATGACATGTATCCCAATCCCTTTGCATCTTCGTTGCACCGTAAGGCGCAAAACACACGGGCATCAAAGGAGAATTGCCGTTTTCAGAATCCGAAATTGCGGTTTCGATTTTACAGTACCAACGTCTGCCCTGTTGTCTGCCCAACCCGTTATTCAGCAAGACTTGTGCCGAAACCGAGGGAGCAAAGACCATGAAGTCGCGTACCAGAGTCGTTGTGATCGGAGGCGGGATCGCTGGATGTTCGACGCTGTACCACCTGACCCAAGAGGGTTGGACAGATGTGGTTTTGGTTGAACGGAACGAACTGACCTCGGGCACGACCTGGCATTCGGCCGCACAGGTCACAAATTTCGGGATGAACCAGACCATGGTGGGTCTGAAATCTCATTCGATCCGCCTGTACAAGGAACTGGCCGACGATCCGGATTACCCGATCAACTACCATCACGGAGATGGCGGAATACGTCTGGCGAATACTGATGAACAAATGCAGGGCTATCGTCACTTCGCGTCCATGGCGCGGGGCATGGATGTACATTTCGAGGTGATCGATGCGGATGAATGCGCCCGCCGCCACCCGTTGATTTCGACCGACAACCTGATCGGTGGGCTATGGGATCCGTTGGACGGTGACATAGACCCGGCCCAACTGTGTCAGGCCCTGGCGCGACGGGCGCGCAAAGCCGGTGCGCAAGTGTACCGAAACACGCCTGTAACAGCTTTGACGCAGCACAACGACGATACCTGGACCGTGCATACCGAGCACGGAGACATCGACTGCGACATAGTCGTCAACGCCTGTGGCTACCGGGTCAACGAGGTTGGCGCGATGATGGGGGTTCATCATCCGGTGTCGTCCATGGAACACCAGTATTTTCTGACCGAAGAGATCGAGGCCATCCGGGATGCCGGGCACCGGATGCCGCTGCTGCGCTGCCCAATCAGCGACTACTATTGCCGACAGGAAAAGAACGGTCTCTTGCTCGGGTTCTACGAGCAGGGGTGCAAAACATGGGGTATGGACGGGATCGATCCAAACTTCGTAAACGCACTTTGTCCGGATGATCTGGACCGTGTAACTGATGTGCTCGAGGGTGCATTTGCGCGGATGCCTGCCTTGATGGAGGTGGGCATTCACACGGTCGTAAACGGGCCGATCACTTATTCGATTGATGGCGCCCCGTTGGTTGGGCCGATCCCGGGCAAGAGCAATGCGTATTGCATCATTGGTCTGCGAGCCGGGTTGGGCGAAGGCGGCGGGCATGGGTGGTTGCTGGCCCAGCAGATCGTGCATGGTGAGGCATGTTATGACACTTGGTGCCTCGACCCGAGGAGGTTTACAGGACACGCGAACGTAGAACTTACTGCTCTGAAGGCGATTGAGGATTATCAAAACGAATTCAGGTTCCACTTTCCACATGAACACCGCCCAGCCGGCCGTCCCGCCAAAACGACGCCTCTGACGCCTGTTCTCGCATCCGAAGGGGCGGAGTTCACGGTAGTCAATGGATGGGAAAGGGTGGATTACATCAAACCTCACCCTGATTTCGCGCCGTCACTCAGTTTCGATTTTGACGAAACCTTCGATCTGGTTGCTGCCGAAATCGATAACGTTCGCACCGGTGTCGGGTTGGCGGAAGTAAACGGGTTCAACCGGATTGAGATCACCGGAGTGGACAGGCACGCGTTTCTGGATCGGATGTTTTGCGGAGTTGTGGGCAAGCGCGAAGGGCGTGTTGGGTTGGGCTATCTGCTGAACCATCACGGTATGGTCAAGGCGGAAGCAACTGTTGCCAATCTCCCTGCCAGTGATCGCGGTCCAGCACGGGTTTGGTATGGCTCTGCCGCAGCCAGCGAGTATCATGATATGGACTGGCTACAGAAGCATCTGCGCAACGATGAAGACGTTCAGATGCGCAGCCTGACGAATGACCAAACCATTCTGGTTTTGGCTGGCCCCAAGTCGCGCACTGTGCTTTCTGACTGTGCCAGAGGTGATTGGTCTGCGGACGCATTCCCCTGGCTCAGCGTACGAGAGGGCTTTGTCGGCATCGCTCCTGCCACGGTCATGAACCTTAGTTTCTCGGGAGAGTTGGCCTATGAGATCCATGTCCCAAACGCCTCTCTCTATGCGGCCTATCTTGCGCTGCGGGAGGCGGGCGAAGGGTACG
Source organism: Ruegeria sp. AB8 (assembly GCF_056542605.1). Lineage (NCBI taxonomy): Bacteria > Pseudomonadati > Pseudomonadota > Alphaproteobacteria > Rhodobacterales > Roseobacteraceae > Ruegeria > Ruegeria sp. AB8. The sequence continues at coordinate 10,130 of NZ_JBQGAB010000046.1, forward strand.
GGCTGAACCTGTTTGGTGCCAGAGCGGTTGACTCGATGCGCATGGAAAAAAGCTTCCTGCACTGGAAAGCCGATTTGATCACCGAATTTGATCCTTGGGAAACGGGGCTGGATAGGTTTGTACGTCTGGACAAGGGCGAATTTATTGGGCGTGAGGCGCTGTTGAAGCGGCAGTCAGAAGGGCTTCACCGCAAGCTGGTTCCCCTGCGCATTGATGCAACGCGTGGTCCGGCGCATCCCGGCGCGTCTGTCATGCTGGGCGATAAGGTCGTGGGGACTGTTACCTCTGGTGAATGGGGTCATCGTACAGGATTGAACCTGGCGCATGCATTTGTTCATCCGTTCATCTCTGAGGTTGGCAGCGAAATGGAGCTGGATAAATGCGGGCAGCGTTTTGGCGCGACGGTCATAACGTCCAGCCCGTACGATCCGGAATTCGCCCGCATGAAAGGTTGAAAACGACATCTCAGCCAACTTCATTGTTGCCGCAAGGGCGAATCTTTGCTTCGCTAGTTTCGAACAAATCGAAACAATGGTCAGTTGCCGTGTCCAAATCGCTGAGCCTTAGGTGGCTGGAAGTTTTTCAGTTGATCGCCAAGTCCGGATCGATTCAGAAGGTCGCATCTGAAACGGATTTGTCGATCAGTACAGTATCCAACCATCTGCGCAGCCTTGAAAATGCGCTGGGCATCGAATTGGTCGACCATGGACGCCGTCCAATGGGGCTGACGCCGGCAGGAGAAGTGTTTGCCCGCTACGTCCGTGAAGGCCTGACCGTATTGAAACGTGGCGAAGCCGAGATCCGTACGGGCAACTGGCAGCATGCGACGGACCTGCGATTGGCTTTGATCGACGATTTCGACAACCAGATCGCGCCCGATCTCGTTCGGTTTTTGGCTCAGGCTCTTCCGCGCTGCAATTTCCGGCACTTCACACGCCCCAGTCACGAGATTCTCGCCAAACTACAAGAGCATAAATTGGACGTTGGTGTTGCCACAAGGCCGCCGGGACGCACTGAGGGGCTGATCGAATACCCTTTGATGCGCGATCCTTTCATCGTCGTTCTTCCCAACAAGTTTGAAGGTTCGCCCGAAGAGTTGTTTACACCAGAAGCGGAATTGCCTTTGTTAAGGTACTCGCGTGACTACGTAATCGGCAAACAAATCGAAATTCAATTGGCCCGAAGCAAGTTCAGCCTGCCCAACCGGTTTGAACTGGAGTGTAATCAGTCCATCATCGGCCTGGTTGCACAGGGCAGCGGATGGGCCATCACAACGGCGGCGTGTTTCCACCGAACGCAGCGGTTTCACAACAGTGTCAAAGCCATGCCATTTCCTGGCAGGAACTTTGTGCGGACAGTGTCGCTTTTTACGACCGAAGTGTACCCGGCGACTACATCACTGCTGATCCAGAAGGCCATGGGAAAACTGATCCGGCAGCATTTTACAAGACCGATGTGCGCCAGGCACACCTGGTTAAAAAACGAATTCCGCACCATGGAAATGGAGAGTGCCTAACCGCCACCAATAACTGGCGGTTCTGGCGGCCGGGAAAACAAAACGCGGTTCTGATACCGGCCCGTCAGCATCTTCTGTGGTTTCTTTTGAGAACCCAAAGACCTCCCATGGTTCCAAATCAGAACCCCGAAGACCACCTTATATCGCTGGCATGACCGGCATATGTCGGGTGGCCCTGAAGCGCTTCAGGATCGTAGTCCCAAGCCATCACGGATCTGGAGCCGCATTCCGCAGCCGATGTGTGAGAAGATCAAGGACCTAGGGTCAGGACCCATTGATTTCCGCGTGGCTGCGTGAGTCACGGTTCGAAAATCGAGCGGTGACCATGTCTGATCTTTTTTGGCTGACG
>NZ_JBQGAB010000047.1:0-11755 GCF_056542605.1 Ruegeria sp. AB8
GGGGAAAAAGGGCTCAAGACGTGCCATTTGCGCGTCCGTTAGCCAGTAAAGATCAGACATGTTCACCACTCGTTTTCCGAACCGTGAATCATGCGGCCACGCGGAAATCAATGGGTCCCGAGCCTAAGGTCTTCCTTTCAGCCATCGCTCTCGCCGCCACAGTTATCTTTGACTCTGAAAATCAATAAGTCTGGAACCTAGAAAACTCAGATTTTGAGATGACCGGGCTATAGGTTTGATCAAGGGGTATGAGGCGGGCGTAAATACGCGGGAGATGTGCATGACATTGTGGATCGACGCGATTTGTCTGTGCATCTGGTGCGTTGCTCGGGAACTCCAAAATAGCTACTCAAAAGCGCAGTCCTCAACCACCGCTTCGGTGAGGCTAACGAGCGACACGTAAAACGGTGCGGACAAATGATGCCCTTGAACCCTTGTCGCGAAGGCATTGTACCAGGGCAGTATGTCTTCAGCAGCAAATCGCGCGGCGTCCATTGCGCCGGGGCGCCCTTCCAGACACATCGCTAGATATTCGAGCATTATGGCCAAATGATCGGCCGGTTCAGAGATGCTATTGGCCACTTCTGTTCCGGCTTGCTTTAGCAGTGATTGCATTCTGCAATGTGGGGCAGACATGAGGTTCCCCGACCCTTGCCAAGCAGAGGCATATAGTGGGGCTGCTTCCCTGCCACCGGCCAGAAACACGCTTCCGTAACTGATTGCGAGTTCTTTTTGGGTGGTCTGCGGGTCAGACCACTTTTTCATTTCCCGGATCAGCTGATCTGATCCAACGACATCACTCAAAAGCTCGTCTGCGACCCCGCCATGGCACGCTTTGATGGTTGCCACGTCAAGTTCGCGCGCGAATCCCGTCGACAGAAAGCGCATCAGATCCGGAGAAACTTCCTTCATACGGTGATGGGTCCGCCAAAGGCTGTTACCGGTGGAACTTCTCCTTCAAACTTCTCCATCTCGACGATGCAGGTATTTGCGGATGTCGCCTGTGACAGTTTCGAGGCGCCCACATCCAAAGTGACCGTGTTGGGGTCGCCATACGTGTCGAGAGCGTTGGGCGCGGCATCGACCGGTCCATACCAGGCACCTTCATGAATGCGGATTACGCCTCTTGGATAGTCATCGCTCAGAATCGCGCCGGCCAACAATTGACCGCGATCATTAAAAACCCGCACGATATCGCCGTCTTCAATTCCTCGGTCAGCCGCGTCTTCGGGGTTTACATACACAGGCTCTCGATCCTTTACCGCATATGTTGCGCGGTACGGGTCGCTCTCGCACATCTGCGAATGAAGGCGCTGATCCGGGTGACACGATTGCAGCCACAACGGAAACCTGTCCGACCCCGGCCCACCATGAGACCGTTCGATTTTCTCCATCCACTTGGGGTGTTCTCCGCAATCATCATAGCCATAGTTGCCGATCGTCCGGCTGGAGATTTCGATAAATCCTGAAGGCGTACCAAGCGCATTTATTTCAGGGTCTTCGCGGAAATCGGCGTGTCTGACCCAAGGTTCGCCCCGTTCAAACCGAACCATGCCCTTTTCCCAGAACTCTTCGAAAGGTGGCATCTCATAGCTACCCTCGTTTGCGCTACGGGTCGTCTCATAAAGGCTCTCAACCCACTCCATTTCATCCCAGCCACGGGTGTATTCTTGCTCGCGACCGAAGCGTTGGCAGAACAGCGAAAAAATCTCAAAGTCGGTTTTGGAATGGAACAGCGGATCGACCAGCTTCTTCATGGCGATTACGCCGGAGCGAGAATATGAGCCGTAGCTGTCTATGTCGTTCCGCTCAAATTGGGTGCAGGCAGGCAGGACCAAGTCGGCGTGTCTGCACGTAGCGGTCCACGCATAGTCAATCGCAACAATGGTCTCCAGCTTTTGGATAGCCACGCGCATCTTGTTGTGGTCCTGATGATGATGGAACGGATTGCATCCGGTGAAAATTGCCATTCGGATGTCCGGATACGTAACTGTGTGCCCGTTGTGTTCGACTGTTCCACCAGGGTTCATCAGGCAGTCGATCCATCTGGCGACAGGAATTGTACTGCTGGCACCCAGGAAATTGTCGTCTGACCGTACAGGATCAACGCCAATATCCAAATTCAGAGGAAAAGCCCCGGGCATGCTGGCGCCAGATGGTGCCACGCCAATACCGCTATAGTGATGAGAGTAGCTGATGCCGCCCCCGGGCAGTCCGATTTGGCCCAACATGGCCGCGATGATCGCACCCATCCAATACGGCTGTTCGCCATGCTGTTGCCGCTGCACGGACCAACCGAAGACGAGCTGGGTTCGGTCCGATGCAAGCAATCGGGCAAACTCTTTGATCGTATCAACCGGGACACCGCAAATCGGCGCTGCCCACTCGGGCGTCTTTTCGACACCATCTTCAGCCTCGCCCATGACGTAGGCCATGAAAGGCTCGAACCCGAGCGTGTAGACATTCAGAAACTCTTCGTCGTGCAGACCTTCGGTATAGAGGGTGTGCGCCAGTGCCAGCATGAAAGCCACATCTGTCATCGGGTTGATGTAGAGTTGTTCGGCCCCAATGTGCTTTTGGGTTTTGGTTCGCACCGGGTCCACACTGATGGCCCGGATGTTGCCTGCCACGATTTTGTCCCGCAGCTGGTCAAAATACTCAAATGGTTCGTGTGTTTCGCAGGTCCAGCCGACTTGCAGGTTTTTCAGCGGGTCATTCGCCCAGAAAACGATAGTCTTGGCGTTATCCAGGATCAGTGGCCAACTGGTTCCCTGCGAATAAACTTCGGTGGACCCAAGCACGTAAGGAAGGATGGTTTGGCCTGCGCCAGTTGAATAGTCGCCCGCCTTTTTCACATAGCCGCCGTACATCGAAACGGCACGGTTCATGTGATTGATGCAGGAATGGAACTGGCCGGTCTGCCGCCAGCCCGTCGCCCCAGCGTAAAGCCCCGAAGGTCCATGCGTAGTCTGAACACGCTCCATTTCCTCGAAGAACAGGTCCAAAGCCTCATCCCAGGTCAGACGAACAAAGCGGTTGTCGCCCCGTGTGGTCCGGTCCGCGTCCTTTCGGTTATCCAGCCATTCTGCACGGGCCATCGGGTAGCGGACGCGCGACGGCGAATAAATCAGGCCCTGGATGCCGTTCACCATATCGGTCGGGTGCGGATCGTCGGCAAGTGGGCGAACCTCGGTCACCTGACCACCTTTGACAAGGGCCTCGATCGCACCCCAGTGTGAGCCTGATGTTTTCCAGATACCGGCAGATGTCAGTTGCTCGGCACGAGCGGTCGCTGGCTGAAGCAGGCTGGGCCCCAATAGTGCGGACAACCCTGTTGCTCCTGTGCCTTTCAGAAAATCACGACGCGTTGACATGGTTTTCTCCTCAGTGAGAGCCGCCATAGTCAGCGGAATGTTTTTGCAGGTAGGTCAGCACCAAATTGGCCTGGGCTTCGTCCATGTTGGTAAACCCGACCATACCGTTAAACTGCGCAGGCCAGGAGTTGGTCCCGAAGTGATCCGGGTCCGGCTGCGCGTGGCAAGTGGAGCAGTTGGCGGTGTAGCTTTCCTCAGCCACCGTCCAAAGTTCGTCAATCTCATCCACATATCCCTGTTTGTCCGACCAAAGCGTTACCGTGACAGGCGCCCAATCGAGCCCCGTCGCATCATCCGTCTGAGGTGCGGAAGCTTCGACCAGTTCAGTGTTCTGAGCCGTGTCCTTCGACAAAACGGCAACCCGAATATTGTGCCCGAATTCATCAAATATGACGCGCCCAAACCCTTTATCCTTGCGCCACGCCTTAAGTGCGACTTGAACACGGTCTCCGCTTTCATCCAAAACTTCGACGGCAGCACCGAGTGTCAGGTTACCCACCGGCTCCGAACCCTCGGCGCTGTCATAAACAGGGATGTCACGAATGGCGAAGTAGTCTTCGCCGACCGAGACGCTGCCTGAATTGGCTTTGTTTTCAAGCTTGGCCATGGCCGGGCTGCCCACGGCCACATTGTCAGGCAGGTGATGAGCTATGCCCTTGTGACACTCGATACAGCCTGTATTCAGTGCGGCTGCCGGTTTCATATAGAACCGCGCTTCGGCCGACATCGCGTCCCAATCCATGCTGTCGTAATCATGACAGTTCCGACATTCGAGCGAGTTGTTTGCCTCCAGCCGGGCCCATTCGTGTCTTGCCAATTCCGCGCGGCGTGCCTCGAACTTTTCGCGGGTGTTTATGGTGCCGAATACAGCCGCCCAGACTTCCTTCGACGCTTGCATTTTTCTGGCAACCTTGTTGGTCCACTCATGCGGTACATGACAATCCGGACATGTGGCACGGACCCCGGTTCGGTTTTCCCAATGGACCGTGGACTGAAGCTCTACATAGACATTGTCACGCATCTCGTGGCAGGAAACGCAGAACTTTTCCGTGTTGGTAAACTCCATCGCGGTATTGAAGCCGCCCCAGAAAATTATCCCGGTAATAAAACCACCCAGACTGATCACGCCCAGACTGATCGTTGTGGCAGGTCGGGATACCGTATTCCAGAAGGATGACAATGTAGACTTCAGAGACATAAGAACGTGCTCCTCGGCTCATTTTCTGGGTTTAGAGAGATCCAGTTGGCGGGCCGTAAATGATTTGAAGGATCCATACGGTGAACCCGTAAGCCCCGACCCCCAGGACTGTAATTCCGGGCAGAAACACCAACGTAATAAACAAGAAGGACAGCCATTCACGCTTGGCTGCGTCTTTCGAGCTGCTGATGGATTGATCTGTCATATCTATCTCGCTCGCCTAAGATGAAAACGCTCACGGCAATGTTACTACCATAGATATACCTGCTTGAATCAAAGGGCGCGGCGGAATGTCGCATCCTGAAGCTGATCTAGAGCGCTGTATTTACGTCTTTTTCCGGCAAGGCTTTCTGCTTTGGGTCCAACTTAATCATCTGAAAATGCAAAAAAGATGCCCCTTTCCACCGAATGATGGGCAAGCCTAGGGTATGATCTAGCGCTTCGTAGCACGAGACGCGATGAAGGGGGCTTCGAGGCCTTCACAAAAAAGTTGCACGGTCAAAGCTGAGGCTCGTTTCGTTTGCCCAGCCAATATAGGTTTCGCCCCTAAGGCGACTTTAACTGGTGATCTAACCAATCCATTCAGATCGTGTTTCTCTGGAATCCAAGAATTGCCAGGTGTCTATGGCGCCTGTGTCCGGTCAAGTTGTGCCGGTGTATCGACATGCCATCTCATGCCTAAATCCGAAAGATGCCTTTGAACCCGGCCCGGATAATCAGACACAATTGCGTCCACGCGCAGATCGATCATTCTGCTTATTTCTTCAGGGTCATTGACTGTCCACACAGCAACACAAAGGCCCAGTTCTTTCGCAAGTGACACATTTTCTGCGGTCACATCCGCAAAATAGGGGCACCAAAGCGCACCCCCGGCCTGTTTGACCAGTTTTGGAATTTCATCCCGACGGCCCCGAAAATCCGGGCAAACAGCTTTCGAGGAATCCTCACCGACATCGTCGGCATTTTCCGGGAGCTGAGTCAAGTAGGAAGACGGCAGATCAGGCGCCTGACGCTGACATTCTTCCAACAAGTTCCAATCGAAACTGTGCAAAACAGCCCGCGATGCCAAGCCTGTGGCACGAAGCTCCTGCAGCACACATTTAACGAATTTCCGCCTGTAAGATGAATCGTGGGTCAAATCGGGGTCAGATTTCAGTTCCAGCATAAGATTGGTATCACCGTATCTCGGTTCACCAACAAGTTTCAGCAAGTCCGACAGCGTGGGAACGCGAACGCCGTCCAGTTGGGCCTGATCAGGGAACCGACGACCATAAGCCGATTGCCCGTTCAACCGTCCGACGTCGAATTGCTGGATCTGCTCGACAGTCAGCGAAGAAACCTTTGGCTCTTCTCCTACCAAGAAACGGCCACTGGCGTCCCTAAAAGTCGGCGCGTGAAGCCGGTGGTTATGTGTGATGACGGGGACATCGTCAGCCGTAAGAACGACATCAAACTCAAGAAGCGGGACGCCAATGGAAAGTGTGAAGTCAAAACCGATCATGCTGTTTTCAGGCAAAACGCCCCGCGCACCCCGATGACCTACGACCCGGATCAAATCCTTGCCGCCGCGAAATGCTTCGACCTGAGGGAACACCATTAGTTTTCCAGTCTTTTGCCCGTTGCGTGGTCAAACAAATGCATATTCTCTGGTGCAACCGAGAACCGCATATTCGGATGGCGACCCTCGATCGGGTGGACACCCGGAAGGCTGATCGTGATCGTGTCGCCAGAACCCGTAAGGTGGCCGTGCAACAGTGTATTTGCCCCAAGCGGTTCCGCCATCTGAATCGCAGCTTCCAGCGGACCGCTTTCATCCAGCAGCAGGTGCTCTGGCCTTATGCCCAGCTTAATGGCGGCATCTGGACCGGCAGACGGGCCAACCGCGATGTCGCCGATCCGGATTGTCCCGTTTTCGCGCCGCGCTTCAAAAATATTCATCGCCGGGCTGCCGATGAATTGCGCCGCGAACAGCGTCTTAGGGGTCTCGTAGACCTCCAGCGGCGTTCCAATTTGCTCGGCGATGCCTCCATTCATTACGATCATTCTGTCCGCCATTGTCATGGCTTCGACCTGGTCATGTGTAACGTAAAGTGAGGTAATGCCGAGTTTTTCCTGAAGTTCGCGGATTTCAAGACGCATCTGAACGCGAAGCTTGGCGTCAAGGTTCGAGAGCGGCTCATCAAACAGGAAAACCGCTGGCTCGCGGACGATGGCCCGCCCCATCGCCACCCTCTGACGCTGTCCGCCTGACAACTGTCTGGGCTTACGGTCCAGCAAGGGTTCCAACTGCAGCAGCTTTGCGGCGTCAGTCACTTTTTGATCGATCTGATCTTTGGGCAACCCGGCAATTTTCAGACCATACCCCATGTTCTGACGCACCGACATATGCGGATAGAGCGCATAGTTCTGGAACACCATGGCGATGTCCCGGTCCATAGGCTCTTTTTCGTTGGCCCGTTCATCACCGATCCGGATTTCTCCTGACGTGACAGTTTCCAGCCCCGCCACCATCCGCAACAGTGTGGATTTACCACAGCCAGAGGGGCCGACGATCACAATGAACTCACCATCGGCGATATCGACATCAATACCGTGGATCACATCCGTCGGGCCAAAGCTCTTTTTGACATTCTCTAGGGATACTGTTGCCATTTCTTACTTCTCGCTATCGACAAGGCCGCGGACAAAGAGCTTTTGCATCGACACCACCACGATGACCGGCGGGATCATCGCCAGAATGGACGTCGCCATGATGACCGGCCATTCGGCCACATCATCGCCGGACGGGAACATCTGCTTGATGCCCATCACGATGGTATTCATCTCTGGATCAGTCGTGATCAGCAGCGGCCATAGGTATTGGTTCCAGCCATAGATAAACAGGATCACGAACAGCGCCGCGATGTTGGTGCGGCTCATGGGCACCACGATATCGATGAAGAACCGCATCGGTCGGGCCCCATCTACGCGGGCGGCTTCAGCCAGTTCATCCGGTATTGTCAGAAAGAACTGGCGGAACAGGAAGGTTGCTGTCGCCGAGGCGATCAAGGGGAAGATCAACCCATAGTAGCTGTTGAGCATTCCGAACCCTGCGACGACCTCAAAAGTCGGCACGATACGAACCTCGACCGGAAGCATAAGCGTCAGGAAGATCAGCCAGAAGAAAGTCGTCCGTCCGGGAAAGCGGAAATAGACAATCGCAAAGGCCGATAGCAGTGAAATCACGATTTTGCCCACTGCGATCCCAATGGCCATCACGAGGCTGTTGAACAGCATCGTGGCAACCGGGACATTCACGCCGGAAAACAGCGCGGCCTTGTAGTTCTCCCAGAACTGATCACCCGGCACCAACGGCATGGGCGGTGACACGATCTCAGGCTGGGTGACAGTAGAGGCGACAAATGCCAGCCAGATCGGGAAGAAGATGATCAAGACGCCAAGGATCATCAGGCCATGAGTCAACCAGATCCCCATGCCGCGATTTTCGACCATTCCGTGTTGTTGGGCTGCCATCAGTAGTGCACCCTTTTTTCCACGTATTTGAACTGGATGACGGTCAGCAGGCCAACGACGATCAGCAGAATGACAGATTGTGCCGAAGACGAACCAAGATCCTGTCCGACGAACCCATCCGAAAAGACTTTGTAGACCAGAATAGTCGTCGACTGCTGCGGCCCGCCGCCAGTGATTGTGTGAATGACGCCGAATGTTTCAAAGAAGGCATAGACGACATTCACCACCAGCAGGAAAAACGCGGTTGGTGACAAAAGCGGCAGCACGATCGTGAAGAACCGGCGCCAGAAGCGCGCGCCATCGATGGCGGCAGCCTCAATCACCGACCTTGGGACCGACTGCAGTGCCGCAAAAAAGAACAGGAAGTTATAGCTGATGCGCCCCCAGGCAGAGGCGACGACCACAAGCCCCATGGCCTCAGTGCCGTTCAGAACGTGGTTCCAGTCATAACCAAGCTGGCCGAGGTACCACGACACGACACCCACGCGGGTGTTGAACATAAACAGCCACAGCACACCTGCCACCGCAGGCGCGACCGCATATGGCCAGATCAAGAGCGTCCGATAGACACCCGATCCCTTGATCAGGCGGTCTGCGATGACCGCCAGAAACAAGGCCGGGATCATCGAGCACAGCGTGACAAGCGTCGAAAACACTGCTGTTGTCACGAAAGAGGCGCGGTAGAACTTATCGCTGAGCAGGAACTCAAAGTTGCCGAGCCCCACGAACTGGGACGACAATCCAAAGGGATCAGGTATGAACAGAGACTGCCAAACAGCCTGCCCGGCAGGATAGAAAAAGAATACAGCGGAAATGATGACCTGAGGGGCGATCAGCGCCAATGGCAACAGCCAGCCGCGAAAGGTGACGCGTTTTTCCATCCTGATGGTCCACCGAAGAAAGAGAATGCGGGCTCTGTAGAGCCCGCATCGGATTGTTGTTTATTGATTGGCGGATTCGAACCGGCGCAGTAGCGCGTCACCGCGTTCTTTTGCGCTGTCCATCGCTTCCTGAGCGGTCTTTTCACCGGACCAGACGGCCTCAAGCTCTTCGTCGATGATCCCGCGAATCTGGTCGAACGACCCCAGACGCAGACCTTTCGAATTTGCGGTCGGCTCCTTCGCAGTCATCTGGATCACCGCGATGTCGGTTCCCGGGTTTTCGTCATAGAAACCCGCAGCGCGGGTGGCTTCGCCAGCTTCAGCCGTGATCGGAAGATAGCCGGTGTTCTGGTGCCAGGCGGCCTGCACGTCGGACGACGACAAGAAGCTCAGGAATTCGCCGACGCCCTTGTATTCTTCAGGGTCATGACCTTCCATCACCCAAAGCGATGCGCCGCCGATAATGGTGTTCTGCGGCTCGCTCGTGACAGCTTCCCAATAGGGCAACGGGCGCACATCGAAATCGAACTTAGCCTCTGCCTTTATGCCAGCGTAACCGGCCGAGCTTTCCGTAAACAAAGCGCATTCGCCAGCCCGGAAGTTTGCCCCACCTTCGTTCCTGCGCCCGGTGTAGATGAACTTGCCATCCTTGGCCCAGTCACCCATTGCCGTCAGGTGTGCGACCTGCGCCGGACCGTTCAGCATCAGCTCGGTATCCAGACCGGCAAAACCGTTGTCCTTCGAGGCGAACGGAACGTCATGATAGGCCGACAGGTTCTCAAGATGGATCCAGCTTTGCCATGCAGTCACCAGCGGGCAGTCTTCACCACCAGCCTTGAGCTGCTCGAGAACGTCGCCAACTTTTTCCCAGGTGGACAGATCCGTATCCGGGTCGACTCCGGCCGCTTCCATGGCGTCGCGATTGACCCACAGAACCGGCGTGGAAGAGTTGAAGGGCAACGACAGCATGTCACCGTCAGTTGTCGTGTAGTATCCTTTGACCGCCCCAATATATGCGTCGGGATCGAAGGAAGCGCCGCTTTCAGCCATGACTTCATAGACCGGTTTGATTGCACCTTCGGCCGACATCATCGTTGCCGTGCCCACTTCGAACACCATCAGGATATGCGGCTGTTCACCGGCACGGAATGCGGCGATCCCCGCATTCAAGGTTTCCGAGTAGTTGCCCTTGTGGCTTTCGACCACGACAAACTCATCCTGGCTGGCGTTGAACTCCTCGACCTGCGCTTTCACAAGTTCACCCAGTCGACCGGTGAAGGCATGCCAGAACTGAACTTCGGTTTGCGCCATTGCCGCCACCGGGGACAAGGCAGTTGTTAAGGCAAGAGCGCCTAGCAGATTCTTATTCATGATTCCTCCCATGCATCAGGTTCGATGCTTCGTTGAATACCGACCGCTACGCGTAAACGGCACACATGACGATTTCACGACGTTAGCGTTACAGAAATATAATTCAAGCTTTATCTGTTGGATAAAAAAATAACACAATGTTATGTTCAAGGACAGCAGACTAGGATCGGCAATGAGTCAAATTCTGAGAGTACGGCAAATGGAAGCCCTTATGGCAGTGACCACCAACGGCTCTGTCACAGCGGCCGCAAACGATTTGGGGGTAAGCCAGCCTGCTGTCAGCAGATTGCTGTCGGATCTTGAAAAGTCACTTGGGTTCCAGCTTTTTGATCGCCGGGAAGGCAGATTGGTGCCAACACAGGAGGTTCGTTACCTCTTACCCAGCGTCGAACGTGTTCTCGAGCTTATGAGGCAAATCTCGGATGTCAGTCAGGACATCACAAAACGCAAAGCAGGGCACATCCGAGTCGCTTGCCTGCCCGGATTTGCCACCAGCCACCTACCCGATGTCGTCTCCAGATTTTTGGAAAATCGGCCTGGTGTCACCCTGACGATCGAACCAGATAGACCAGAACGCATTCTCGAATGGATGATCGGCGAACAATATGATTTTGGAATCACAGACAGCTTTAATGGTCACCCGGCGGTCGAAAGCACAAATATCGACGTCCGGACAGTTTGCGTATTCCCGACCGGACATGACCTGGAAAACCTCTCCGAAGTTACACCTGCGGACCTTGAAAAAAGTAAAGTCATCCACACACGACGCGACAGCAACTTTTTCGGACGGCTTTCGAAAGCGTTTCAAAATGCCAATGTCGAATTGAATTCACATATCGAAGTCAGGCAGTTCACAGCGGCCTGTGAATTGGCAGTAAGAGGCGTGGGCATCTCAGTCGTAAGCGAACTTGACGCCGTCCAATACACATCTCGAGGATTAAGCTATCGACCATTCAAGCCAGTGTTGCCGCACACCCTTTCGCTGGTGCGCCCGATCTTAAAGCAACCGTCACTGGTGACTTTGGAATTCATCGAACAGTTTAGGGAAAGCCTAAGACCATTTAGGGCAGAGTACGTTGGACGTTAAACACGGGCCTACACAAGCGAACTTGGGTTGAAAAAATACAATGCTCCTTCAGCGAAGCAGTTCGCAACTATGTTTAGCTGAACGGAGGGTCAATTAGCCTGGAGCGACGAAAGCCCCCTGCGGCGACCTGTTCAGTAGAAGTGGTTGCGGGGGGTCGCAACAAACGATCACGGCGGGCGGCACCTACAAAAGCAAAAACCGCCAAAGCCGACATGGCTGAGGCGGTTTCGCAAGTATCGTTGGTTGCGGGAGTAGGATTTGAACCTACGACCTTCAGGTTATGAGCCTGACGAGCTACCGGGCTGCTCCATCCCGCGTCAGTGTCAGATTT
>NZ_JBQGAB010000048.1:0-11535 GCF_056542605.1 Ruegeria sp. AB8
AAATCCGCCGCATAATCAAACCAACCAGATGAGCCACATCCTCTCTTAGATCAGAGCGCCATCTGTCCCAAAATCCCTGACGACGGACAGTTATGTCCAGTCCGTCCGCTCGCCCCAACATTGGCAAATAGGTAGTACTCCCCATTCACGCAGGAGTATCCAGTAAGCCACGCCCCTTTGCGCTGTTTGTCGTCGAGGCCAATTAGATCTGCCACGTCCTCCCTGGTGTAGGCGTTACCAACTTCGAAACGCTGAATTTCAGGCTTCGCGCGACAGTTGTCTTGCTGTGTCCAGCCATCCAATGGCCTCCAGTATTTTCTTTGGTGGCCAAAGGCACCTGTCGGTTGCACTTCAATGTTCAGTTCTGCGCAAAAGCGCTTGTAGTGCTTCTCAAGCTGTTCATCCGTTTCGGGTTCGTGTCTGAGGAGTCGAGAGATCGCTTCATTAGTATTTTTTCCATGCTTGTTCAGATTCGCTCTGTGACGCCGGAAATTGTTTGCCTCATAGCCAAGAAAGCGTGAAGGAGCGAAAGCCGTTCCCTGTTTCGTTTGATAAGGGATAAAACAAGTCCCTCGCTTTACGAACTCAAGATATTCGGAGTAGTCAGGACTAGTTCGACCTAGGCGAATTTTCTCAAGGTGCTCGATATTGTCGCTCAAATTCTGAAGGTTTGTGACCAGCTTCGGGGCACTTTCTTCTAAGTCTGGCACGTTCTGTTCCCTTTCCGAGGCACTCTCAGGACCCCGCGTTGTTTGGTCTATAGTACGGCGTCTGATGGAGACGCCGCATCGAAAATCTGTTCTCTGTTCTGTTGGCCAAATTAACATGTCCGCATTTTCCGTGAGCGGTCAATTGGTGAGGGCCGGGCGAGCGGTGGCCTTGGTTCGAAAGTGGCTAGGAAGTCGTCTTTTTCTTTAAATAAAGCATCTTAACTGTGTTCGACACTGCTGGTTTCGTGCTCCCGCAACCACTTTTACCGAACCAGCCGCCGCAAGGCGGCTTTTGTCGTTCTGGACCAACCCAATCATCGCCGCCAGGGCACCCTCCAAATCAATCTGCACGCCACAGCATTGTTTACACAGGCACAACTCATTGCGTACGATCCGGTCGAATATTTCCGACATTATAAACAAAGGGTTTGATGCCATGCCAGATACGCTGGACCTGCATAAGTACGAAAATCTAAGTCCTTTCCAAATCAAAGACGAACTCATCAAGCTGGCACAGAAAGAGTCGCGCCAGATGGCTCTTCCCTATCTGAATGCGGGACGTGGCAACCCCAACTGGATCGCAACAAAGGCACGCGAGGCGTTTTTTCTTCTGGGTCAATTCGCGATGACCGAAGCGCAGCGCCATCGCAATGAACAGCAGGTCGGTTTGGCCGGAATGCCGCAGGGGGATGGATGCTATGACCGGCTCAAGACGTATTGTGCGGATTCGAGAGATAAGAATGGCCCTCCGGGTGCGGACACTCTGGTTGATGTGGTGGACTTCGCGATTGAGAAGTTCGGCTTTGTCCCTGACGATTTTGTATTGGAACTGACCGACGGCATTGTCGGTGACCACTACCCAATGCCTGACCGGTGCATGATGCACAACGAGGCGATCGTCCATGAATACGTGATGTGGGCGATGTGCGCCGGTTTCCGGCCCGACGCGAAATTCGACATTTACGCGGTCGAGGGCGGCACGGCTGCGATGTGCTACATCTTCAAGGCGCTCAAGAACCAACGTCTGCTGAATGCGGGTGACACCATCGCATTGGGTACCCCGATATTCACGCCTTATCTGGAAATGCCGGTGCTCGAGGATTATGGGCTGAATGTCGTGGATGTGTCCTCGGCCGAGAAAGATCACTTTCAACTGACTGATGACGACCACGAGCAACTGGCCGATCCGAAGGTCAAGGCGCTGTTTCTGGTCAACCCAGGCAACCCGTCTTCGGTCGCGATCAGTTCCGAGGTCATGGCCCGGTTGGTCGAATTCGTCAAAACTCGTCGCCCTGATCTGATCATCCTTACGGATGACGTCTATGGTACCTTCGTTCCGAACTTCCAGTCGGTGATGGGGCATCTGCCCGAGAACACGATCGGGGTTTATTCCTTTTCAAAGTACTTCGGCTGCACCGGCTGGCGTCTTGGCGCAATCCTGGTGGCCGAAAACAACATCTTCGACAGGATGATTGCCGAGGCGCCGGCCGAGACAAAGGCCGTGGTCAACGCGCGGTATCAGACCCTGACCCCGGATCCTTCGTCCTTCAAGTTTATCGACCGCATTGTGGCCGACAGCCGCGATGTGGCACTGAACCACACGGCGGGGCTGTCATTGCCGCAGCAAGTGATGATGACGCTGTTTTCGCTGGTCGAACTGATGGATGAACAGAAAGGCTATCAGAAATTCTGCTGGGGTATCCTGAAACACCGCTTTGACGAGTTGGTCGAAGGCTTGGGCATTGAAGTGCCCGACAACCCGTTGTTCGACAAATACTACGGCATCATCGATTTCGAGTTCTGGCTTCGGAAATACGTGGGCGAAGAGGTGGTTGCCTGGATCAAAGACAACGTCCACCCCCTCGATATATCCTTCAAGCTGGCACAGGATCACGGGATTGTTCTGCTGAACGGATCGGGTTTTGATGCCCCCAACTGGTCGGCGCGGGTGTCCTTTGCCAACCTGGACGACAGCGCGTATCGGCAGATTGGTCGCGCGGTCCGGGCCGTGGCCGTTGGCTATGTGCAAGCGTATCGCGCGTCGAAAGGGTTGCCGTTACACGGCTAGGTGCGGGCACAAGAAGCTAAGCGGGCAAAGCTTTGGCCATCTCCCTGCCCGACGATACTTTGCAGCCTACCCATCAGCTATGTGTCGCCGCGCTTCGGGGCCGTGTTCCTAAGGATCGGCCTAGGGAACAAATGCCACGACCAGCGGTCCCCAGAGGGTCAGGAAGATGTTTGCCACGGCGTAGGTCATTGTAAAGGCGGGCGTTGGGGTCGCATTGCCCGTCTTTTCCAGCAGCGTTGCAAAACCCGGATTGCCTGAGCGTGAACCGGTTACAACGGCGCAGCCCTCGACCGGGTTCTTGATGCGCAGGACGAAATAGTTGATCGGGAATTGTACGATCATCGGCATCAACGTCACCAGGATTCCCAGAAGCAGGAGGGTGATGCCGTACTCCTGAATCGCTTCCAGCGCGGGTTGCCCGGCATTCAGGCCGACGACACCCACGAAAACGGCCAATCCGAAACTTTGAAGGAAATTCGCCGCACCCCGATTAATGCCGCCAATCTTGGGTCGTCTGATGCGCAAATAGCCAATGATCAGCCCCGTTACGAGGCATCCGAGCCCCGAGCCCAGTGCCACTTTGGTACCCGCGATATCAAAGCTGATCTCGCCGATCAGATAACCGATCGCCACACCGATCCCCAACGCCACGAAATTCGTGACCGAGGCCGACGGAGGCACATAGCCCGCAAGCTTTGAAACCCGGTTCAGATCGTCCTTGTGGCCGACGATACTGATCTCGTCGCCCGCATGGATTTCGGTATTTTGCAGAACCGGTATGTCATGGCCCATTCGGGTGATTTTCGAGATATGGACACCGCGCCGCTGATCCGCTGTAAGCGCCGCGCGCAGTTCGGCAAGGGTTTTGCCGGTCAGTTTGCGGTTGGTGACCACAACGTTGCGACGCTCTTCCACAACTGTCAGCTCCGGCGGATACTCTCCGATTTCACCACTGACAGTGCCTTCGAATTGAGTGAGAGTTGCGACAAGGCCTGAGACAACGATGACATCTCCGGCGTTGACCGACGTCTCCGGCGTTGGATCGACGGGAGCACCATTTTGCAGCAACCGTTCGACCACAAGATCGCCCTGGTAACCGCTCTCAATGTCCTTAACCGGTTTTCCAACAATGGCCGCATCGGCGTTCACCTGGTATGCCCGGGCTTCAAAGCGGTTCATTGGAAGGAACTCGCCTTCTTCCAGCTTGTGACCACCACCGCTGAGTTTCTGAGCCAGCTTGATAGCTTCTTGTCGCAGATCAACGCGCATTATGATCGGGATGACACTGACAGCCAGAATTGGACCGATTGAGCCAAAGATATAGGTAACCGAGTAACCCACAGCGATGTTTGTCTTGAGCTTTTCGGCTTCATCCGATGCCAGACCCAGCAGATCGATAGCGTTTCCTGCGGTTCCGATAATGGCCGATTGAGTCAGCCCGCCAGCCGCCAGACCCGCAGCCAGTCCTTTGTCCAGTCCCGCCAGTCTGGCCACGACGACAACAAAGAACAATCCCCACAAGGTCATCATAAAGGCGGCCAATAGTTTGGTCAGCGCCGTCCGGTTCAATGCTGCGAAAAACTGAGGGCCTCCGTTGTAGCCCACCATGAAGATAAACAATGAAAAAAAGACGTTCTGAACATCCGCGCTCAGGTTTATACCGCCAATCTGTCCGACAAATACGGCCACAAGCAAAGTGCCCGCTATGCCGCCCAGCTCAAACTTGCCGACCCGGAATTTCCCGACTCCGTATCCCAGACCCAGACACAAAAAAAGCGCCATTATCGGAAAGGCGCGTAGTTGTTCAGTGATCAATTCCATCATCAAACCCCTGGGCTTCTACACAGCTCGAGCCGGCACTGCTCGTGACGTCTCAGCACATTGAAAAGACAATAGATTTAAACTCATTCCGCTATGTCGCTGACAGGTAAGCATCGAGAGAGAGTTCTGTCAAATTCTGGCGTTCAACAAAACCAAATGAGGGCTTTCACCCTCTTTGACTGAATTCAGCGCCAAAACGAACGCCTCAGGACACTCCGGTCCGGATCGATGGGCCCGACAGCGCTGTTCCAGATCGGCGACTTTAGCCCAAAAGGGTTCGGGCAGGTTCCATGGGTTTTCACGGGATAAACAACCGGATAAAAAACGCGACAGATGCCAGGCACACAACGCTGCTGAACCAGATCGCGCCGAACCAGAAAACTCGGTTTAGGGTTTTCAATGGTAACTCTCCTCTGGATCAATCTTCCCGCGGAAAACCCAGTACGTGTAAGCAGTGTAAGCCAGAATTACAGGCAGCAGAATGACGGCTCCGACGAGTGCGAAAGCCAAACTGTTGTCCGGCGCTGCGGCTTCAGTAATCGTGAGGCTTGGGGGTATCATATAGGGATAGAAGCTGATCCCAATGCCGATGAAGCAGACGACGAACAAGCCAATGGCGCAGAAGAAGGGTCGATAATCTCGCCGATCTCTAAGGCCGCAATGCAGATTCCACGCAATGCCAGTAACAACGGCGGGTACAATCACAGAGAATGTGACACCGGGCCACGAAAACCATCTGATCAGATAAACGGGGTCCTGGAACGGGGTTAGAAGGCTGACAAGACCGATCAACCCGAGCGTCAAGAGCATCAGCGGTTGGGCATACCTACGCATCTGACACTGTAAGGCCCATGTGGTTTTCATATTGAGCCAGGTTGCTCCCAGCAACGCATACCCGATCACCAGGGCCACCCCGGTCAGCACTGAGAATGGTGTCAGCCAATCCCATTGTCCACCTGCGTAAAGCCGATCCTCGACCGGGATACCCTGGACCAGCGCGCCAAGCGCGATGCCTTGGCAGAAGGCTGCTACGGTTGACCCGCCGTGAAACGCGACATCCCACAGCCAGCGCCCACGCACCGTTCGCCACCGGTATTCGAAGGCCACGCCCCTGAAGACGAGCGCAAGCAGCATGATGATGATCGGCATGTAGATTGCGGGCATCACCACGGAATAGGCCAGCGGGAACACGGCGAACAAACCTCCGCCGCCCATGACCAGCCAGGTTTCGTTTCCGTCCCATACCGGCGTGACCGAGTTCATCATGACATCCCGATCTTTGTCGGTTTTCGCGAAGGGGAACAGGATTCCAACTCCAAGATCGAAGCCGTCCAGGATCACATAGGTCAGAACGGCAAAGGCAATGATGCCTGCCCAGATTGTCGAGAGTTCAAGCATTACGCCGCCTCCGCCAAACTAGAGATTTCAATGGATTTGTGGCTGTGCTGAAGACCTCCGGCGGGTGGTTTTCCCATAAGGCGCAGCATGTAGAACGTGCCGGCTCCGAATACGGCGAAGTACACGACGATGAAGGCAATCAGAGAAGCTGCAACAGCAGGTGCGTCCACTGGTGAAAGGGAGTCCGATGTTCGCATCAGCCCGTACACCGTGTACGGCTGGCGCCCGACTTCGGTGGTGATCCAACCAGCCAGTACCGCCACAAACCCGCTGGGCGCCAACAGGACGGATGCCCGGTGCAACCAGCGATCTTCAATGAGGCGGCCGCGCAACCTTTGAACAAGCGACCACAAGCCGACGCCCAGCATGGCGAAGCCGATGGCGAGCATGACGCGGAAGCTGTAGAAGACGATCGCGACCGGTGGTTCTTCGTCGTCGGGAATGGTGTCCAGCCCGTCAAGCGGCGCGTTCAGATCGTGTTTCAGGATCAGCGAAGACAGCTTTGGTATTGCGATGGCGTGGTCAACGCGCTTTTCATCCTCGTTAGGAATGCCAAACAGGATCAGCGGTGCGCCTTCGGGATGACTGTCAAAGTGACCCTCCATCGCCATCACTTTCTGCGGCTGATGCTCCAGCGTGTTCAGACCATGAAGGTCGCCCGCAACGATCTGCAGAGGGGTGACCAGAACGGCCATCCACATTGCCATCGAGAACATTCGGGTGACCTCGGCCGTGCGATTACGACGTAGCAAGTGCCATGCCGCAACCCCGGCCACGACGAAGGCGGTCGTGAGATAGGCGGCAAGGACCATGTGCGTCAGGCGGTAGGGGAAGGACGGATTGAAGACAATCGACCACCAGTCAACGGGGATGAACTGCCCCAGTTCGTTGATGTCGAACCCGGCCGGGGTCTGCATCCAGGAATTGACCGATAGGATCCACGTGGCCGATATCAGCGTGCCAAGGGCGACCATCGCCGTGGCCATCATGTGCAAGACGGGACCGACGCGCTCGCGACCGAACAGCATTATGCCGAGGAAACCTGCCTCAAGGAAGAAGGCCGTCATGACTTCATAGGCCATCAGGGGACCGATCACAGGGCCTGCGGTGTCCGAGAATGTGCTCCAGTTCGTGCCGAATTGGTACGACATCACGATGCCGGACACGACACCCATCGCAAAGCCAACGGCGAAGATCTTTTTCCAGTAGTTGAAAAGGTTGAGGTAGGCGCGCTCTTTGCGCCAAAGCCAGAGACCGTTTAGGACGGCCAGGTAACTTGCGAGGCCAATGGAAAAGGCCGGGAAGATGATGTGGAACGACACAGTGAAGGCAAACTGGATACGTGCCAGGGTCTCTGCGTCGAAGTTTATTAACAGGTTCATTGCCGTGTCCTTTGGCGTTGAGTGCAATAAGCAGCAGTCACTGAAGTTGCGTCAGTTGCCGGCCCGTCGATGTCATTCAGATGAGCCGAATTTGGGGTGCAGCCTGTTTCGGTTCGTTTGGGTTCTGGACGGTTGTTTTAGGGTTTTGGACAAAACCCAGGTCGCAATGGCCAAGGCTGGGGGTTGAAATTTGAATCCGCGCCTTCAGGAAACGCGTGGCATTCGCGGGCCAAAAACAAAATTGCCACCCGGCTTGTGCGAGAGCCGGATGGCAACCTGTCAGAAACTGTGCGAGTTCTGTGAGGGGTGGTCAGTCAAGTTGCGACTGGATGCTAACAGCGCTTGTCCAAGGGAGTTTAGGCTGACCCGTCAGTTGTGTTCGGCTGTATCCCCTCCTTCTTCCGTTACACTTCAGTCATCGTTTCAGCGCTTGTGGTCTTCCTTGAAGTCATCGCGGCGCTCTTGTGCTTCATCCTGCGCGTCTTCAAAGTTGTCTTTCTGGATCGCGCCGCCGACAGCACCGACCGCAGCGCCAGCGGCAGCGCCACCCACGATGCTTTCACCGGCAATACCGGCCACGGTGGCGCCGACAACTGCGCCTTTGATCGCCTTGTCGGTGACGTAATCCGCCTGAGCGGTCACAGCCATCGTGATCAGAAGTGCGCCGGAGATCGGAGCGATAAAGAGATTTCTCGAGGTCTTCATTGGGTTCATCCTTGTTCTGGCTCGGCAACCAACGCGGCCGCCGTGTGCCATTGAACTAGGTGACACTGACGCCTGCTTTCTTTTGGAGACGGGACAAGGTTTTGTTGATCCTGGACATCTCAACTTTCTCAGGATCCCGAGGATCAGGAGAAACTAACGGCCGGCTTTACGAAATCTTGCCGGCGTCTCACCGGTCCAGCGCTTGAATGCAACCGAAAAGGCGGCCTGATCGGCAAAGCCAAGCATGAAGGCCACCCGCGCAACACCTTCGCCACTACGCAGCATGCGCTTTGAAAGGTCGCACAACGTACCTTCCAGAAGAGACTTGAAACTTGTCCCTTCAGCCGACAGACGCCTTGTCATGGTTCGGCGTGTCAGTCCAAGCTCGTCCGCAAATTCATCTCCGTTTGGAATTGGTCCTGGAAGACGTTCTCCGAGCATATCCACAATGCGGTCGGACAGGCTTTGGACGGCATCTGGTCGCGCTTTCAACTGCTCTTCACCGTGCCTGCGCAAATGTCCCAAAAGGGTCGGGTCAGCGGTTGGAATGCGAAAACTCATGGCGTTTGGCGGCAGACTCAAGGCGTATCCGGCTTTGAACCCCTCGACAGTGGTTTCCGCCAATGCGGAAAGCAAACGACAATGGGCGGCATCATCCGTTTCCAGCTCGATCGATACGGGCGCCAGCTTGCCGGAAGTGATTTGCTGAATGCGCCTGTAAAGACCGAACAATAGCAACTCGCGATGTCTGGGATATTGGTGCGCCGGGATCACATTGCTTTCCAGCGTGAGCCTTGGATGATCTGGCGCACCGACGACATCCAAACGCAGGTCGGGGTCTTGCATCGCATAAAATCGCTGAGTCATGGCCAATGCGTCATCAATCGTTTCGGCGGCCCGCACGATATATGCAAGCAGTGTTCCGGGGCCTTGTGCCGAAAGCCCGACCCGGGCCGCAAAGGTCTTATCCTCAAGTACACGGCACGCCGTCTCGACCGCTCCGGCCTCGTGCAGCAGCTCGACAGTTGAATCGGGTTCGTCGATCACGTCTTTGGGGGCTCCGGCCATTTCCAGAACCTCAGGAAACGGAATTCGGGCACCTGGCTCCTGCGCGTAAAGACGCCCGACATGCTGCAATCTGTACGCGCTGATACGTGGCACCTTTGCTTCCTCCCCTGACTGACGATCAAGCCCTGACAGTTGGGCAATTGTCCAGAAGCCAACAACAATTGTCCAGAAGCCTAAGGATCGCCCGTGTGATGACGTTTAGGTCCGGGTCATCAGAAAGGATAAGACCATGATCAATTTCGCAAGGTACTACCGCGTTTTTAAGGCGATCCGGGACACCGCCAGACAAGAGTGGTCCGGCGCCAGCATTCACGGACTGCAACCCACGGCACTTGGCGAGAAATCTCCACAAGGGCGGCGCTGGGATCCCCCTTATGCCCCGCAGGAACGGCCCTCCGAACCTTCACAGAAACCATCCGGGACCTGACGTTCCCAACAACCGAAACGCTTCGTTCGCAGCTTAGCTGCGTAAGAAAAGGACTTGAAACATGAAACCACCCGCGTTCCTGATGGCGCCCGTACTTGGCGTCATCTCAACCCCTGCTTTCGCCTCTGGCGGTGACCCCCGTTGGTGGGTTACGCCGGGCCAAACCGATACTTATGCCTGGGTTGGCCTGACCGTTTTCTTTCTGGCGATCCTATTGGTCGTACATCTCTATGCACGTTTCGACCGCTACACCGAGCATAAGGCAAGCGGCACGCCCTTGCGCACAACCATTCCGATGATGCTGACCGTGGCTTTGGCCTACGAACTGATGCCGGCCCTCAGCCATTTCAGCATTCTGCTTCCCGCTGCCCTGCTGCTGACCGCAATCGCCCGCGACTTTATGTTGTGGTGGCGCCCGTCGAATGAGGAGGCGGTAAAATGATCGAACTGCTCGTCACATCCTTCCCGTTTGTTCTGCGCGTCTTCTACCTGAAGTGGCGCGGGATGCCCGTAACTCTGTACAACGTCCACCGCGCGGTCTTCATGTGGTTTGTACTGGCGCTGATCGTATTCTTCGCCGTTTTCTACTACTACCCCAAGTCTTACACGGGCCTTGTGCCCTTCAGAACCGTACCTGTGGTTGCCGAGAACGGCGGAACCGTCACAGACGTCTATGTAAAAGGCGGCGACCGCGTAAAACCGGGTGATCCATTGTTTGCTGTCGAGAATTCGTCTGAACAAGCTGCGGTGGACTTCGCAACGCGCAAAGTTGAAGAGATCGAAAGCGCAAAACTGGCAGCCGAGCTGCAGGTTCAAACTGCGCAAGCGGTGCTGGATGCTGCGATCACCGCCAGAGAACAGGCCGAGCTGGTGCTGATGGACCACGAGGCGCTTCGGTCCAAGGGTTCCGCCGCTTTTCAGGTGAGCCAGCTGGAACGGGCGCAGGCAACTCTGGATACTCGCGAGGCGGAAGTCAAAGCCGCAGAAACGCAACTGGGTGTGGCTCAGGTCCAGGCGACTGCCGTCTTTCCGGCCCAACTTGCATCGGCACGCGCGTCGCTGAAGCAGGCCCAGGTCGAGCTGTCCAAGACTTTGACACACAGCACTGTCGACGGCGTGGTTGAACAAGTCACCCTGAATGTCGGTTCGCGCGCAGCGCAAGCAGCGATGAGCCCCGCATTGCTGATCGTACCCGACCGGAAAGATGCCGAGCGTGGACGCATTGTCGCCGGGTTCTCGCAGGTCTCGCGCACCGAATTGTACGAAGGTATGGCCGCAGAGGTTGCTTGCGAAAGCAACTTCAACATTTCGATGCGCAACACCATCCTGCCTGCTCGTATCGTGCGCATTCAGGAGCCGATTTCCTCAGGCCAGCTTGCCCCAAGCGGTCGCCTGATCGAGCCTGGCGAAAAGGCGAAACGAGGCCAGATCGTCGTGCACCTTGACCTGGTGCACCTTGAACATCGCGCCCTTCTGGTGCCAGGGAGCGGCTGCATTGTTCAGTCCTACACCACGAGTTTGGACGGCGACCTAGAGGGAACAACCGTGGCACATGCCATCCAGGCCATGGGGATCATCAAGGCTGTCGGTTTGCGGATCAAAGCATGGTTCGGCCTGACGTCAGGCATCGGCCTGATTGGTGGCGGGCACGCCTGATCGCCTTGAGGCTGTCGTCTTCATTACCAGCGGCTCCCGGCAAAGGCCGGGAGTCGTTAAGGCTGTTTTGGTCGGCCATCTCACCAATCGTTCACAAGGTCGGGGCCGATATTCGCTGCCACGCAGAGTTCCGGAACCCGGTAAATAGCCGCCCTGCAGACAATGTAGCCACTCAGAACAAATCAGAACTTTCTCAACCACGCACATGCCTCACTATTAAATTTTGCTTGTCCTCCTTGACGGACCACTGCGCCAAATGCTGCCATGGGCGGGCATTCAGCCGGCCTGGGAGGCTCAAAT
>NZ_JBQGAB010000049.1:0-10691 GCF_056542605.1 Ruegeria sp. AB8
GCTGTCGCAGATGGCATGCAACTTGGTGTTCATGCCGCCCTTGGCGCGACCGATCAGGCGTCCACGCCCCCTTTTTTGACGCCCAAACTGGACGCCGTGCGATGAGCCTTCAGGTACTGGCAGTGGTTGGCCGACTATGTCGTTAACCGAAGACCACCCTCTTAAACAGAACCCTCGGCGGCCCTTAGCGGGTTGCCGGGGGATATCGGCTTTGCTTTCTTTTTTGGCGAAGTCGATGTTGGTCGTAGGTGGCGGATGAAGGCTGTGCGCACCCGGGTAACAGTGTCTAATAAATAGCCGAGACCCTGATCAATTGCGGTAAGTTAACCAAGTTCACTAGTCGTTGGCCCTTCAAATCTCAAGTTTTTTTACGGAGAGATTCAAGCGCTGACTTTAGGATTTCTGAGTTCTCAGCCCGTTCTTCTGACGTCATTAAGTTCGGGTCGAAAACCAATCGAAAGTTTGGCTTTTCATGAGAGACTTTTTCTAGGTGGGGTCTCGATCTTATTTGGCCCAGGACGCGGTAGGTCATTACGGGTTGAGCCACGCCCTTGACTTGGATTGCACCGACCTCTTCGGTTTCTATTTCGTGGTTTACGTGCGCCCTGGTTTCGTAAGAGATGTAAATCTCTCCTTCCTCTGCCTGATGCTCTAGCCTTGAGGCAACGTTCACGGCACCACCAATGATGGTGTAATCCATACGGTCGTCACTTCCAAAATTTCCAACCGTGCAGAAGCCTGTATTGATGCCAATACGGCATTGTAGCTGTTGTCTTATTCCTTGCCTCCTCCATTCAGCCTGCAACTCAGCCAACTTGTCTCGCATCGCAATTGCCATTCTCACGCAAGCCAAAGCATCTTCGCGCACTCCTTTACTCTCCGGGTCACCAAAGAAGACAAGGATCGCGTCACCGATAAACTTGTCTATCGTCGCGCCGTAGCTCAAAGCGACTGCTGCCATTTCGGTCAGGTAACTGTTCAGAAGTTCCGTTAAGTCTTCAGACTCCATCTGATCCGTAAGTTCCGTGAATCCAGCCACATCCGAGAAGAACACACTCAGCTTTTTTCGTTTGCTGGCGAGTTTGACTTCCTGGCGCCCGGAAAAGATCGATTTGTAAACTTGCGGTGATAAGTACTTAGCAAGCTTCCCTGACAACGCTTCAAGCTCTTGGTTTTTTCGGTTTACCTCTTCGGCCGCAATGCGCTGCTTTTCAGCCAATGCATTCAGTTCCCGCTCATTGCGATCGCTCAACCGCATCATTCGTCGTGTCGTCCGAAGCAGTTTCCTGTATTCTTCAACGAGGTTCTTTATTGAGTTTCGCGTCTCTTCATTTGGGAATTGTCCGCTGCTCAAAGTTGCTTCCGCGACTTCCAACGCTTCTCTCTCCTTGGCAAAAAGATCGTCGATAGTCATTGATCAGACAACTTTTTTAGCGAAAACTTGGCGTGTTTAAGATCTTCTCCGAACTCCTCGCCAAGCTCTTCCATGGTTTCGTCTTCAGGATCATGAAACCAGTAAACTTCGACTTTCTTTCCCATTTCTGCAGCGGAATCCAAAAGCTCCATTATCATCATGATAGCTTTAGCGCTGGAGGAGTTGAAATAGATAAGTTCAAAGTCAAAACGACAGGCGGTATTTGAACCTTCGGAAAGCCAGTTTTTTAGGGAATCAAACAATGGATTGAAAAAGGTCGTAACATCCTCTGGATAGGATTCTCCAATAAGCCTGAGGTGACCAGCATCAAAATCAAATGCCACAGCCGGAGTGCGGTTTGTCGCCGGGATTTTAATGTTCTGCATTCTACCCTCTTAAACCGTGGCTTTGAGCGCGAAGAATGCGTGCTGGTCATCAACTCGCATAAAATCGAACTCGATTGGCTTTGACGCTCGACGCGCAATTTCAATTAACCCGATACCCGCACTGTTGCTGACACTATCGGCTTCGGATCGGAGTTGGTCCTTGTATGCGACCTTTAGTTCTTCTCGGTTCATATCGCGGAGCTCTGATAGCCGGTTCCGCATGGTGTCGACATCGTTCAACAGGATCAGGTTTCCCGCATGAACGACATAGCTGCCAGCTTCGTTTCCGATGGTCAGTATGCCGTAACTTATGTCCAGTACCGCTGTTTCACCGTCAGCAGGCAACCTTTCAACGGAATATCTGATGATGTTCTGCATCTGCTCCACAAAGACTGCGAATACACTGCGAAGCGTTTTGGTGTCCGCATCTTCAGATACCAGCTTCTGCTTTAACGCATCGCCGACGCCGCTAAGAATGCTCTCGGTTACATAACCGCTGTAGGCGAAAACAACGCCCTGTTTTCGCAGGTTAGCACGTAGTTCGTAGACTTCGCTGGCAAGCATCTGTTCTCCTTGATTATGCTTGGACGGCACCAAGTTCAATCCAGGTCTTGATATCATAAGATACACATTTATGCATTTTTAGGGTATCAATTGTGCAGGCTTATCAGCGGGGAGGTTAGCATGATTAGGCTAATATGTGTGGTCGCCCTTATACTTTTGTCTGGACCGGCTGTAGCGGCCGACATTCCGACCGAGGTGAAAGCAAAGCTCCAATCCGCCATGATTGCCCATGTCGATGGCGTGATGGTCGATGGTGCTTACACTTATCTGGACACAACAACCAATGCGATTGAAACCGTATACCCTGCAAATGTTCATCCCATGGTTATTCCGGCAGGAAGCGATTACTTCGTCTGCTCTGAAATGATAACCGAAGGTGGCGACACCGTGACCGCAGACTTTCTGGTGCGGGAAATTTCCGGGGACTACAAGGTTGTTCAGATGATCGTCAATAATCGTGGTGCTCTTCAGGCCGCTATGAAGAACATCGGGAACTAGATGCCAAACACTGTAGAGGCGTTTAGTGCGTAGTCTCAGGGCCTTCTTAAGTCGCCGCATCTTCCTAAAGCACATTCTCGCGACCCTGTTGATCGGGGGTGTATTTAATGCCGTGGTGCTTCTTTTTTATTATGACTTCAAAAGACAAGCTCAAACGGACCAGGTCGCAGCGGAAATGGCAACGATTGCAAACCGTATTGCGAGGCCGCTGGCTGAGTTGGTTGAAGCACGAAACTTTACACAAGCGACGAGCCTGCTGGCCGTCTATTCTGGTTTTCCTTATGTAATTTGCGCCGAACAGAAGCTGGAGGAAAGCTCCAAAACCTTGGCCTCCTGGCCTGCCATAGGTTGTGACAGGATAAAAAAAACCGGTTTGGATATCGTCGTTTCCGTCCCGACAGCAGCAGGGTCGACAATGATGTTGGCACGAATTGATCAGGAGATTCTGAACAATGAGTTGCAGACTGAAGTTGGAGTTGTGGTTCTTTTGGGAATTCTCGGAGGCCTTGCGCTGATATTAGCAGGTGCTGCTGCATTTTTGTGGCTTATCAACAGACCTCTCGGTCAAATGTTGAAAGCTATTGAAAAGTTCGAACTATACGATGATCCGCAGAGGGTCCCGTACCAGTCAGAAGATGAGATTGGTAAAGTTGTTCAAAGCTACAACTCAATGCTGGAGCGGGAGGTCGAACGCGTCAACGCGATCCGTGAAGCGCACCATCAGATCGTCGACAGTGTAAACTATGCCACGCGAATTCAGCAGGGGTTGTTGCCTACTGCAAGTCAGTGTCAGAGCGCCTTCGCCGATTTTGCGGTCAAATGGGAACCTCGCGACTTGGTCGGCGGGGACATCTACTGGATCAGGTCGGAAGGACAGATTTCGACGCTTGCCGTAATTGACTGTACCGGTCACGGCGTACCAGGAGGCTTCATGACCATGCTGGCGATCGCTACTCTCGAGCGGCTTTACTATGAAAACGACAGGCTCAGCCCCGCTTCGGCCTTATCGAAACTGAGCGATTTAACTCGCACCCTCCTAAACCAGGACACTGAAAACTCGACTTCAAACGACGGTATGGACGCAGCAATTTGCCAGATCGACTCAAGCAAAGGGATAGCCAAGTTCGCAGGGGCACACATGTCTTTGTTGGTTAAGTCGGTGGACAACGTTGATCGCATCCGAGGTGATAAACATAGTATTGGGTATGCGGACACCCCAAGAGGGCCAAAATTTATCGAGCACGTAATCCACTTAGATCAAATTGTTGATCTGATTATCTCTACCGATGGCCTGATCGACCAATTGGGTGGCGAAAAGCGCTTAGCCTTTGGAGTTCAAAGATTAATGTCGATAGTTAAGCAAGACAGTTGGTCGAGCTCGGAAGAGCTTTTGGCGGCCATCGAAGATGCTTTCCAAGATTACAGGAAGAATGAAGAGCGCATGGATGATTTGACGGTGATTGCTTTTCGTCCGTTGCAAAACACAAGTTAGGGTGCTTTTTATGAGGTGAGCTGGGTAGCTCCTTATGGGAAAAAACTGTGGTCTGCCCAGTTTCTGACGAAAAAGGACTGCTTGGCCTGCAGGTGAGAGAGGAAAAGTCGGTTTTTTCATAGTGTAAGCCGCCAGCACCGGCGACCACTCGTCAGCACCCGGGCTAGTCGTCAGCGGTCCAGTCTTACGGACGCCGTCAGAGCCAGTTAGCGGTCTCGTAAGCTGTCCCTAAAGCGCCAGTAAGCGGCCTCTCCGGCGGTCGAAAATATCCCGTGCTCACTGTTAGAAATGCTCCGTGCTGACCCGCTGACGACTAGCCCGGGTGCTGACGGTGGTCGCCGGTGCTGGCGGTTCGGGGGGGTGGACGTTCGATCCTAGTGCTGCGAATGACTGATGGGAGCCCTTCTTGTGCATCAATCTTCAACAGAAACCGAAGGTCTAAGGTAGTGGATGACGCAGAACCTTGATGACATCGTCGCCCACACGAGCAAACCGTCGATCTCGCCGTGTCATTACCTGCCCGTCGAAAGGAGATAATATTTCTTGACCTTTCGTACTTGGTTCGGAGACGACTACCGCAAGTCGCTGTCCTTCCTTGACCCAATCACCGACATCAACGTCGTAAAGAACAGCACCAGCCTCCGGCGTCGAGATTAGAACAGCTTCATCAACATCACCGACAATCGGGTCATTTGGATTGATGTCAGCAACCTCATCGACAATGGCCCCAAGTTCGACCAAATACCTGTAAATACCGTCTGCGTCCTGGTGGGCCAATTCAGGTGTAACATCCATCATTCCACGTAGTTCTATTGTCGCTGCGAAACGTTTGTCTTCCTCGCGGTTTTCTGCTGCCCATCGCCTCCCTACGGCGAGATCGAAGGAAACGGGATCATCATTGGCGTCAGTCAGAATAACGCTCGCCTGCATTGCCCGGGCAAGGCGGAGACCTTCGTCCAGCTGACGCTCAGGAACGTAAAGATAAATCGGTCCCTCATCATCGCAATGAAGGTCCAGCACGACATCCGCTGCTACGGCCATTTCAATCAGGGTTGCTTTCAGGCGATCAGCAGCGGGCTTGCACGACATTTCCTCCAACGTCCCGGTTGGAAATGATCGGTTGAAATTAACTCTGCCGTTGAGGTCAAAGCGTCCCAGTGTTTCTCCGTACACGCCTTGAGCAAGTCCAATCGGGTTGGCGTAGGGTACCAGCGTAACGTTTCCGGCCAAGCGCCCACTTCCTTCGGCTTCCGCAATGCGAGGGATCAGCCGGTCAATTGCGACAACGCCTGGCATCTCATTGGCGTGAAGTGCGGCCTGTATGTAAACGGACGGGTTACCCTCTGAGCCTTGGAACTTGACGATACGTAGTGAAAGCGTTTGCCCGGGTGTGTCCGACTCTATCGTGATATAATCGATGTCCATAATGGCCGATCATAACTCGTGCTCAGACAACTATTGAGTACATTTTCTTG
Organism: Ruegeria sp. AB8; assembly: GCF_056542605.1. NCBI lineage: Bacteria > Pseudomonadati > Pseudomonadota > Alphaproteobacteria > Rhodobacterales > Roseobacteraceae > Ruegeria > Ruegeria sp. AB8. The sequence goes on from NZ_JBQGAB010000049.1 coordinate 5,830, forward strand.
CCGGGATGCCCGAAGCGCGAACGTCGGGCTTGTCCGTACACCGGTCGTTAAAAAGAGTCTTCTGGATGACCGCACTGAGCCCATAGCGAAACACTTAGTCACTCTGCCCGTAGAGGCCCGATTATAAGTACGATTATACTGACATTGCGGCACGAATAGAAATCTTCGCTGTTGATAATCAATCCGCAGGAGACCGATATGAGAGAACTCGACCTTCAGCACTTACGCGAGACAATCCGGATTGCAAAAGAAAGTCGTCAGGCTGGCAATCACCCTTTCGGTGCGACACTGGTTGATCCCAACGGAGATGTCCTCATCCGCTCCGGCAACAACTACAAAGATTATAAGGGGGTAGGCCATGCCGAATTGAATGTCGCACGAGAGGCGAGCCGTCTTTATGATTCTGAATTCCTTGAAAAATGTACACTATACACTTCGGTAGAACCTTGCTGCATGTGCGCGGGAGCTTGCTATTGGGCTGGGATCGGAACAGTCGTCTATGGAATGACAGAAAAGCGTTTGGCCATCTTGACCGGTGACAATCAGGAAAACCTGACACTGGATATGCCCTGTGAGGCCGTCTTCAGCGTCGGTCAGCGCCACGTTGAAACCCGTGGGCCCTTCTCTGAAATCGAGGATGAAGTTGCCGAGGGGCACAGGGGCTTTTGGCAATAGAAGGCCATCTTCCAATCAAAGTAAAAAAGCTGATAATCAAAAAGGTGGGGAGTCCCGGAACCACGTCCACTACGTCCGCATTACGTTCATTCCGTCACCTACGACCAACATCGACTTCGGTAAAAAAAGAAAGAAAAGCCGATATCCCCCGGCAACCCGCTAAGGGCCGCCGGGGGTTCTGTTTATGAGGGTGGTCTACGGTTAACGACATAGTCAGCCAGCCATTGCCAGTAGGCTTCCGCATCACGAAACCCTTGAGCACGAGCAGCCAGATCTTCCGCTGCCTTGCGGGTGCAACCTCCGTCATACTCAGCGATAGCAGCCCGTTCCTCGAACGCATCAATGTCCGGGAAACTCATACCGGAAGCCGTATCTGGTCAACGATGGACCGACGCTGCTCGTCACTGATCCCAGCCGAGTAAATCCCGTAAGTGATCCCGTTCTCCGACCGTGCCGATTGATGACCAACCAGAGATGCCGTGAAGTGCTCAGGGACACCCGTTCGCTCGCACTGGGTAATGAACCACTTGCGGGTCGAGTGAAACACCAGTCCCGGTCGTTCCAGATCCAACCGCCGTCTCAGTCGTGCGAACCCCTTGGTGACGTTCGCCACGGTCAGGTCAGGAAACAGAGGACCAGAAGAAGGCAGTTGGCGGAACGTCTCATCCAGCACCGGGTGAACCGGAACCAGTCTCTCCGCCGCGTCGGTCTTCAGCAGTCGCAGTTCGTTGGGTTGAACATGCACGAAGCACCCGAGATTGCCCTTGGCCACGAGGTCTTCCCGGAGTAACCCGACCGCTTCCCCCGCGCGCAGTCCTGTCAACAGGCAGGTCAGCAGAACGGAATGCAGGTCCCGGTCCTTGGCTCCCAGCAGCCGCACGACCTCATCGTCAGTCGGCACCGCATACGGTTGAGGACGCACTTTCCGATCGAACGGCACCGTCCGGATGTCATCGAAGGCGCGGACGACCACGACGTCACCAGGGTTCAGTTTCAGCTCAGTCATCGTCGGACCTCCACGTCCAGAGGACCGCCAGCAGAACCAGCGCCGAGACTGCGGGATGGAACCGAGACACCACCCAGAGCATCGTCGTCAGGACAGCCTTGGGCGGTGGGTGCAAAAGAAAACCCCCGACGAGAACGCCGAGGGCAGACAGGTACTTCATGGATCAAACTCCTGCAGTTGCTTCTCTATTTAGATGCAGGAGGTTGCTCGGTTTTGATGGGGGAGCGGACGTTCAATCAGTCTGGACGAGCTTCTGTTAGGCGGACAAAGCGTTACTAAAGCTTTCAGGGACCCACAGATCCTAGCAGCTCAAAGTGCTCGATGCTGGCCGAGGCAATCAAATCTCGCTCCTCGCGCTCAATCCGCGCTTCGAGCCAATTGTCGCCAGCGAAATTTTTTATCGAATCCAAATCGCGCCAGAGCATTGTCATGCAGAATGCGTTCGGGTCGCCCCTCCAAGGCTTTCCGGCTGCCACCCAGATCAAGCCATCCTGGCTTTTCACAAGAGGCAGTATTTGATCGCGAAAAATCGTCTCAAATTCTACGGCCTTGCCTTCGTGTACGGTCAATCGGAACTGGCGGAGCAGCATTTGAGTTCCTCCGGATTTTTGGTCTTAACAATAATAGCATACTGAGACGATCGTTTTGGCTCTCTGCGTTTAACGACCGGTACCAACTGAACGTCTGCTCTACGCCCAACAGAAGCTCGCAGCCGACTTTTCTGGCTTCTTTCAGAGTGAAACCAAGGGTAGTTGGCGAGCGACGAGCTAATCGTTTTCAACGATTGCCATTGGAAGGCCTTGCTCGACCCAATCTGGATACCCACCGGCATAGTACCGAGAATCCTCGAAGCCCCAGAGGTGGGCCTTTATTGCAGCATACGCAGAATATGGGCAATGTGGCCCATGGCAGCTAAATACCATAGTGTCATCAAGCTCCGCTATTTCCAAAAGCGCGTCTCGTGACAGACCAACTAACAGCGAGAAGTTGAAGGAATTGGGTATATGCCCGGCATTAAAATCCAACTTTGCGCGCACATCGACGAATTTCGCTGCGCCTTGTTCCCAAAGAGCATGTGCTTCTTCAGTATTAATACGAGAGATTGATTTAGGGTAATATAAACCTTCATCACGTCTCATTTGGTCTGCGACATCATCGTAATCAATGTCATTACCAGTGCTGGGTGGTACCCCGGCTTTCAAAACGCCCTCATACAAATGTCGGCGATAATCCGGGTCGTAACCGTACATGTCACCGTACCACCAGATAAGGCTTTCTTCAGCCGTGAAGGGATCATAAAACGACGGCAGGGCAAGAGCGTCGTACTGCTTTATCAGATCAGGGACTTCCTCTAGCCGCTCCAAGTGACCAAGCGCGGATACTAACGTTGTAATATCGGCCACTATGTCAGAATTGCGCTTGAGCACGCGTCGCATCGTTACCACGACGTCCTCATATTTTTTTTGGTGAAGCTGGGAAACACCCAGTTCGCGTAAATAACGGGTTGGTTCAAGCGGGTCAAAACGCAAGGCATACTGAACCGCCGCTTCTGCTTCCGACGCACGCCCTGTTGCGTTAAGGACCTTGGCTTTTACGAGATGAATGTCAGGGTCATTTGGCGCCAAAGCCAACGCTTTATCTAATTCCTTATAAGCCTCATCGTGGCGGCCCTGCTCCACAAGAATCTCTGCCTGAACCGAATATGCTAAAGCCGATGGTTCCTCCATCGCTTTTTCAAGGCTTCTTTCCACTTCTTTCCAAGACCGTTCAAACCCGCCACTCATGGCCAGAAACCAGACACTCTGAACAATTCGCCAATGGGCCGCAGCTAAGGCAGCATAAGCCCTGTGGTAATCGGGATCGATTGCGATCGCGTCTTCAAATCTGGAAATCGCGCTCAAGGTGTCATCAGAATTGCCACTGCGCAGAAGTTCAAGGCCGTACAGCAGCGAGTCATACGCTTCAGGATGTTCAGTTTCTGTTGTTCCAAACTCCTGTTTTTCTTTGGCTGTCAATTGAACCGCCAATGCAGATGTTATTTCTTCTAGGACCTTGTCCTGAAGTTCAAAAACCTGCTGAACATCACTGTCATATCGGTCGGCCCAAATATGATGACCGCTCAAGGCATCGATCAACTGTGCATTTACACGGACTTGATCTCCCGCTCTGCGCAGGCTCCCTTCAAGGATGTATTGTACCCCCAATTCTTCAGCGACCTGCTGGGATTTCACGGCCTTGTCTTTGTAAGTCCAACTTGAATTTCGTGAAATTACGAAAATGCCAGACAGCTTGCTCAAGTCCGTGATCAGGTCTTCGGTGATCCCGTCTGCAAAAAATGCGTGTTCTGGATTGTCACTAAAATCGTCGAACGGAAGTACCACGAGTGAAGGCTTGTCCGGCAGAGGAAGGGCCATCTGATCAACTGAGGCAGGATCGAATTCCGGTTTCCATGGTCGCCAAATCATTAGTGCAAGCAAGAGGATGATCGCAGACATTGAAATGCCTACCTTGATTGGAAAATTTCCAGAGCTTGAAACAAGCGGCTTCCCGCCCGGCACCACCCGATACACCCTGACAGGAGTGGATATGTTTTTTACTCTCTTTTCTCCTAGATCTTCATAACCAACTTCCACGTTCGCTTTGAGGTGATCGTAGGCTGTGCCGGATACGACCACTCCTCCCGGTGCGGCCAATTCTTCCAGCCGAGCCGCGATGTTGACACCGTCTCCGTAGATATCCCCCTCGTCGAAGACTACATCGCCAAGGTTGACCGCAACTCGATAGCGGATCTTGCGATCTTCAGGGACATGCTCTTCTCGGGTTTTCATGGCTTCTTGAATCGAAACCGCACAGTGAACTGCCTCTACGACACTGGGGAACTCGGCAATCATTCCGTCCCCCGTTAGTTTTATTATATGACCTTTATGGGTGTCTATCTTGGGGTCGATGAGTTCGATCCGGTGTCGTTTTTGTCGCTCAATGGTACCTGTCTCGTCGGCCTCCATCAGGCGCGAGTACGCAACCATGTCGGCGGCGAGAATGGCAGCAATCCTACGCTCCATGCTAATCCTCCGAGTTTGAGGATAGCAGATGTCTGACGTCAGCACCAATGGGACAGTTTAAGTAGATTTGATAAGAGAGGGTTTCTGGCTCATCGTAACCGCCAAGGAGTGGAGATGAG
>NZ_JBQGAB010000050.1:0-10401 GCF_056542605.1 Ruegeria sp. AB8
GGCGACCAGATACGACAGATGCCCGAAGGTCTTCCTCTCCGCCATCGCCCTCGCCGCAACCGTCATTTATTGGTTATGAGTCCTGACCCTAGGCAAGCGGAGAACCCATGCTGGCGAAAACCCAAACGTCGCAATATCAGACGACATACTTCAATCCCACATGAGCAGCTCGTCTTGTCAGCCAGCAAACTTCAAACACCAGTTACCAATTTTTATTGTCAACCTGCAAAACCCTTGAGCTTTCCTCCAGCTTGGGCGTTCCGATTTAACAGATGCAAAAGTTCGACCTGATTGGACGTACCGGTTTTAGAGAAAATTGAACTGAGGTGTGAACGAACAGTTGCGGGGCCAACCGAAAGAGTTTCCGAGATTAGCTTTACTGTCATTCCTTCCCTCATCATCGCACAAACCCGGAACTCGCATCTGCTGAGCGCCGCCGGGTTCTGAGGATCAAGGATCGGGACATAGTCGCCGCCGCTGTCTTCGGACAGACAATGGCTGCGGGGCTGCTCGGACTTTGCAGAAATCGCACCGGGCAAACGGTTCTTCCATCCAGACGAAAGAGTTGAAGTCAAAACAGCTAACAAATCCAGATCGGGTTCCAGAGGGCTGACACTGTAGTGCAATTCAATGTAGTCGATATGTGACGCGGTTGTCTCAAGCGGAACCACAATGACTTCGACCAACCCTTCAGGTCTATGATATTGATAGCGAGACATTGGTGCCGCACCGGATAGCATCATATCCGTTAATGTCCAGATAGATCCCGGCTTTGCATTTGAGATGCATTCCCCAAAAACCAATTCTGCTTGGGTTTGAGGTTGCGACGGCCATATCTTCCCTTGTTGGACGCAACACCGTGCAATGTGCTTAACTTTCCAACCAGCTTTCGAAACCCTGACAATTAAAAGCGCATCCGCATTTAGCAGACGCATTAAAAAATTTGCTGCATTTAGAATAGAGCCATTGTTATTTACGGCCCGCGTCCATTCCATCACGAAGTTAAAACTGTCCTTCGCGTGGGTGCTCTTAACAAAACTGACACTCATACCCCACAACCCAACTAGATAAAAAAAATCGTCGAACCAAACACGTCCGAACCTGGACGACAAATTTGTTCTACACGAAACCTATGAGCAACCGGTTTCACCGCGCGGGTTGCACTTCCGCGTTCAAACGGGCCACAAGTAGATTACTATAAATCATTCATATCTATCAATTTTTTTTAAATCTCTACATATTCTCAACTACCAAGCTCCCTCCAGAGAAAAATTTCCACACCCCAAAACTGGCTATCAAATTGATTACAATTTCAGCCTTGGCCGAGCCATTGTTTACAGCCGAGATGATTCTTTCGCGCTTTAACACCCTGTTAATGCTGGGTTAATTCTTTTAATCCTTTAAGTGATAGCAACATACAACTTACATCCTTTGCGTGTAATATATTTACCTTTGAGGGAAGGATGCTGCTTCCCACGCCCCTATTCTGATTCCAAGCTAAAGCATTTTTTGCCTGGCTTGCGCTGCATTACTGTGGAGCGTTGAAACTAACTTAACCTTTTGGGGGAAATAATGATCAAATTTTTGAAGAAGTTTGCCAAGAACGAAAGCGGTGCGGCAATTGTTGAGTACGGACTGGCCCTTTTGGTGGTCGCCTCGATTGCAGTCGGTGCATTTTCGTATCTGGGCACTACCACCAATACAAACGTGACTGGTGCCTGTGCTGCTTTGGGCAGTGCAACCTGCTGACCGAAACCAGGTCAGAACATCAAAGAATTCTGCGCCCTCACTCAAGTTTGGCGGCGCAGAATTTACCGCCAGGAATTTCGCAAAAACAGGAAAGCCGAAGTTCCGTATTTGAGTGCGAGACTTTTGGAGAGAGATATGCGTATCAGACCAATAATTTCTACGCTGTTTGGAATTGCGATAGCTTCCGGTTCCGTTTACCTGGCGAAAGACCATATTCAGTTCAAGGCCAACACAGCAAGCGTATCGCCTGATGCAGATTTGGTCGAAATTTATGTGGCCCGATCGGAGATCGCATTTGGCCAAACGATCGAAGCTCACAACGTTACGATCCACCCCTGGCCGCGCGAAGCACTTCCGGCCGGAGTTTTCACGGAAATCGACGTTCTTGTTCCCGACAACCGCCGCCAATTGCGCCGCGCCAAAGGGCGGTTCTACCCCGGCGAAGTGATGCTTCTTTCAAAGGTTTCGAACTTTGGTGAAAAAGTCACGCTGGTTCAGAAACTTGGAGAAAACACGCGCGCCATGGCGATCGAGGTCGATGCCGTGACTGCGGTTGGCGGATTTGTCACGCCCGGCGATCATGTAGACATCGTCCTGACGCAAGGTGCGAAGCAGGAACTTCGCGCGGTGACCATCTTGCAGAACATCCGCGTGATTGGCGTGGATCAGCAGTCAGAGGAACTCAGCGATCAACCTGAGATCGCCCGGACGATAACCGTTGAGGTCACCCCACAGCAGGGACAACGTCTGGCGCTGGCTCAAAAGGCCGGAACACTGAGTCTGACGCTCAGAACACTGGATAATGTTGAAGATGAACCCATGGAAATGGTTCGCCTGCGCGATCTTTTGCAGGAAGAAGGCCCGGTGGAGAAAGTCGAAGCTCAACCAACTGTAACGGTCCGTCGCGGAACCGAGACCGAGGTTGTAACCATCCAAAGGCAGCTCAACGAAGCGGAAGAGAGAACAGACGCCGAGCCTGTCACCGAACTGGAAACGACCCCCCAGAAAGATGCTCAACTTGCCCCGGCGGTCGCGACGCCGCAGGTCAAACCTCGCGCTCGAACGATAAAAATCAGCCAGGCACCCAGCCAGTAAGCCCTGCCATGCGAGTAGCTGCTTTCATATCCGATTTCATCAAGGATGACCGTGGTACGGTAGCAATCCTGTGGGGCACCGCCTTGGTCGCTTTCCTCGGCTTCTTTGCGATCACTCTGGATGTTGGCCGGTTGAACTCTACCCATGCCGAGCTTCAGTCGTTTGCGGACAACGTGGCCCTGGCTGCGGCCGCTGAGCTGGACGGACAACCTAATGCGATTTCGCGGGCCACAAATGCGGCGGCAAATCTGATTAGTGACAGTCAGACATTTGCGAATGGCAGCGCCGCGCTTTCAGGTTCATCTGACTATACCCTCTCGTTTCACTCCGCGCTTCCTGCTTCAGATCTTACGCCGCTCGGCGCGGACCTCACGACAGATCCGCGTCAAGCAAAGTTCGCGCACGTCGTGTTGACACCGAAATCGCTGAGCATGAGCCTTGCTTCCGCACTGGACAAAATGCTTGGAGGGAGCGGTTTCTCGGCTGCCGGCGTTTCGGCCGAAGCGGTGGCCGGATACTCGAAAGCCGCGTGCGATATTTCACCTCTCATGTTCTGCCTTCCGCCGAATTGGGAGTCCACTCTGACAGTCGGCGATCAAATCCTGCTTCGCAGTGGCGGCAATGGTACTGCCTGGGGGCCCGGTAATTTTGGCTTCATCGATCTGGCAAACTTCCAGGACACCTCGGGTGTGTGCGCAGACGAAGGTGGCAACAAACTGGCGTGCCTCATCGCGGCGCAAAGCCAGATCACCCAGTGCATTCTCACCAACGGGCTGGACACGGAACCAGGGCAGAAAGTCGGCATCACAAACGCGGCATTCAACGTGCGTTTTGACATCTACCGCTCTGTTCTCAATGGCGAGAAAAACAACATAGATTTCGCGCCGGCGCCGAACGTGATCAAGGGCATTGAAAAGAACGGTGGCGGCGCTTGCATTCAAGGCAACGAACAACCGACACCCGACACAACCGGCCTTGGTCGCGACCTGTGCATGGCGGCGGGCACCTGCGGCGGAAACAACCGTTTCGGCGATGGCACCTGGGATCGGGCCGGCTACCTGAACCAGAACCACGATCTGGCTGATGGGCTGGCAGACGGTGTTGGCAGTGACACTCACCTGCCCCCGTTGTCAGGGTCGAATTCAGTATTCGCGGGCACGCGATACGGGATGTATCTTCGGGAAATTGCCTACGGGAATACAAACCCTTACGCAGCACCAAACGCTAACGCCATCCTTGATCCTTCTCTTGCCGAAACCGGCCGCCCAATGTGTTCAAGCCAAATGTCGAATGACCCGGCGCGGCGCGTTGTAACAGCGGCCGGCGTTGATTGCGCACAAAACCCTGTTTCCGGTTCGACGACCGGGGTTCCCGTAACAAAATTCGTTGCCGTCTTCCTGACGGAACCGGTGGGCGATGATGGCAGCTCGCCACCCAGTTTTGACATTCACGGCGAGGTCGTCGGCTTCCCGGATGTCACCGGTGTTGGAAGCGGCGGTAATGGCTTCGGTGGCATCTTCCGCGACGTCGTACAGTTGTATCGTTAAAGGCGCACGTTCATGAGTATGAGGCACAGATTTCCTTTCAGACGTTTCGCCAGGAACGACGACGGCGCAATCCTTGTCGAGTTCGGCCTTGTTATGCCGATCATGTTGCTTCTATTGGCCGTAACTCTGGAGTCGGCGCGCCTTATGTGGTCGTACCAGTCGGTCATCGCCGGTGTGCGCGATGCCAGCCGCTACTTGTCGCGAGTTACACCTGCAGATATCTGCACATCCGGTGGCTCTGTTGCGGGGCTGACCACGACTTTGAAAAACATTGTTGAGCAGGACATCAACGGAAATAACCTGTTTCCGTCCAGCGTGACGGTCAATTCCGTGACGCCAAGCCTGTCTTGCGTGTCCGGCACCTATCGAATGAACCCGGCCCCTGTTGGCCAGGTGAGTGCCAATATCACCATTCAGTTTCCGCTGGGCGGCATCCTGACGCTGTTCGGCAGCGGTGCGACATCAGTGACCACGGACGTCGCTGATACATCGCGGATTTTTGGCCAATGAGACGCCTGCTGGATATCCACGCGCGTTTGCGACAGAGCGGTCGCTCATTCCTGCAAGAGCAGCATGGTGGCGTTCTGGTCGAATTTGCGCTGGTCGTGTCGTTGTTTTCTTTCCTGTTCCTTGCGCTGTTGGACTTTGGCAGGCTTTCGTACAGTGGAGTGAACGCACAAAAAGCAGCGCAGTTGGCCGCTCGTATCGCCGTGGTGCGTCCACCTGCGTGTGCTGGCGTTCCGCAAACTCACACGCGAGGAACATCTGCACTCCAACCTCGTTTCGGCACCTCATGCAGTGCCTCGGTCGGCATATGCGCCGATCCCATGACCCCTACGTGTTCGGGTATCGCCACCAACGCCACTGCGTCGGAAATCTGGGATCGCGTCAGTCCGCTTCTGCCACCGGGCACAACCATCAGCGCACTGCAATTTTCCTATGATTTCAATTCCAATCTGGGTTTCCTGGGCGGCCCTTACACACCCATGGTCACTGTTGAACTGAACCTGAGTGATTTTCAGTTCGTGTCGCCTCTGGCCGCTTTGGCCAACGCCGCGGGTGCGACAAGCAGCACAATCTCTTCGACAGCCGGCTATTCCAATTTCAGCGTCTCGCTGCCTGCTGAAGACCTTGCATTAGGAGAGTCAGGGTAATGAGTAACCACGTTTCAGATCTCAAGTCACAATCGGTCATGCTTCTGTCAGCAGGAGAAACAATCGCGCAGGCGGTCGCAAACGCGTTTCCCGCTGTCAAAGAAAACAAAGTTTCTGAATTGGCTGGCTCGTTCAAAACACTGAACGGAACCGCCCGCGAAATGGCGTTCAAGCATGACGTGGTGATATTTGAAATCGACCCGGATGACTCGGGCGAGGTACAAGCCGTCGAAGAACTGCTGACGCATCGCGATGATGACACCTTGTTCGTGGCGCTGACGCAGAATGATCTTTCGATCACCAAAGCCCGTGAACTGCGGAAAATTGGTATCGACGAAGTGCTTCCCTTGTCGATCGATGGCGAGGGATTGAAAGCTGCGGTCAGTGAAAGAACCATATCGCGCACCGTTCCGCAGCTTCAGACGAGGAACGGTCTGTCCGCCTTGGGTCGGGTTATCCCGGTTGCAAAATCCCGTGGCGGTATCGGCGCGTCTACTGTTGCGGTGAACCTTGCGTGCTCGCTGGTTGGCAGCAAGGGCTCCCTGTTTCGGAAGACTGAGAAAAAACGCGTCGCACTTTTGGACTTCGACCTGCAATTCGGAAACGCAAACGTGTTTCTGGATCTCGAAGACAACGGAGGGTGCCTTCAGTTCATCGAAAACTCGGATGAGCCCGATGACCATTTCCTGTCATCGATCCTTCAGAACCACAAACTCGGCATCGACGTGCTTTGCGCGCCTGCCCCTTTGGTTCCGCTTCAGTCGATACATACGAACCTTCTCGAAGGTATGCTCGATCTGCTTCAACGTCGTTACGACTATATTGTCATCGACCTGCCCTGTGCCGTTGTCGAATGGGTCGAACCCATTTTCAAGCGTGCGACCCAGCTTGCGCTGGTTACTGACACAACCGTGCCATGCGTGCGCCAAGCGCGACGTTTGATTGATTTCTACCGCGAAGCCAATGTCTCTCTTCCGGTCGAAGTTATTGTGAACCGCGAACCTAAGACTCTGCTCAAGCCGGGGCACGTTCGCGAGGCAGAGAAAGTCCTGAAAACCAAGCTGAAACACTGGCTGCCCGAGAACCACAAGGTCGCCCGCAACTCAGTCGATCTTGGGCGTCCCATCGTGGACATGAAGCCGGGATCCGACCTTGGCAAAGCCCTGACAAAACTTGCTGGCGCGATGTCTGAAGACGTTCGGCCGGTGGCAACAAAAACGACTTAAAAGGAGATCACCGTGTTCAATGAGTATAGATCACGCAAGGCTGCATCCAATTCGAATGTCTTGGTCCTTGAGCAGCCAATCGAAGTACCCAGGCCCAAGGTGACTCCGGAACCCGTGGACGTTGATCTGCAAGCGCATCTGGAGCTCAAAAGCCGTTTGCACGGCGAACTTCTTGACCGGCTAAACTTGTCCGTGATCGACAAGGTTGAGCGGTCGGAGCTGAAACGTCAAATCGCATCGTTGGTGACAGGCCTGATCGAGGCGGAAAACCTTCATTTGCGGTCCGAGGCTTTCACATCACTGGTCGACGAGTTGATTCACGAAGTGATGGGGCTGGGTCCGCTGGAACCACTTCTGGAAGACCCGACGGTCAACGACATTCTGGTCAACTCATATGATCAAGTCTACGTGGAACGCTTTGGTTTGTTAGAAGAATCGACGGCACGCTTTCGCGATGAACGCCATCTGCTTCGGATAATTGACAAGATCGTCAGCAAAGTCGGTCGTCGCATTGATGAATCCCAGCCATGGGTCGATGCGCGCCTGGAGGACGGCAGCCGTGTCAACGCAATCATTCGCCCGTGTTCCGTGGACGGGCCTGCGCTGTCGATCCGCAAATTCTCGCGCAATCCTTTGACGATCGACAAGCTCGTTCAGCGAGAAAGCATGAACGGCCAAGCTGCCAAGCTTCTGGAGGCGCTGGTCGAAGCAAGGTTGAACATCCTGATTTCCGGTGGCACCGGTTCCGGCAAAACAACAATGCTGAACGCCGTTTCATCCTTTATCGACGGCAATCAGCGTATCGTAACAATCGAGGACGCCGCCGAACTTCAGCTGCAACAAAGCCATGTGGTTCGTCTGGAAACCCGCCCCCCAAACTCGGAGGGACAGGGCGTGATCACTCAACGCGATCTGGTGCGCAATGCGCTCAGGATGCGGCCGGATCGCATTATTGTCGGGGAAGTTCGTGGGGCTGAATGTTTTGACATGCTTCAGGCCATGAACACCGGCCATGACGGGTCGATGACCACCGTTCACGCAAACTCAGCGCGTGATGCGCTCAGCCGGGTGGAACAGATGGTGACTATGTTGGGGGCAGAATTGCCCATCAAGACCATCCGGTCTCAAATCGCTTCGGCCATCCAAATCGTGTTGCAACTGAGCCGCCTCAGCGATGGTACACGCAGGGTCGTCAGCATTTCGGAAATCACCGGCATGGAGGACGACACGATCACCATGCAGGACATCTTTGTCTTCAAACGTCGCGGCAAGTCTGAAAACGGGGATGTATTGGGAGAGTTCCTGCCGACCGGCATCCGCCCAAAATGCTTCGACCAACTGGTTGCCGCGGGCATTGATGTGGATAGCGACATGTTTATTCGCGGGGCAATGACGTCATGATTGATCTGCAACCAAACACACTGAACATTCTGATCTATATCGCGATTTTTCTTGGCATTCTGCTGGTTTACGAGGGTCTGCACCAGCTTCTGCTTCGCAGGGAAACCCAAAGCGAAGCCAGGAACCGGCGCATGAAGATGATTCAGGACGGAGCCTCAAGTGATCAAGTACTGCAAGTCCTTCGGGATCCCGCGATGCTCGCCGCGGGGGAAAAAGCCGGTCCAATAGTTCGTTTTCGCCGTTTGCTCGTTCAAGCGGGGTTAACGATCAGTCCGATATGGGCTGCCCTCGCAGTCGTGTTCTTGGCCTTGTTGACCTTCGCAGGCGCGTCCCGGTTTCTCGTCCAGGAATTGGCAGCCCTTCTGAGCGCGGTTCTCGGTCTCGTTGGGCCGTTCATCGTGCTGGTCGCCATGAAGAACGCTCGATCGAAGAAGCTGACAAAACAACTGCCGGACGCTCTGGATTTGATGGCCCGGGGATTGAAGGTTGGTCATCCGGTTGCTGTTACGGTTGGAAACGTCGCAACGGACTTGCCGGATCCAATCGGCACGGAATTTGGCATCATCAAAGATCAGATCAATTACGGCGATGATGTCGCGACTGGCTTTCACGACTTTGCGCAACGCGTTGGCACCGAGGACGCAAAGTACCTTGCCGTGAGTATTGGCATTCAGCATGGAACCGGCGGCAACCTTGCGCGGGTTCTGACCATCCTGTCCCAAACCATCAGGGACCGGCACACAATGCAGAAGAAGATCAAGGCGATCTCCGCTGAAGGTCGTCTGAGCAGCCTAATCCTCACGATCTTGCCGGTAATTATCTACCTATCGATCGAAATTTCCACGCCTACCTTCTACGGCGACGTTCGCAATGACCCACTGTTTCCCTATTTCGCCTGCGTGATTGTAGGCCTGACAATTGCTCAGGGGCTCATCTTGAACCGCTTGGTTAAGTTCAAGTTCTAAAAAAAGGGCTGATGATATGGATATTATTCAAGAGTTTCTGAGTGAGCAAAGCCTCTCGCCGCAGTTCTTTTTGCTCGTCGGAATTGCCCTTAGCGTGTTTTTTGTTGTCATGGGCCTGTCCGGGTTAACCGAGGCCGACAACACGGCGGCACAGCGCATGCGTGGAGGGTCAGTTTCAAGTGGGCACGGTCAGGATTTTGACCTCATTCAAGGCGACAACAGCGATCCGCACGGGCTTCTCAAGGCGTTCGTTCCGTCGTCGAAGAACGAACGTTCCAGGATTGGCAAGCTCCTAAGACAGGCTGGCATTCAACGAAAGCACGCCATTCGCACATACTACACCTGCCGTGTAATTTTGGGATTTGTCCTGCCGGCCACATTTGTCGCAGCCATGGCGCTGCCAATAGAAACCCAGATTCAATTGGGGATCGCCGGCATATTGCAGGGTGTTACTTGGATGAACACATTGCAAATCGTAACGGTGTTAATGGTCTCGGGCTTCTATGGACCCGCAATCTGGTTGCGCTATCGCATAAAGAAACGCCGCCAGGCAATTGAACACAGCCTGCCAAACGCACTCGATCTGCTGCAGGTGGCGATTGAGGCCGGTCTGGGTTTTGATGCAGCGATGATCCGTGTGTCACATGAGATGGCAAGTGCGGCGCCCGAGATTTCGCAGGAGTTCTCAATTCTTCAGTTGGAATTGCAGGCGGGCAAGGAACGACAGGCCGCCTTTCTTGACATGGCCGACCGGGTCGGAATCGACGAGTTGAGTTCATTTGCCAACGCGTTTTTACAATCCAACCAGTATGGCACCAGCATTTCCGCATCGTTGCGCAGGTTTGCGACTGACATGAGGCTTGATCGCGAGCTACGCGCTCAGGAAAAGGCAAACCGCCTTCCAGTGCAAATGTCCGCCGTTATGGCCATGTGCATGATGCCCGTTTTGTTGTTGATTTGCCTTGCGCCAATGCTGATCCGCTGGGTGAACATGTTTGGGTAAAGCAAAGGTGGTGGTGACAATGAGGCGTGCGATTGTTCAGTCAGGCCGAGGACAATCCAAACATATCCTGAATTTTGCCATGCTCAACTGATCTTCGGCTTGCAAAAAGCTAACCAGAGTATTCGACGGATCAGTTCTTCTACAGTTCCGAAGTAATGGCTTAGGGTCAGGACACATAGCCAGTAAGTGACGATTGCCGCCAGCGCGATGGCTGACAGGAAGACCTTTGGGCATCTGTCGTAACGGGTCGCGACCCGCCGC
>NZ_JBQGAB010000051.1:0-9487 GCF_056542605.1 Ruegeria sp. AB8
TTTTCCACATTGGCCAATGAATCCGGCCGCTGGCATCCGGACGCCATTGAGCGAGCCCTCGCGCATGTGGAAAAGAACGAAATCCGCCGGGCATACGCACGCGGCGCACACTGGGATGAGCGAGTTGATTTGACGCAGTGGTGGGCAGATCAGCTTGATAAGATGAAGAAGGAAAAACTGGGACATGATTGAATGTGAACAGGCCCCGGTACAACCTGCTGAACACTTGATGCAGGTTTGGATCTATCAGAGCAGTTGGTCTCTCGAAGAAGCCGTCCCACTGGCACTGGGCATTTCGCCAGATGATGCCGGAGTCGCACAGGTGCTGAATGACCATAGCGCGCTACTAACCAGGGCGAAGCGGTCAGGTGAACGATTGGGCGCGCCTGTGTTTTGGCTTTGGTGGGCAGAGCGCAACAACCTACCGTTCCATACGGATTGGTGGCTGGCCATCACACCGGCAGGTCCGATCGCATTTGACGGTCAGCATTTTGCCCACCGGAGGAAGGAAATTCTGTCCCCCGACTACGCCGGACAGGAACGGCGTCTGATTGGGCAATGGGTCCGAAAACCTTATTGGACAGCCCGCGAGGCAATTGATTTGTCGCTGAACTTTAAGCCATTCCGCACAGATAGCTGGCGCGGCAACGCCCCGGAAACCGGAGAGACGATACGTGAGCGTGAAGACAGGTTCCTGATTTTGGAAAGAGCGTTAGAGATCGGGGAAATCAGTGAGAAGGCGCCTGCAAAGGACTATCTGCTTTGGCTGGCGAAAAGGGGGTATTATGTGTCCTTAGCGTGGCGGCGTGCCGTGGGGATGCCGCCTCACGATAGCCAGCATCCGGATACTGTTGTCGAGAATGCGGAAATCATTGAGGAGAACGAGAAACTTCGAGATATGCTGCGAGCGAAAGATGAGCGCCTGTCTGAATTGGACGCAAAGCTAGAGGCCTCTTCCTCCGCCGAAAATAGCCGGGCTCAAAAGTCTGCAAGCACTACACGGATCGCAACGCTTCAAAAAGCCCTCATTGCTTGCGCAGTGGACGGCCACAGTTACACGCCCATTCAAAAACGCTCTGAAGTGCCGAAGCAGATTGCGGACAAAGCCGCTGAACTTGGCTGCGGGGTGGACCAGCAAACGGTTCGTAGGCTTCTAAAGGAGGCCAGTGAGTTGCACGTCAACAGCAACTATTGGAGCGACTGAACCCTTTAAAAGTAAAATTCCTATCGTGGATCCACGATCGGGCTTCGTGGATACTCGCTGCACAAGACCGGACCTCGTCAGCCTTGGACCATCTGTAACAAACATAGATGGACTACGATGCAATTTGACGATCTTCCCGACGATGCGCTGCTGCGCGAAAAGCAGATCCTGCACCCTCACGGTCCCGTACCTGTATCCCGTTCGACGTGGTGGGCAGGCGTCCGCGCAGGGCGCTTCCCTCAGCCTGTGCGCCTCGGACCTCGCACAACAGCTTGGCGTGTTGGTGACATCCGCGAACTCCTGCGGGAGGGCGCTTGATGTACCAGCCCCAGAGCTTTTCTCTTTCCCATAACCGGGCATCTCTGAATGGGGGTGCCGATGGCTAAATTCAACCACAACGCCGCAGTGGGGGATCTTTTCGCAGATCCCTCTACTCCCGTTTCGCAACCGCCTGTGTCTGACACCAATCAAGGCGGGGTTCAGGCTCAAGTTCAGCTTCATTCCACTCCGCCTTCTCTGACTCCGGCGCAAGTCGCTGCGTTGGAGGCAATAGAAGCTGAAAACCTCGGCAAAGACGAACGATATCTCAAAGACGTTGAAGTGGCCAAACGCTTCGGCATCGCTCGCCAAACAGTCTGGAAACGCGTGGAGCTTGGTGTTCTACCTGCACCGATCAAACTGCCCCCAAACAGCAGTCGCTGGCGCCTATCCAGCCTGCTCGCGTTTGAGAAAAAACTGGCTGAAGCATCACGCCAAACCAAAAAGAAAAGTCGCAAGGCAGGGCACGAAGCATGACACGGGCCCACTACAAGGTGAAGGTCTGCCAGGACCAAGTCTATTCGGTAGATGAACTATGCAAAATCTACAATGTTCGCCGTAATGCCATCACCGACTGGATGAAATCCGGCCTGCGGAAATCAGACGATCTGCGCCCTTTTGTTTTTCGTGGGGCTGAGCTGCAACGCTACCACAATGGCCAGAAGCGCAAACCGCTCGCTAAACTAAAACAGGGTGAGTTCAATTGTTTGAGCTGCGGCAGCGCAGGTTATCCCGCTCCTCAGTCGATCTCGCTGATGACAACCTCCAGTTATAGGTTCATGGCGGTGGGTGTCTGCGCTACCTGCGATGCCCAGGTAACAAAGTTACTGAAAGTGTCAGAATACGACAGCATAGAAAAATGCCTAATGTCGGGTACCAGCCTGGCTCTGATAGACGAAAGTAATTGTGAGATCCCAGCTGATACCGGGAATAAACCCGACTTTCGCGAGACGGTTTGGTATCCGACAAACGATCGGATCGTGCATGAGTGGCAAATCTATGCTGGGCGCTTCGAGACTTCGACCAAACGCGCCCATCTGCGGAGCATCCGCATGCTGGAGGTTTTCCTAGGAGGCAAAGCCTTCGACAAGGTCACGCCAAAGGACGCCGCAGACTTTCGTGATCATTTGGTCAATCTTGGCCAAACGCTCAAAGAGCATGGCGGTTTGGGTAACTCTACCATCCGGCACCACGCTTCGCAGGTTCGCCAGTTCTTCGAATGGCTACGGCTTCAGGATGGCTACAAGCGTTTGAGTCAAAACATCCCGCTCTATCTGGAGCTTCCAAAGGCGGTACACGCCAAAACCCTGCCGCGTGATGATCGCGACTATCTGACGATCGAGCAGGCGGAAAAGATGTTGGAGAAGATGCCAGATCGCACAATTGCAGAGCGTCGTGATCGTGCCATGGTGGCTTGTGCTTACACCAGTGGGTTACGTGCCGCAGCGCTCACTACCCTGAGACTGAAACATATTGACCTTTGTAAAGGGGAGCTGGTTCAGGACGCCTTAGAAATGCGCGCGAAGAATGGGAAGAGCTTTCGCAGTGTTTTCTTCCCGCGTACTGAAGCCTTCCAAGAGGTCCTTGTATCCTGGCTTTCGGAGTTATTTGTACTGGGCTTCACCGAAGACGACGCTATCTTCCCTGAGCTTGCACATCTGAAACAACGAGGTCCAGAGATCAGCCCCGTACTCCCTATGAAATCCTCCTCAGCCGTGAGTTGTGCCTTTGATCTCGCCACCTCCCAGATCGGACGCAAATGCACACCGCACTCCGTTCGTGATACACTCAAGGCACTTGGGGATGAGCTTTGCACCTCTCCCAAAGACCGCAAAGCCTGGTCCCTAAACCTCGGCCATACGAACGAAAAAATCACGGAAATCTACTATGGGAAAATGTCGGACCAGCAACGTCGCAGCATTATTGAAGGGCTTTCTACTGGTGGTTTGCTGACCGCCAAGGAAAACGCAATGGTGCTCGACTTCTATGAAAGCCGCTTCGAACGCGGCAGTGACGAGTACAACATGGCCAAACGTCTAGCCGAAAGGCGTGCGGCTGCTCGCGACGGAAATGAGGTGCTGGAGTAGGGGCAATTGCTGCGCTGGCCACGAACGGCAGAGATGCGCGGAAAGCAGACTTTGGAAAGTGCAGCAGATTGCTCCAAACGGTCATTGCTTCAGATAGCAGCGTACGTCGGCTATGAGCCCAAATTGGTCTTTCGATTTTCACAGCCGCGTAGTTGCCGCAGTTCGTGGCAACTCAGATTTTCGATGCCGTGGCACCGCGGAGAAAACCTGCGCCGCGAACTCATGGAACGTTGGGCGATAGGGACGCGATAGTTTCTCGGCAGCGCGATCAGCTTCGGTCAGCGGGGATAGGTGATCGGGCAAATGCTTGAGCAGGGCGGTATCAAAAGGGGCATTCATCGTCTTTCTCCTTGTTCCTGTTGCCACTGTGACAGGGGTAAAAGATCTTCGCTTGAAGACAGCCCTTAGAAATCCCTGTGAATTCATTTGGATTTGTCTAGAATTTCAAAGATCATCTTGGATCAAAGGTTTGTCTCATTGTTTTACCGTTTTGGAGATTGCGAACTCGACACTGCCAGCCGCCGACTGAAATGCGCCGGTCTGGAAGTTGCCATCGAACCGCAAGTTTTCGATTTGCTGCGGCTTCTGGCGGAGAACCCTTCAAGATTAGTGACCAAAGATGAGATCATTGACGCCGTCTGGGGCGGACGCGTCGTTTCCGAAAGTGCCGTCAGCGCCCGGATCGCTGCAGCACGCCGTGCGATTGGAGACAACGGAAAGCAGCAGAAGGTAATTCGGACACATCACGGGCGAGGTCTGGAAATGGTTGCTGTTGTTACAGGCGGCGACGCCACCGACCGCCCAAATTTGGAAAAACCAATGGCTCCCAAGGTGCGATACACGATCTCAAAGCGCGGGCACTCTTTGGCCTATCTTGTTTCCGGTTCCGGTCCACCGCTGTTTCAACTTGATGGTCCGCCGCTTAGCAAGGAGAAGGCGTGGCACATACCGATCTTGCGAGATGGCTATGATGCCTATCGAGAGGGTCGTACGCTCATTCAAATGGACTGGGCCGGAACGGGTCTGTCGGAGGCGTTGGATGAAGCGCTTAGCATCGAAGAGAATGTCGAGGATATGGTCGCCGTTGCCGATGCCGCCGGGTTAGACCGATTTGCTCTCATGAGCGAATCTGGTGCGTGTTTGCCAGCCGTCCTATTCGCTGCAACGCATCCTGAGAGGCTCACACACCTTGTCATGGTTGGCGGGTATGCAGAGGGCCGCGGGATTCGTGAGGCGCAAGGCCAGCCCGAGGTCTTGAAGGCTATGATGGAGGCAGGTTGGGACCAGCATAAAGGCGGGATCGCCACTGCCTTTCTCACGGCCTATTTTCCCGAGGGTCCGGCCGAAGGCGTGCGGCAAATGGTGGGACTAATGCAGGAAAGCGCCTCTCAGAAATTCATGCTCGATCACCGCGACCGGTCCAACAATGCATCAATCATCGATGTATTGAAGAATGTCGAATGCCCGACTCTGATCATTCAAGGTCGTAACGATTCAATACATCCCTTGGTGCAGGCGAAGAAACTTGCTGCAGGCATTCCCGGCTCGGAGCTGTTGGTGTTGGAAAGCGCGAACCACCTGCCTGTCCCTGGCCACCCAACATTCGATGTGTTTATCCAGGCGCTCCGGGGTTTTCTCGATGCCTGACAGATAAGGCGCGCGGCTGGAGGCAATGGCTCCTTCGTCCGCAACTTGGTCATTCCCGCAATAAATCTGAATGTCCGCCCCCCCTAAAAACCGAGCAACCTCCTGCATCCAAATAAAGAAGCAAATGCAGGAGTTTGATCCATGAAGTACTTGTCTGCCCTCGGCGTTCTCGTCGGGGGTTTTCTTTTGCACCCACCGCCCAAGGCTGTCCTGACGACGATGCTCTGGGTGGTGTCTCGGTCTCATCCCGCTGTCTCGGCGCTGGTTCTGTTGGCGGTCCTCTGGACGTGGAGGCCCGACGATGACTGAGCTGAAGCTTGTCTGACGTCAGCACCAATGGGACAGTTTGAAAGAGTTACTGCGACGGAGCTTTAGCCGGTGAGTATCCCTGAGTGCTGGACAGCGCTTGGCTGTCGCGTTGTTTGAATACAGGACCGCCAGCAAATCCGGGATCGATTTCGATTACATAGAGCTGACCCGCCTTCGCCTGAAGCTGTAATTGAGGTTTCTCCATAATCACCAATCCAAGTCCTACGTTCAAAACGCTCGCCACAGTCTCAGCATTCAAATTTACCGTTCCGGGGCTGACTTCTTGCACATGGCGTGTACCAACAGACATGTCTGCCACAGCATTACCGTTTACAAAGACCCTATAGATATTTGCGCTGCCTGCAAATTCGTTTCCACGGAAAAATACAACCATTGAACGATTCGCTGGAACGGTTGGTACCAGGCTCGTTGTTCCTTGATTTCCAATTGAATCGGTTGTCTTTGGAGATGGAGTTTCGCATCCTGCAATCAAGAGAGTGGCAATTGTCGCGGCGATGGGTAGAAGCTTCATTTCCGGCTCTCCTAGATCATTCTCCGAGCTTCGGTATTTGGAAAACCAGATTAATGAGAAACACTTTGTCATGTATTGACATACGTCAATATGAAGACCCCACCTACTTATTTGCGCCAGCAGCGTACCTGTGCAGTTGTACGATTCTGCAACCTGTCTCAAGGTAGTGCTCCGCGTCTGGGTAGATTGCACATCCTTTCCGCATTGGGCTCCCATCAGTCATTCGCAGCACTAGGATTGAACGTCCGCCCCCCCAATCCGCCAGCACCAGCGACCCCCGTCAGCCCCCGGAACGACTCGTCAACGGTCCAGTCCTACGGACGCCGTCAGCACTAGAGAACGGCCTCTCCGGCGGTCAGAAGTGCCCCATAGCGGAACCAATGCTTTGGCCGACCCCCTGGCCCAAAACTTCAACCGCCTCTCAATGTGTATTTTTTCACCGGTTTTGGCCAAAACTGGAGTTTTTCAACGATACCCGCCCGAAGCAGACGTTCGGTACAGGATCGGCAAGCCCGCAAATCATAGCTGGTTTGAAGATCACGCGGTATCATCACTTGGTGGCCTCTTCCGGTTGCACCGGGTAGCCAGCAAGGGTCAGGCCTTCCATTATTTTGTCAATAAGCTCTTTGGGCATCCCACGTGCGCGAAACGGTGCACGCGGATCTGACTGGTATTCGGGGAACTGCTGTTTGATATATTCTACGGTCTCTTCAGCCTTCATTTGCTGCCCGTTTAGGGCATAGCTGGCCGCAAGACTTGCTTTGTTCATGGGCAATCTACCCGCCGCAGCCAACTGTATTTTGATTGCTTCCTCGTAATCACCGCGAGAAATAGCATCCAGATGCGCCGCATAGGTATAGCCCGAATGCAGTTTTGGGTTGAGCGCCCGTGCCCGGTCGATCCATGCCAACCCCGTTTCAAAATCACCTGAATAGGCAAAGAAAATACCCAGATCAGCTAGAATCCAAGAGTCATTCGGGTTCAGTGCCACCGCACGCTCAGCATGTTTACGGTAGACATCCATGCTCTCACCCAGCAACCGGCTCCGTACTGCCAGTGCGTAATATGCATCTGGGTTATCGGGATCTGCTTCGATGGCATGTTGAGCCGCGTCAAAGCTTTTCTGAGCCCAATCGGGATCAAGGTCGTAAGAGTTCTTTTTTGAATCAAGGTAGTTGTACGCGAGGCGCGACCAACCCAATGAATAGCCTGGCTCTTCCCGCACGGTCCGCAGCAGACAATCGCGTGCCTTTCGGTGCTCGGGCAGTGCAAAGGTCTGATAAAACCAGTGTGCGGTCATAAAGCACTCATATGCATCGAGGCTTTCGGGCGCCTTTTCGCGGATCGTTTTCAGAACATCGGCCTTGAACAATGGGGCATCGCTCGATCCGATAAGCGAGGCAATCTTGCTGGCGACTTCCACCTGCACGTCCAGAACGCTCGCAAGGCTCAGGTCGCTTTCAAAGGGGCCAGGAGCCTGAAGCTGCAGACAAGTTTTTGCATCGGTAAACGTGGTGGTGACGCGAAGCTTGTCGTCAGAACGCTGCACCGTGCCACCCAGTATGTAATCCACAGCCAGCTCATCGCGGATCGCTTGGCAGTCCGCATTTTCTCTGAATGCCTTGCCGGCCCCTGGCGCCAATACGAACAGGTTAGTGAACTTGGCGAGCATCACGTTAATATCGCGGGTCAGGCCATCGCTGAAATAGTCGTCCTGCGGACCGCCGCCGACATTCTCGAAGGGTAGGATCAGCACCTTTGGTCCGGTTGGCAGGGCATAGGCCTCTTCTTTTGGGTAGAACTGGTACGCCAAACCTGCAAGCGCCAGAACAGCTGCAGCAACCACGGCGCCCAATTTTCGACTATCACGCCGCGGTGCCGGCTTAACCGCCTTGTCCGCTGGCCAAGTCCAGAGTTCCACGCTTCGAGTGATGTTCTTCAACTCGTGGATGCCAGAATGCCCGAACTCGACATCCAGCTTTCCTATGACCATTTCGGCAACCGGTTTCGATACAACGATCCCGCCGGGGGGCGCCAAGGCCTCGAGCCGCGCAGCAACATTGACCCCATCACCCAGCAAGTTATCACCCCGGACCATTACATCACCAAGATGAATACCAATGCGAAACTGCAGCCGTTTGGGCCCTGGGCTTTCCGCGGCGCGCCGGGCCATATCCCCCTGTGCAGCCAATGCCGCCTGTACCGCTTTGACCGGGCTGGAAAATTCAGCCACCACGCTGTCCCCGGCACTACCGAAGATCCGACCGCCATGGCTTGAAATTTGCGCGTCAATCAGTTCCCGGCAGACCGTCAGTTCGGCCAGAGCCGCTTCCTCGTCCTCGCCCATTAGCCTTGAATATGCGACAGCATCCGCAGCGAGGATTGTGGCCAACCGTCGTTCCATCAGAACCTCTCAGTGACTGAGTTTAGCCTAATGGTGAGATTTTTCTATGCGCGTTAACGAGCAGCTTCGAATGTCGACTCTGTCCGCAGAGCGGACGTCGGTTGCGATTTCGTGAATGACAGCATCGAGCCCATTTTGTCCGATGCCGCGCGGCGCATGAATGTCCGGTACTGTGAATTTAATCGATGGTCAGGCGACAAGTCCCAGCTCTTTGTCGGTGGCTGTCGCTGCATATTTTTCCCTTGGGGGCATGGGTCTCGATTGCCAAGGCGGTTCGAAGGCGAAACTTGAAACGCTGCGACCGTCAGGTAGGGCGCCGTTTCCGGCCCCGAGCGCGTAGTCGTAGTAGAGTTTGACGATCTCTTCTTCAGTCACCTGCGATGTTTCTGGATGCGCCATGCATGCATCACGCCACGCTCGTACCCGGTCATAGTCTTTGCCAACGGGTAGTTTGAACCCTTCGTAGTAGTCAAGAAACCAAAACCGCTTGAACATCGGGGTAAAAACAGCCTCTGCCAAACCGAAGTCCTCGAACAGGAATGTGCCAGTCGGATTATGATGAGCTAAGAAATCATCAAGGTCTCGATAGAGCGCGAGGAGTTTATTCAAATGCTCATCTCGGAGCGCCTGATCCTGATTCATGACAAAGAGATAGCCTGCCATTGTAAAGGGTCCTTCGCGGGCGATCAGCATCGACTCAATGGCGTGCTCGGCAGGATCACTGCGGCGCAATGGTGCCCCTGGCAGCGCCTCATCAAGATAGCGCAGGATCACGAGGCTTTCTTTCAAAATAAGGCCGTCGCTGGTTTGCAGCACGGGCAAGGCTGTCGTACCTCGGGTCTTGGCTAGCAATTCGGGATCGCGAGGCTTGGTGATGTCTATGACACGAAATTCCACGGCATCCGTCAGTCCGCGCAGCGCCAGTAGGATTTCCAGTCGCTGCGAGAAGGGACAGACGGGGATATGATAGACGATGTGTTTGCCAG
>NZ_JBQGAB010000052.1:0-8384 GCF_056542605.1 Ruegeria sp. AB8
AGGCGTGTGGCGACCAGATACGACAGATGCCCGAAGGTCTTCCTCTCCGCCATCGCCCTCGCCGCAACCGTCATTTATTGGTTATGAGTCCCGACCCTAGGCAGCAGTAGCGAACGCGCCCATTGCAGCTTGCTGCCAGACATGTTGGTAGACGCTCTTTGCAACAGCATCTTTATCCTAAGGCGAAAAAGGCGGAGTAGGCAACCGGGCATACACTTCGTCGAGAATAGGAGACTCTCGGCCATTGCCCTCGCAACAACGGTCATCTTTTGGTTGGGAATCTCGACTCAAGGGTGAAGCGCACGCTGAACTCAACCGAGGTGGTCGATGCCGTGACGGATCTGTCCGTCCTTTATGGCCCGCCCGGTTTGATACGTTCAAAACAATGACCTAGAATTTATCACGCGGGCGGTTCTGGAGTAGATCGCCGCCGCCGGCGCCCAAGCGACTAGCATTGAATCTGGAAGCCCGTGGGGAAACGGATGCTGTGAAAACTTTAACGGCCGGCTCTGGAACGAGACGCTCAACGGCGAAATTTTCTACAGCCTGCGCGAAGCACAAATCCTGATCGAACAATGGAGGAAGCACTACAACGTGAAGAGTCTCCACAGTTCTTTGGGCTATCGTCCGCCGGCGCCTGAACCGACCATATGGATGCAACAAAACCAATGATGCACGAACATTCAAGTTGGACCCGTCAGATGAGCGCTGCACAGTGCAAACACGGCCAAAAAACCTCGTATGTATCGCCAGCTCTCGCAAAAGTTTAGACATAGTGGCAAACGCCTTTAAAACGGGCATTTAGTTTGTTTCTGAGAAACGCGGCTTCTCGCAGCGCTATCTGGATTCAATTCCCGGTTCAGGAGGCGTGATTTTTTCAGGTTATTTTGGTCGCGACTGAGTAGTGGTTACTTGATCGGATGATTTTTTAGTGGGTTGGCTGCCCTCGAAGAATCTCAGGTCGTTAACGTGTGGAAATTCGACACTGCGTTGAACGATTGACATGCATGCGCAGTTGGTATGCTATCGCCCACTATGACTTTAACAGAAATTTGCGACATCGTATCGCGAATTCAATGCAGCTAAATGACTGCAAAAAGGGAGAAAATAATGAAAAAACCAATGCTGGCGCTCGCGCTGCTGATGACTTCGACAACGCTGGCTCAGGCGGAAACGTTGCGATGGGCGCGCTCTGGGGATGCGCTGACGCTGGACCCGCATTCGCAAAACGAAGGGCCCACGCATACCGTTCGCCATCAGATGTATGAACCGCTGATTATCCGTGACACGACCGGTGCCTTTGAACCCGCGCTCGCGACCGATTGGAACCCCAGCGAGAGTGATCCTAATGTCTGGGTGTTCAACCTGCGCCAGGGTGTGAAATTTCATGATGGGGCCGATTTTACTGCGGACGACGTGGTGTTCAGCATCAACCGCGCCAAGCAGCCGAACTCGGATATGAAAGAACTGATCAACTCTATCGTCGAGGTGCGCGCGGTCGATGACCATACGGTCGAGATCGTGACTGACGGTCCGAACCCGATCCTGCCTGCAAACCTGACCGACCTGTTCATCATGGACAAAGATTGGACCGAGGCGAATAACACGGTCGATGTTCAGGATTTTGAAGGCGGAGAGATCACCTTCGCGACTACTAACGTGAACGGCACTGGTCCTTACAAGCTGGTCAGCCGCGAACCTGACGTAAAAACCGTCATGCAGCGAAACGAAGATTATTGGGGCCGCGATCAGTTCCCAATGGCAATCAGCGAGATTATCTACACGCCCATCCAGAATAACGCGACGCGCGTCGCGGCTATGCTGTCCGGTGAGGTGAATTTCCTTCAGGATATGCCGGTTCAGGACTTGGAACGGGTCAACTCTGCGGATGGCCTTGTAGTCAAACAGGCGCCGCAGAACCGGGTGATCTTTTTCGGGATGAACCAGGGTGCAAATGACATCGAAGCCGACAACGTCGATGGCAAGAACCCCCTTGCAGATGTGCGCGTACGTCAGGCGATGTCCAAGGCGATCAACCGCGATGCCATCAAGCAGGTGGTCATGCGCGGTCAGTCGCAACCCGCCGGGATGATTGCACCGCCCTTCGTGAACGGCTGGACGGCTGATATGGACGCCGAAAGCAGTACTGATGTTGAAGCAGCAAAAGCGCTTTTGGCTGAAGCGGGCTATCCTGATGGCTTCTCAATCCGTCTTGACTGCCCCAATGATCGATACATCAACGACGAAGGTATCTGCCAGGCGGCCGTCGGGATGCTTGGTCAAATTGGCATTACCGTGAATCTGGATGCCAAACCCAAGGCGCAACATTTCCCGCTGATTACCGATGGAAAGACCGACTTCTACATGTTGGGCTGGGGCGTTCCGACATACGACTCGGAATACATCTTCAACTTCCTGGTTCATGGCCGTGAAAGTGACATCGGTACCTGGAACGGCACTGGCTTTAACGATGATGAGCTTGACGCCAAGATCAAATCGCTTGCCTCAAACACAGACCTTGTTGCCCGCGACCAGGACATAGCCGACATTTGGCGTGTAGTGCAGGATGAGCAGCTGTACATCCCAATCCACCATCAGGTGCTGAACTGGGGCATGGCTGAAAATCTGGCCATCGAGGTCGATCCCGAGGATCAACCCATGGTGAAGCACTTCGGTCTGAACTAAGCTGAGCGGCGGGCCTCGGGATGCGGGGCCCGCCGCCACATAAGTGGGAGCTATTATGAGACGTCTGACCACTGCCGCGCTGATGTGTGCGCTTGCGTTACCCGTATCAGCCGAAGAGTTCACGTTTGCTGTCACGACCGACCCGCAAACGCTGGACCCGCATGCAGTCAATTCCGCCCCGGTTTTGGGATTTCTGAACAATGTTTACGAAGGGCTGGTCCGTCGGGGCAAAGATATGTCCATCGAACCGGCGCTGGCGACCAGCTGGGAGACAATTGGTGACGGCGCAGGCTGGCGGTTCAATCTGCGGGAAGGCGTGACGTTTCATGATGGGTCTGAGTTCAACGCAGATGATGTGATATTCTCGTACCAGCGTGCCTCGGATGAAAATTCGGATACCCGTAGCTGGTTCGCTCCGGTCAGCGAGGTGGTGAAAGTCGACGACTACACCATTGATGTCATGACGACCGCGCCCAATCCGATCTTTCCAGACAGCATCGCCAACTGGATGATCCTTGATAGCGGGTGGGCCGAGGCGAATGACGCCGCATTGCCCGATAAAGAGGCTGGCAACTATGCGACACTGAACGCCAACGGCACCGGCGCATTCCGCGTCACTGCGCGAGAGCCGGCATTGCGCACCGTTCTGGAACCGTTTGACGGTTGGTGGGGTGAGGCAGAGCATAACCTGACCCGCGCTGAGCTGGTGCCCATCCAGAATCCTGCAACAGCGCTGGCGGCATTGCTGTCGGGTGATGTGGACTTTATCAATCCTGTCCCCATTCAGGACGTCGCCCGGTTGCAAGGCAACCCGGACGTAAAGGTCATTCAGGGTATCGAAGCGCGCGTTATCATGCTGGGCTTTGATCAGCAGGAGGGCGCAAGCGAAGCCGGGCAAGGCGGTTCTGATCTGTTCCGTGACCCCCGCGTTCGTGAGGCCGTAGCCAAGGCCGTCAACGTGCCGGCCATCTTGCAAACCATCATGCGCGGCAACGCCGAGGTGGCAAGTCAACTTGTCAGCCCAGCAATGCGTGGGTTCTCGGTTGCAAACGCGGACCCGTATGGCTTCGACCCCGAAGGCGCGAAGGCGCTACTGGCTGAGGCCGGCGCTGAAGGTGCCGAAGTTAGCTTCAAATGTTCCAACAATCGCTATCTGAATGACGAGTCCGTCTGCCAGGCGATCACGGCCATGCTGACGCAGGTTGGATTGAATGTAACGCTCGATGCAATGCCCGTTCAGAACTACTGGCCCGAACTGCGGGCTGACAATTTCGACATGTATCTGCTGGGATGGTCGCCCGGGACTTTCGACGCCGAACATCCGGTGCGTTTTCTCGCCTCGACCCCCAATGAGGAAAAGAAGCTGGGCTCTTGGAACTTTGGCGGTTACTCCAACGCCCGCGTGGATGAGTTGCTGCCAATGATCCAGTCCGAAATTGACGAAACCAAGCGTCAGGCGATGCTTGATGAGGTCGCAAGTATCTTGCAGGACGAAGTGGCCTATGTGCCCCTCTACGTCCAACCGCTGGTTTGGGGCGCGCGCAGCAACATCGAGTTGACGCAACGGCCTGATAACTTCTTCCTTCTGCGCTGGGTCACGGTCAACTAAATGCTGTCATACATTATCAGGCGTGTGGCCCAGTCGGCGCTGGTCCTTTTTGTCGTAGGCCTTGTTGCCTTTTCCATGTTCCGCTTTGTCGGCGACCCGATCGACAACATGCTGGGGCAGGAACGGACGATGGAAGATGTGGAGCGTCTGCGCAGCCAGTTGGGCCTCGATCAGCCGTTTCCGGTGCAATATGTGAAGTTTCTGAAAGAGGCCGCACAGGGCAATTTTGGCGTCAGCTTCCGTCAGGGCCGCCCGGTCGCCGAGATCTTGTCTGAACGCGCACCAGCCACTCTGGAACTGGCGATCGTCTCGGCGGTGTTCGCGATTGTCCTTGGCATCGCCCTGGGCGTTTTCACCGCCATCAGGCGGGATGGCTTTGCGGCGAATTTCATCATGTCGGCCTCCCTGATCGGGGTGTCCTTGCCCACTTTCCTGATCGGCATCCTGCTCATTTATATCTTCTCGGTCGAACTTGGCTGGCTTCCCAGTTTCGGACGCGGAGAGGTCGTGGATCTGGGATGGTGGAGTACCGGGTTACTGACCACGAGTGGACTTAAGGCATTGATTTTGCCCGCAATAACGCTCGGTTTATACCAAATGACTCTGATCATGCGATTGGTGCGGTCTGAAATGTTGGAAGTGCTTCGGCAGGACTATATCCGCTTTGCCCGCGCCCGTGGCCTGAGCGATCGGACCATAAACTTTCGCCACGCACTGAAAAACACGATGGTCCCGGTGATCACCATCATCGGCCTGCAATTGGGGGCCATTATCGCCTTTGCCATCATCACCGAGACGGTGTTCCAGTGGCCAGGCCTTGGCCTTCTGTTCATCAACGCAATCCAGTTCGTGGATATTCCTGTCATGGCGGCTTACCTGATGATGATCTCGGTCATCTTTGTCACCATCAACCTAGCGGTCGACATTCTCTACGCATTCATCGACCCGCGCCTGAGGGTCAGCGCATGAGCCGTGTAAGACGCATTCTGGACAGCGACCAATTCTACGCCTTTCGCCGGTCGCCTGTGGCCATGGTATCGGCCGCGGTCGCGTTGGTTCTGATTCTCGCAACGATCATGGCACCGCTGATTGCGCCGACGAACCCGTTTGACCCGTCCAGCCTGAACCTGATGAACGGCTTCACCCCACCGATGGAGCCGAATGCCTTTACCGGTGAAAGCTTCCTTATGGGCACCGACGATCAGGGGCGGGATGTGTTTTCGACCATCCTGTATGGGATGCGGATTTCGCTGTTTGTCGGGGTGGCCGCGGTTCTGTTTGCCATGATTCTGGGGATCATTCTGGGCCTGCTGTCCGGCTATTTCGGCGGCTGGACCGAAACGATCATCATGCGCACGGCCGATGTGCAGCTGACCTTCCCGTCGATCCTTCTGGCCATGCTGATCTTTGGTATCGCAAAGGGCGTCACACCTGTTGAGTATCGCGACCAGATGGCGATCTGGGTGCTGATCCTTGCCATCGGCCTGTCTGACTGGGTGCAGTTCGCCCGTGTCGTCAGGGGCGCGACTTTGGTTGAGAAGAACAAGGATTATGTCGCCGCCGCGCGCATTATCGGGCAAAGCCCACTGACGATCATGCTGCGCCACATCCTGCCCAATGTGCTGTCACCGGTATTGGTGATCGCAACAATTTCATTGGCTCTGGCGATCATTGCCGAGGCGACGCTTAGCTTTCTTGGTGTTGGTGCACCGCCCACGCAACCCTCGCTGGGTACCCTGATCCGTATCGGACAGGGTTTCCTGTTCTCGGGTGAGTGGTGGATCCTGTTCTTTCCGGCCTGCACCCTGCTGGCGCTGGCGTTGAGTGTGAACCTGCTGGGCGACTGGCTGCGCGATGTTCTGAACCCGAGGCTGAAATGACTGATCCCGTTCTTTCGATCCGCAACCTGACAGTGGAAATCCCGACCCGCCACGGCGTTTTCAAGCCGGTGGAGCACGTGACCTATGATTTGCATCCTGGTGAAATTCGGGGGGTCGTGGGCGAAAGCGGCGCTGGTAAATCCATGACCGGCAATGCCGTGATCGGCCTGCTGGACCCTCCGGCCCATGTGTCCGAGGGCGAGGTCTGGCTAAACGGTCGCAGGATCGACGAACTGGATGCAGAGGACAAGCGCAGGATCCGGGGCAAAGAGATCGGTATGATCTTTCAGGACCCGCTGACCTCGCTCAATCCGCTATTCACAGTGGGTCAGCAACTGGTGGAGACGATCCAACTGCACCTGGGCCTGTCTGCAACAGCGGCCAAAAAGCGTGCCATTGCACTGCTGGACCGCGTCTCCATCCCCGACCCGGCGGATCGGTTCAATCAGTATCCGCACCAGTTTTCCGGCGGGATGCGCCAGCGGGTTGTAATCGCCTTGGCCCTGTGCTCCGAACCCAGCGTCCTGATCGCGGACGAACCCACAACGGCCTTGGACGTGTCCGTTCAGGCGCAAGTACTGGACCTGATCAAGGAACTGGCGAAGGAGCGTCAGGTTGGAGTAATCCTCGTGACGCACGACATGGGTGTTATCGCCGACACCACTGATACGGTGACCGTCATGTATTCCGGCCAAGTGGTCGAAAGCGGCACGACCGATCAGATCCTTGGCGCGCCTACGCATGATTACACCAAATCCCTTATTGCCGCGGTGCCACGACCTCACACCAAGGTACAACGCTTTCCGGTGGTCAGCTATGGCGAGCGGGCAAGAACCTTCAAGATTGATGATCTGGCGGCGCATTGGGACAAAACCGAATTGTCAAAATCCGGTAAGCTGCTTGAAGTCGAGAACATCACCAAAACGTTCCTGCAAAAGGGCGGCCTGCTGCCATCGCAGCGGCGTTACTTCACCGCCGTCGATCAGGTCAGTTTCGACATTCGCGATGGTGAGGTATTTGGCCTTGTTGGTGAAAGTGGCTCTGGCAAGTCCACCGTCGCGCGGATGATCGGCACGCTGTATCCTGTGGACGGTGGCCGCGTGATCTTTGACGGTCAGGATGTGACGGCCATGGGAGCAGACGCCCTGCAGGCCTATCGCCGCCAAATTCAAATGATCTTTCAGGATCCTTTCTCCAGCCTCAATCCACGCATGAGGGTCGGGGACCTTGTGGCCGAGCCAATCCATCACCACAAAATCCTGCCCAAGTCCGCTATCGAACCGCGGGTGCGGGAATTGCTTGACTGGGTTGGGCTGGCCAAGGACGCGTGGCGTAAGTATCCACATGAATTTTCCGGCGGGCAGCGGCAACGCATTTGTATTGCCCGCGCCCTTGCAACTCAGCCACGTTTTCTGATCTGTGATGAGCCGACCAGCGCTCTGGATGTGTCCATTCAGGCACAAATCCTGAACATTCTCAAAGACCTGCAGGATCACCTCGGCTTGACTATGCTCTTTATCAGCCACGATCTTCCGGTCGTGCGTCAGATGTGTGACCGGGTGGGCGTGATGCGTCAGGGAAAACTGCTTGAGGTTCAGGAGACGGCCTCGTTGTTCACAGCTCCCGAGCATCCGTACACAAGGGAACTCCTGGATTTGATGCCCCGGCTAAAGCAATTGGCCTAAACTTACTAACCTGGTCTTGCTTCGTTTTTTTGTGCCACTTCAGATCCGTCCAACGTGGCCACTTCTGAAGCAAAGGGCTTTGACGCTCAACCTTTTGAACCGAATTTTGGCACGCCTTGATAGTGCTGTCGCAGCGAATGAGCGCCGAGGAAACCGCGAATGCAGTATAGAGACTAAGCACTGCAAGGCAACCAAGGGCAGCATTGACAGCGGTCAATGTCGGTTTTCTGTGCTTTGCCGCTATATGTGTCTCGCGAGGCATCCGGAAGTTTTGGGCATATTTTGTTGAAAAACTCTGTCTTTATAGAGTTGTACGTTGCGGATTCAATCCTGCTAACGCAGTGAGAGGATCAGTCATGATGGGACCAAGGCAGGAAGCCCAAGCGGCGCTGTTTAATTAGTTCGCGCTGGAGGACCAAGCCCCTCAAGATCAACTGTTGCGTTCGATTGATCGGTTCGTCGATCTTGGTGGCATCCGTACCCATCTCACCGACTTCTATAGCCATACCGGCCGGCCATCCGTCG
>NZ_JBQGAB010000053.1:0-8268 GCF_056542605.1 Ruegeria sp. AB8
ACACCGGATAGGTCATGTAGAGCACACCCACTGTCGATGCGGGCAACTTCTCCAGCGCCGTTACATATCCGATCCAACCAATCCCCATTACGGCTCCGGCTGAAAGACCCCAAGTGATCTCTCGCCATTCTTTTCGGTGTACAATGAGAACAGGAAGCAGAAGAATAGCCGCAACAATGTAGCGGTAGAATGCGACCGCATACGGTGCAACTCCCTGTTCGGTTAGGCTGCGGCTGAAGTAGGGAACCAGGCCGAAACAGATTGAAGCAAAAAGAACACCAAAAACGGCAAATGCGTAAGGGATGGATGGTCGATTTCGCGCAGATGTCGTTGCCATAATCTGGAGCTATCACGCATTTGCATCTTCGTCTTCAGAGATTCTACGAAAGACTGCTTTGTCCCGCACATCGGTCGTTCACTGAATTTTTCTGAGCGACCGCGCTGAGCCCAAAGCAGACGTCCGACTTTGGAATGAAGTGATTTAGTTGTACGATGGAATGCGTCAGCAAGTCGGAGGAAGCTGTGCGTCTAAGATTATTACCGGCATTGAGTTTTGTATTTGCATCGATTTGCTGCGGCGCTGCTTCAGCTGGTTCATCCGGAGAGAGAAAGTTCTATTATCCAAACACAGAGCCGCTCGGTGAAGCGGAGATGCGAGTTATCTCGCTGGGAACTGGAACACCTAATTTTCGACATTCCCAAGCGTCAGCGTCGTGGTTGGTTGAACTTGGCAATGGCGACAAGTTTCTCTTCGATGTCGGAACCGGTTCGTTAGCAAACTTAGCCGCTTTGGAAATCCCATACACTTATCTCGACAAAGTGTTCATCAGCCACTTGCACGTAGATCATATAGGAGACCTCGATGCACTTTTTGTGGGTGGCTGGGTGTCAAACCGAACGGTTCCACTGCAGATTTGGGGGCCAAGTGGCTTAAAGCCAGAATACGGGACCGCTGCGGCCATGGATGGCCTCCAGAAAATGTTGGCCTGGGACGTGGCAGGCCGGCGCGGGAATATGCCCTCCGCAGGTGGACACCTTTCGGTGACTGAGTTCGACTATTCGCAGACACAAGTAGTTTATGAAAGCGACGGTGTTGTCATTCGATCCTGGCCCGCGATTCACGGCATAGACGGTTCAGTGTCCTACAGCTTGGAGTGGAAAGGACTAAAATTCGTCTATTCAGGTGACACCAACCCGAACAAGTGGTTCGTGGAGAACGCTAAAGAAGCGGATCTTGTCATTCACGAATGCTACTTAACGATCCAACAATTCATCGATATCAAAAACTACGACCCTGAACGCGCCAGATTAGTGGCAACCGTGGTTCACACGCCACCAGACGCGTGCGGAAAACTATTCTCGATGATCGAGCCGCGGCACGCGATTGCCTACCATACATTTGCCGATTTCGATATTGCTCCCGAAACAATAGCTGCAATCCGAAAGACCTATGACGGACCGCTCACTTTGGCTCAGGACATGCTTGTTTGGAATGTTTCGGAAGATGCCGTAGGTGTTCGAGAGATCATTGGATCAGAGAGTCCATTGCCTGTTGACCCTCCAACTCTTGCGGGCCCACCTGACCCTAACGAAAGAACAGAGTTGTCAGATTGGCTTAATGCAGGTCGCCTAAATCTTAGCGGAGACTAGCCTGCAATGTGCTATGTGAATCTATCGGCTGCTTTGACTGCAAAGTAGACTTTGAGCAGAATTCACTGACTGACCGGTATAAGCCCAATCTGTCTTATGCTACGGAACAGCCGAATGTGCGCTTTTCTCCCAGGCGGCCATCACGGCACGCGCCATCGCAATGACCTTAAGCCAGCGTGGAGTAAACCTCGGCAACTCGCTGAAAGGTCCAGAAGAAGGCGATAGCCGCGCATCCACCGGCTAAGCCCACACGTAGGGACATCCACAAACTGGAGTTCACGCGTCGACACATTATCAAGGCAGGCCAGAGCGCAAGAATAATGGCGACCTGGCCAAGCTCGACGCCAAGATTGAATGCAAGCAAGCTCTGCCAGATGTTTGGGGATGTAACCTGCAAAATCTTGTGCAACACAAAGCTAAACCCAAGCCCGTGCAAGAGGCCAATCAGCGTTGTCAGAAGCACCATCGTGACCTCAGAGCGCGCGCTGTCCTTAAAACTCATAAACGCTGCGACGGCTGCAAAAATGATAGATAGCGCGATCCCGGCTTCTACGGCAGGAACAAACCACGCGCCCGATGGTATAAACCCGAAAAACCCCAGCGACAGCGTTACGCTATGCCCAACGGTAAAACCGGTTGCACGCAGCAATAGCGCCCTGAGGGTCTGCGCTCCAATGACCAAACACACAACAAACAAAACATGATCCAACCCTTCGAGGATATGTCGTATGCCTTCCCAGACGAAGCTGAGGAATCCTCCATACCCCTTCTTCTGAATCACCAATGGTTCAGTCATCAGACCCCGAGATCGGAAAATCTGAGGTGTGTCTGACGCGTAGTCGAGAATAAGGTTGGCCGTTTGGTCCTGATCCGGCAAGCCGGGGTCTAGCACGCTAGCAATGCTGTACGATTGCACCGGGCCGATAGTGTCATAATACAGGACGAGATCAACAATCGTGTCACCTACATAAAGCGGTGGCGCTAAGGCCGTTTCGGTGTCTACTGCCAGTTGAGCCTCGGCCAAAGTTGCAAATCCGGGCTCATTTCCAACGCGATGCAAGCGAACGGACTTAACAGTTCCTCTTAAGCGCTGATTGTCGACCAACAGATGCAACCCACCTTCAGCGAATTGCCCCAGCCCATTAGGTTCGCTCATGACAGCCTGCAAGTCGACAAAGTGGACCAACTGATCGTCGCTCATGGCATTAGTCGTGAATGGTGCAGCTTTCGGCAAGGCATCACCATTCTGATCACCGACCTTGTCTGCAACCAGATAAGGCATAGGCGTACGGATGTAGACACGCAGACCATCTTCGGAATGCTCGACATGGGAAATTCGAACGTTGAGGTTAAGCAGAAAATGGGCCGAGGCTGACGGCGTCAGTAACAAAAACACACCGACAAACAGAGCTCCGAAAGCAAAAAACTTTGGTCTTAAACACCTATGCATTTGGATCGCGAGCCTCGATTACAGTCAATCCATCCAGCTTCCATTGCCCTGACTCAGGTATCACCTCGGCCAGCACCCGAAACGTAACGGCGCGCATATGGGCGTGCCCCCAATGACCGCCTTGGGCTTTCACTGTCCATTTGGCCAGAGTGCTAAATCCACCCGGTTTGAGGGTCGGGTCAACGCGCTCTAAACTCAGGTCTCTTATATCAGTAACCGTAGCAAGACTGCCACCTGGCGTTCGGATTGCGAGGCCACGTTCTACCTCTGTTGCGATGTCGCCAAGAGATGCTGCCGTTACAATGTGGGCCAGCTCTGCCTTTCTTGCTGCCGGCGAAGTTTCCAGCGTCACCGTGGTCAAGTTTTCGACCATCAAGCGCAGTATGTCTTCCGCAACCTGCTGCTCAGGGGGCTCGGGCTTATTCCAGAGTAATACTGGCAAATATCCCGAAAATACAAACGTTGCCGAAGCAGCGGCAATCATAGTCACGCAACTGGCACGCTTTGCAACTTTGCCCTTGCTCAGCAGGAAAAAGCCAAGTGAGGCGGCACTGATCATCCCGGAGATCAAAGTCATTGCCGGGTTCTGCCGTGTCTGCTGCTCAACTGGAATCTGAGTAACAGATGCTCTTTCGTATTTGAGCAAGTGGTTCTGCCAATGAAACTGAGGGTCTGCTGGTGTCAAAGCTCCAAAGAATGGCCCGGCGATATCGTTTGAAATGGTCGCAACGCGGGAATTTTCCTCGTCAAACATATCCCATGTGACCGTCACCTGATCGGGAAGGTCCGACGAAGAGAAAGACAGGATGGCTCCGATAAACGCATTGTTCACGGACACTTGCTTTCCGGGCTGGACAACCTGAAAACCCTGCGATGTGAGCTCCAAGAGTTTTGCTGTAGCGTTTGACGGTTGCACTAATTTGCCATCAATTGACACCGGGTTACGAGAAGCCAAAAAGGACGCCGCCCAGTTTACGATCAAGGCGCTACGCTGTGGTGAAAGCGTTTGCCCCACTTCGAAAGTTTCACCAATCCAAGGCGCCAGTTCACGCAAGCGGATCCGCGTTTCATGCCGAACTTCACGAGGTTCGATGTAAAGAAAGGTGGACGTCCCGTCCTGAGCTTTTCGATTCAGGCTTTCAGCAGAAAAGCGGCTATCCCACGGATCAGGCCAGTGAATCTTTAACTCTGCCGGCTTTGACAAAAAACTGAAATCCGTGACCGGAACCTCACGGTCAAAAACCTGCATCCCAATAGTCACCAGTGGTTCTCCATCCCGCGATGGAGGCACTATAGTCAGCTCCTTGGGAACTGAGTTTTGAAACGGAAAGAACAGTTCGACGAAGAGAACACGCGAATCTTTTGGCGGGCTGGGAACTATTTGACCCGAGAATGGATCGCGCTGACCTGCAAGCGGCGAGGCCCTATCTTTGCGCGTTCGGTATTCTATCTTTCTGATTTCAGCGTTTAGGGTCCGTTCGTCGCTCCCAACAATCGAAAGCGCACGGCTTTCGGCTTGCGCATAACCTTGATTGGTTTCTTGTTCAGCCTCCGGCTCACCCCCGACGAAATCTGATGACCATCCTATTGGCAACATATCCGCAAACAACGGAATATCTTCGACATAGATCTCAAGGTCGACGTAGACGGCATCATCTTTGACATGAAAGACAGCAATATTGGGGGCAACTTCTGACCCGTTTGTCAGAACGACATCCGCCGAAACGACCTGTGCACCTGAGGCCATCAGGCTCAGCGTCAGGAATACTCGGTAAAGATACTGCCAAATCGGAATTTTGTTCACCCCTGAAGGTTAGTTATCCGGCATTGGCGGTGGCGTGTAACCCTCCCATTTTCCCGCATTGACTTTGTCGGACGGCTCTTTTTCTTTTGAACGCGGGGCATTGATGTACTCATCGCTCACAGCGGGTGGCAACGCATAGTCATCAACACTCGCTTCCCGAACAACGATCTGGTCCTTGGTCACGTTGATCACCTGTAGATCTCGCGCGAGCGTCAGAGGCCCATCGTAAGTCGAACGGACGCCTTCCAAAATCGCCTGATAATTTTCTGGTGAAAGAACAGAGTGATATCCGAGGGCCATACGCGGCTCGACCGCAGACATGACTTTGCCAAACGCCGCAGGTTCGGTATGAACGCGCGTAGCTACATACGTCGCCTGTTTCATGTCCCAGCCAAAATACGGGGCCAAAGCATCAGGTGGAAGAAACGCCTCGTGAGAAGCGATGTCCGCACCTTTGGCATATTCTACATACCATTTGTTTGGGTAAGTATCTCCGCCAAAGACGTATTTCAGTCCATTCCATTCCAGAGAATAACTTACCGAGCCATCTAAGCTGTGGATAGCAGGCCAGGACCGGATCGTGACGTCGTTCTCCTGAAAAACGATCTCGTTTTCCTGCATGTAATCGAATTCAGTGACTTCAAGCTTGGCGCCGTCATCCGGCAGCGCGCCCGTTCGCGTGGCCAAGTCCCAGGCGTAAGCTTTGGACATGCCATCAACATAGGCTTTAGTGCCCAGTTCATCTTCTGATCCGGACGGGCCGAAGATGCGGAGCGGGGTATATCTGCCTGAAAGCCACCCCCCAACGTGGAGGCCCATGAAATCTCCAACGTGGTCGACATGCAAATGGCTGAAGAAGACCTTGTCGATTTTTGCAAAATCCGGTCGCAACGAAAACAAGTTTCCAGTTGCACCCGTGCCCACGTCAAACAGGAAAACGTCTCCATTCCCCAGTTCAACATAAAACGAAATCGAAACTGCTGCCTTGGTTTGGTTAGGCATACCCGTCCCCAATGCCGTGATACGCATTTCATCCTCGCCGAGGATTTCAGTGTTAGGAAAGTAAGACGCGGGATATACACCGTTTTCGATTTCAGTGGCACTCCGACCCGTCGGCAAGGCGTTTTGGGCCGTGGCAGTGCCAGCCAGTGTCACGCCTAATGCAATCAATGTACCGGCTGCGGTTTTCATTAAGTTATTCATTGATCCCCCCTTCAAAGCGAAGCCTCGTAAGAGAACACGAAACCGTGAGCCTCTCGTTCACCATAGACATCTCTACGGTAAGTCCATAGACTGCTCCATGTCAAATAAAGAATGCTGTAATCTGAATGTCAGAATCTATCACTCGCAACTCACCAAAAAACGCCGCGACCAAAGAAGACTGGATATTGCTAGCGTACAACGTACTCAATGAGGGCGGCGTTTCCGCAGTAAAGGTCGTGCCAATGGCAAAGCGACTGAACCTGACAAGCGGCAGCTTTTACTGGCATTTCAAGAACGTCCGTGAGCTTTTGGATGAGGTTCTCAGATATTGGGAGCAGGAACTGACTGACAAAGTGATCGCACAGGCAAAGACATTTGGCGGTCCCCCGGAAGACCGCATTCTTCTTCTTATGAAAAAGGTCATAGAAGAGAACGCCGCCTTGCCAGATCACGCTGTCTCAGTGTGGGCGAATACCGATGAGAAAGTAAGAGAGGCGTATCAAAGAACCATCGGCAAACGATTCCAGTTCGCCGCCTGGATGTTTGAACAGGCCGGGTTTTCGAAAGAAGAGGCGAAAGCGCGTGGAAGATTGATGGTTACTTCGCTGATGGGTGACTCCTCGACCGGTCTGAAAGCGCGAGGCGATTGGGAAAAGGTTATAGAGCGGGAACATGCAATTCTTGTCGGAAAGAAGAAGATAGAATAAAAGTATTGTCCGGCATTGTGAGTTTGCTCGAAACGGACCGCCAGTTTCAAATTGCACTGTAGGAAGATCACACGCAACAATGCCAGATGCCGACGTTCAGTATCTGACGACGCTTTGCTGCTGGTGCTACAACATCTACCTCGAAGACAGATTTGAAGGAGCTGAAGCGAAATGGCCGACAGATCTTAAGCTCAACGTCGCTGATCGCTTTCCAGACCTGGTGAGCGCTGAAACGACATCGCTATTGCCGAGCATTGGTCCTGGCAGGCTGGTCTTGCTTGGCTAGTTCCTCGCAGAGGCGGAGCATCTGGTTCGAGCGAACTGTGAGACTCCGATTCAAGTGCAGATCTCGGATGTGACGACGGGCTCAGACGGTTCAATCCAGATCATCTTCCGTCGGTACGATCAATGCCTGGGTCTCCCGCTCAAACGTCTCGTACTGGACAGCAAGCGCACATGTGCAAGATGTGGTCATGTCGGGGGTATCGTACCGAAGAAGCATAAGGCAACTGCCCTGTGCGCGCATTGTCATGAGCAAGGCGATTGGAATCCCTTCGATGAGTGATGAGTTTTCCGATGAGGAGACCTTTGGACGTCCGTTGGAGTCGATCCCTCTTGATGACCTGATTTATGAGCTGAAAGCACGGCTGAAAGAAGGTTCAGATGCATGGCTAGCACTTCTGACGACTGTACAAGAGCACATCGTGGACGCTGCTCCAGCTGATGGACCCGCAGAATGGACAGACATCTGGATTAAAGAGAATAAGTGGCCAAAGTGACCGAAAAAGACAAAATCACAGAAGGGTCTGGTAGCGTCTATCAAGACCTTGGCCTCCCGGAACCAACAGTCAGCCCCCTATTCTGCGACTTAAGGATCGTCGCCGTCCAAGACAGCTTTTACCCGATTGAGATCGCAGTTTTGAGGGTGATCGATAACAAGCACACATCTGGAGTGCGCCCATTCATCCTGCGCGATCATGGCCACAACAGGTTCTGGCTGCGTCTCCAATCGACCTGTCGACGGCTCTGGCCGCTGAAGAAGTAGCAAACCAAACACTCGATCTCATCGAGCTCTGTGAAGCCGGATGCGTCTACTGTAGGGACGCGCATAACGCTGCATTCCTAACATTGATTTTATTCAGAAAATCTTGGGGTCTTCGCCCATAATTTTGCGCAGCATTTGCGCATAAGTTTGCACGATTTGCCCATAAGTTTGCACGGTTCACTATACACGTTCAAAATTCGATTGTCGTAGCGTAATACGATCAACTTTAACGCATCAAAACTCAATCAAAAGTGCATTCTGACTGGTATAATTCAACCCAAACCGAACAACACAACTCAATCGCGAGGTCGCGGCAAATTGGACGTGTCGCGGTTTGATGCCGCTCCTTTGATAGCATTTATTGCAGCAAAGGAGATGAACTATGGGAACGAAACGAACGGACGAGTTT
>NZ_JBQGAB010000054.1:0-7272 GCF_056542605.1 Ruegeria sp. AB8
GGCATCTGGCACAAGCGTTTCGACAACGCCCCGATGGCGGCCTGGATGCGTAGCCAAGTCTTCGAATTAATGAAGGGTTTGGAATTTGACGATTAGTCAAACTGTTCTAAGCAGCGCCCGTATGGCAGATACAAGTTGACGTTTCGAATAACAGAATCGAAATAGGTTCTATCAACCAATGCAGACATTCGCGCAGCCGCAGCGAACGAACATTTTGGTCCGCAAAGTGGTCGTTAATGGCAAGTACGGCGGATGACCGCGTTGAGCCCAAAGCGACCCTGAGAAATGACGCAACTCGTCGCCCGCGGTGAATGTAGATAGCGAGCTTTAGGTTGGGTCGTGGTAGAATATCGAAAGGCGAGAACGTCTTACATATCTTCCATTCGATTATTAGCCTACGCTCTAGTAACCCATCTAAGCCTCTATGCTTGGATCGGTTCACCTGGCAACCCAATAGCCTCTCTGATGGGGTCAGGCAGATGAAGATTTTGTGCGAGGATATCCGCTTTTTCTGACAGCGCTTCCGCACGTTCTGCAGCAGTTTCTGCTTTGGGGTGCATTCCGGACTTCCTGAGTATCCACGCCTTCACTAACCAAAAGTGTCTGCAGTAGGGGCGCATTTCAGTAGCGTCTGAAATTGCTTCGATCGCGAGTTGCTTATCACCTGCCATCATGTGGGCAATCGAAAGGGGATAAAGCCGGTACGGAAGAAACGGATCCTCGGTGGAACGACTCACGGCCTTCGCTAAACTTTTCCGAGCAGCTTCCCAGTTGCCGGCAATAACTTCGGTGTAACCGCTCGCCTCCATACCCAAAACGTAGCTGGGATTCAGTCTGAAAATCCTATCAATGTCCTTCCGGGCGCCATGCAGATCACCCGCGAGGCGCGCGCGCACCTGCGCCCGCGTATACCAGCAGTAGTCAGAGCGAGGCGCAGCCTGTACGGCCTTGTTTGATGACTCTATGATCCGCATTCGCAAATCAGGATCAGCCTCGCGATAGCATGCTTCTAAGGGGTACAATTTGGCTTCACACCACATTGCAAGCCCGGACCCGTTCTCGGGATCAAGTCGAAGCGCTCGCTCCAGCAATTTACCCGCATGCCTATAGTCCTCGACGGTGGCACGGTAAAACAGCATTGCCGCTCGGGATCTCAACTCACTTGGGCTCAATTGATCGTCTGGAATGTCATTAAGACGGTCACCGTCAAACGCATTGATCTGCAGACGTAAATCGTCTGACAGCTGTTCTGCAGCCCGGTCGCTTAGTTCAAACAAATCCTTTGAATCTCCGTTTAGGAAGCGCGACCAGGTTACCTGTCCATCTCCCAACCGAGTAAGGCTGGACGATATCCTTGCTTCAGTCTCCCGGCAGCGCAACCTGCACCTCAGGCTGTAGGTTGCTTTGGTCTCGGATGTTGAATCTGTTGCAATTACACGCACACCTGTGCGGCGCGAAAGACTGTGAACCAACTGCTCCTGCAGGTCAGCGCAAACCTCAAGAGTCTCTCTCGTTTCGGGAGCACTTGTGACCGGCTCGACCGCAATGGAAGGCAATTCGGTTAGTTCAATTTCACGCTGCGTGGCGGGCCGCCATTGAAACCCATTCACCGGATTAGCAAGATTCTTCAAATCGAACGTACCCGCATCGCTGAAACCCGCCGAGAACTTATCGTCCAACTGCCGCTTAAGGTCTTCGGAGATCATCACACCACCGGGTGGCGCTTCGGTTTGCAGGCGGGCGGTGATATTTATACCGGCGCCATAAATGTCGGCCTCGTCTTGAACGATCTCACCGAGATGCGCTGCCATCCTCAGCCTGATTTTCTTATGGTCGACCAGTGCCAATTGCACAATTTGAGCGGTTTCGATTGCCGCTGATACTGAAGTAAATGCAATAATCCATCCATCGCCCATACGCTTCAGTATTTCGCCGCCTCTTTGTACAGCCTCTGGTTCCAGTAGTTTATCCCGAAGTTCGTGGACCAGCCCGATTGCGAGCGACTGATCCGCCTCCATTGCGGACGTATAGCCGACCAGGTCGGCCATCAAGATTACGGCCAGGCGAGCTTTCATAAAGCAAGGTTAAGACAACGCTCAGGTATTGTCATCTTTTGAAGCGGGCGAAGCGGCTTCTGGGCATCACCAAAGCAATGCAATGAATGGCGGCTTCGTCCGCGAAGTAGACGTTCAAGCAAGTTGCAGCGAATGTCTGCTTCGAGCCCAAAGCGGACATACCCAACCTCCGCAAAATGTGTTGCTTGATAAAGGGCAGACTGTCCGCCACTCTTTCCGGATTGGTAGTTTGGGGTTTTGTCATGACGGATAGTTTTGACGTTGTTATCGTTGGCGCCGGAAGTGCTGGATGCGTCCTCGCCGCTCGTTTGACCGAAGATGTGAAGCGTTCCGTTTTGTTATTAGAGGCCGGTGGATCGAACGACGACCCCCGGGTTTCCACACCCGCAAAATTTGGCGCTCTCACTAATACACGTTTCGATTGGGCCTTTCGGACAGCTCCGCAGGGCGAACTTTCGGGACGCCAGATCGCCTATCCGCGCGGTCGATGTATCGGCGGCACTGGTTCGATAAACTACATGATATACCTGCGCGGGCATCCGGCAGACTACAACACGTGGTCCCAAATGGGCGCAACGGGCTGGGGATGGGACGGTGTGCTGCCCTATTTCAAGAAGGCTGAGAATTGGGAAATCGATGGAGATCCGTCGATCCATGGAGCCGGTGGCCCGCTGACTGTGACCAAGCCAGGTGAGCGGTCGCCCTTGACCGAGACATTTATCCAAGCCTGCCAGCAGGCCGGGATTCCGTTTAATGGCGATCTGAATGGCACGGAACTGGACGGCTGCGGTTATTTCCCCGCGACTTTGCAGGATAACCGGCGGGGCGGCACCGCGCAGACATACCTCTCCGCGGCGATGGGGCGCCCCAACTTGACCGTTGTGACTGGCGCGACGGTTATGTCGTTGCAATTTAAGGGCAATTCTGTGACCGGTGTGAATTATCTTGCCAAGGGAGAACTGAACCATGCAACTGCACAGGAAACCGTCTTGGCGGCGGGGGCCATAGGTTCACCACAGATCCTGCAACTCTCAGGAGTTGGCCCAGC
Source organism: Ruegeria sp. AB8 (assembly GCF_056542605.1). Taxonomy (NCBI): domain Bacteria; kingdom Pseudomonadati; phylum Pseudomonadota; class Alphaproteobacteria; order Rhodobacterales; family Roseobacteraceae; genus Ruegeria; species Ruegeria sp. AB8. The sequence continues at coordinate 3,124 of NZ_JBQGAB010000054.1, forward strand.
AGACCTGTTGAACAATGTCGGCGTCCCGGTGAAGCATGACCTGCCCGGCGTGGGTGAAAATCTGCAGGATCACTTCCATTACCGCGCCCGTTGGGAAATCGATCAGCCTTTGACCTTCTATGGCCGAAGCGCAGAGCAAGCGGCAGAGGTTGAGCGCCTCTACTCGGAGGAGTCGCGCGGCCCCCTGACAACGAACCACTTTGAGTCTGGAGCATTTCTGAGATCCGGACCCCATGTCGATATTCCCGACATAGAACTTCTTATGATCCCATATTTCATAAGCTTGGGAGCCCCGGAGTACCGCCCACCGGATCGCCACGGTTTCACAATCTCTGGTTTTCCGACCCGTCCTTGGAGTCGAGGGCGTGTGACTATTGCATCAAACGACCCATTGGATCGGCCCATTATCGATCCTGGATATCTAAGCGATCCGGCGGATGTCGATCTGATGCGCTCGATCATCAAGGAAGCGCGGAAGATTGTATCACAGAAAGCCTTTTCGAAGCTCAATCCGGTTGAGATATCTCCGGGGGCGGACGCCCAGAGCGACGAAGAACTTCTTGCGGACATTCGTGAGATTTCGTCGACGTCCTTTCATCCCGTTGGCAGTTGCAGGATGGGGCAAAGCGATGATTGCGTCGTAGCTCCTGACTTGAAAGTGCACGGGCTTGAAGGGTTGAGCGTTGCCGATGCGTCTGTGATGCCGCAAATGAACACCGGACACCCCAACGCGCCGGTGATAATGATTGCTGAAAAAGCTGCCGACATGATCGCTGGGCGCGTTTGAGTGAAATAATTGCTAAGCATCAGAAAACCGATTTTTTGTGACAGGATCAGGCCCCGACCTAGAACCGCAGACCGAAGCCTATCGAAAAACCGGAAAATCCTTCGGCAACTACACCGTTTAACATTACACGTCCCGCTTGAACGGCTGGCAGACCGGTCAGGCGAGTATCAATCTCAAGTCCTACGCCAGCTGTGGCCAGCCAATCGGTGCCAAGAACGGTTGCACTGTCGCCGTGATACAGCACAACACCAGCATCCAGAACGAGTTGTGTTGGGAGTTCGAAGAGATTGACGTTTTCCAGCGGATAGCGATGACGTGAGAACAGGGTTGTTTGGTTTGAACTCGCACTTGCGTTCCCAGCCTCAGGCTCGTTGATCGGGTTAAAATCCAAGAATGTTTGACGGATACGGTATTCCCCCTGCCACGATCCAAATTGCGCCTCTCGGAAGATACCAAGCGAAGCACCAACCCCGAATGCGTTTAAGTCTCCGTCGATCAAATCGTTGGAGCTAGATGCCGAACGCAGCAATGGAAAGCCGCCAAGAAAAGCATCCGCAGTCACTTGGCCAAGTGAAAGATGTCCGACCGGACGAACTTTCCACTCGTTTACCAATGGAAATTCCCAACCGATGCCGACCGTTGCTGCCACGCTTGACCAAGTTACATCCAACTCAGTGCCGGGGGCGATCTCTGGAAAGAAGAGTACCGGGTTATATTTTTGATAGGCAACAAGACCCTCTACATACAGCCCGTTTTCAAGTGGCTTGTAACCTCCTCGCAGTTGCGTCGAGCGTAGACTCTTGGCACCTCCGGAAGCATCAAGAAAAGAAAACGAGGATAAAGTCTCGTTTGGGGTGGCGGCGATACTCAAGACAGACAAAGCCGCTCGCGCTGCGGCCTCAGAGGCATCAGGGTCCACGCTTTGAGCATTGGATGGACTAGTTGAACTTGCAGTTGAAAACACCGCGAATGCAAGAAATCGTCTCAATGTACAGGCTCATTTGTCGGATGAAATGGAAGACTTAGCGATGTCCCTTAAGCATAGCATTGCCGGGATAAGAATGCCCCGCCTTTTGCCATATTTGTTTTGCTGTTAGGCAATTTGGTCTCGATTGTGAGGGTCTCGCCCCCAACCGCTTCCTTAACCGCCTAAGAGGGGACCTAAATTGGGGAATAACAGTCAGCAATGTGAATTGAACCCGTCGCCGCAATGTCCACTCCGCATTGATATCCCGTATCCAACAAAAAGTGGCAGGTGACAGCTTCGAGCCCAAAGCGGACCAGCACCAAGACCCATAATTTTCTTACACCGACGATAGCCTCAAGCGGCTGTCAATTTTACCATAGTAGCAGGCTTGCTTTTTGCGCCTCGAAACCTTTTGGCGTCGGAAAAAGCGAGCGCATCCTAGCAACAAGTTCGATCTCACCATCCAGCATCTTTCGGACAGTGTTTAACCAGTTATTGAAGGTTTCAGATTCCCAATGATCCTGGACCGCAGCTTCATCCCTGAAGACTTCGTAGAAATAGAACCGATTTGGGTTCGCCTCATCCGCCATAATATGAAACTGGAAAACTTCGGGTTCTTCACTGACAACATTTTGCGCTTGGAAGATGCTGGCGTCCAAAAAGGGCTGCCGATACTCTGGTTTTACGTTGATCACGAAGAACCCACCAAACATTGCATCGTCCATATTTGTCTCCCTCATTGACCAAAAAGCGGCGAAGGTCGCAAAACAGACCTGTCCTGCTGGATGGCGTTAACCTACAGCACTGCGATACCCATGAACCTAAGCGGGTATCCTTTCTTTATCTGCTTCACCCCATCCTAGCGCGCGTGCAAGTTCGTGTGACATTGTGGTAAGTGTATGGCCAATCTTTTCTCGCTTCGAAGGTGTAAACACCCGAAGAGACGCCGTAGCGCCGATTGAAAGCGTCGCACCAACACCTGTCTTAGTCAGCGTTGTTGCGACAGAACTGATTCCGCGCTCGAGCTCTTCAATACATTCGGCATACCCTTTGGCTCGAATGGCATCGAGTTCCGCGGCCAGATCCTTGGGGTCTGTAATCGTGCGATCTGTGTACTGCTTAAGCTGCCCATCCAATCGGTCTTGAGACAGCAGTTCAGGCGAAACGGCGGCGATTGCCTTGGCGCAAGAGCACGCGTGCGTTGGTCGTTTGCCCATACCTGGATGAAGAAAAGACACGCCCGTCTGCGGTGTCTCCACATGAATAATCTCTACCCAATGGCCCCGTAGTCGAGACAAGAAAAACGCAGCGCCATACTCATTCGCGGCGCCGGAGAGCACAGGCGCAATCACTTGCAAAAGTGCGGGATCAGAGTGATCGCTCAACGTGATAAGCTTTAGCCTAATCCCAATCGCGAACTCACCGCGGGCTGGTGATTCAAGGAGGCCGGACAAAACAAGGTCTTGAACCAGCCTGTAGGCCGTCGGTTTAGGTATATCGGACTGGGCACAGATATCCGCTACGGACGCACGTCCTTTTTGACCCACGATTTCCAAAATCAGCGCTAATCGTTCGAGATGCATTTTTCTCACTTTATGATAACTAAGTTTTCGATATACGATACAATTTAGGGAATCAAGGGAGGAGCACTCGATGGATGGACAATGCTGTGGACCGGGCTTCAAGAGTCCGCAAGAAGCCATCAAAGCCCCCCGAGAAAAGCTACTCTACACGATCGCCATCTACACCGGGACAGGGATCCAGGAACCTGATTATCTTGCTACAGTGGATGTCGACCCTGACAGCCCGACCTATTCTCAGGTAATCCATAGGCTGGAAATGCCGGGGATTGGGGACGAGCTTCACCACATGGGGTGGAACGCCTGTTCGTCCTGTCACGACGACGGCTCGATGTCCCGCAAATACCTGATCCTGCCGGGCGTACGCTCTAACAACCTTCACATCGTTGATACAGCCACTGACCCGCGTGCGCCGCGGTTGCATAAGATCATCGACGGGGCCGAGATCAAGGCCAAGGCAGATTTATCGGGCCCGCATACGGTGCATTGTTTGGGCTCGGAAATCATCATTTCCTTCCTTGGAAATGCCAAGGGTGAGGCTCCTGGAGGCTATCTGCATCTCGACAAAGAGTTCAGCATCGTCGGTCGCTGGGAAACCTCGATGGGCGATATCAAGTTTGGCTACGATTTCTGGTACCAACCGCGCCACAACGTGATGGTCAGTTCCGAATGGGCTGCGCCCAATACCTTCATGCCGGGCTTCGATCTGGAAGAAGTGGGCCATCTGAAATATGGGCGGGAGCTGCATTTTTGGGATTTCGAAAAACGCGAACCGGTCGAAAGCTTCTATTTGGGTGAAGACGGGCTGTTGCCAC
>NZ_JBQGAB010000055.1:0-7240 GCF_056542605.1 Ruegeria sp. AB8
ATGCGACTCGCGCCATGGTCGGAGGACGAACCGATTTCTCATTTTCTGAAATAGAACCCAGACTTCTGAAAGGTCTACGCGGTCACCACGTCTTGTATCGTTTGGAGTGGCAAGATTGAGTATTTCGGTTGCCTCAACGCCGACAGATCACACAGATACCCCGCAGAGCTCAGTCGCAAAAGTCTTGCGGTACGCGCTACAGCTCACATCGCGAGCAATTCCTGATGAATTGCGACCATTGCCCGGGTGTCGTGCGTGCGATACGTCACAAGATCAGCATATACCTTAGGGCTGCAAGCGCAGAGGGAGAATTGAATTTGATGTGTCCTTGAAGTGAATTAGACTAAGAGCCAATTGTTCAGATAGCTCATTAAGAGGACATCATGGCAGCTCCTTTAGTCCAAAACTGGGAACTGACAGCCGCCGTAAAGGATATAGCCGACTGGCTGGTTCAACAGGGCTTGGAGAATGCGCCCGTGGAGCTCTGGCTTGAAGCATTCTGCAACCGTCTTGTTTCAGCAGGAATTCCACTTCAAAGAGCAAACATCACAGTTCGTGCTCATCATCCCGAGATTGGGACAGTCGCTTTCCGCTGGCATAGGGATGGGGGTCATGAGCGAGAGGACTTTGTCCGAAGAACGGATGCGCCTGAGGAATACGTTCTAAGCCCGATTTACTATCTTTTGGCAAACAACGTTGAAGAGATCAGACAAGATCTGACAGTCGAAGAACCCGCGCTCAACTTTCCGATCTTCGACGAACTTCGCGCGCGCGGTGCAACTGACTACTTCGCTGTTAAACGGTTTTTCCTTATTCAGGACAATACTACGCCAGTCGATCCAATGCAGGCCTATGAAGGTGCCATAATCTCATTGACAACCGACGCGAACGGGGGCTTCACAAGCGAGCAACTTGATGGTTTGCGTCAACTGATATCTCCACTTTGCCTGACGCTGAAATGTGGGGCGAACCGATTGATGGCTGAAGACATTACAGCCGCATATCTGGGCAAAGATGCCAGTAGGCGCGTTCTTTCCGGGGACATCACCCGAGGTTCATCGGAAACTATTTCAGCGGTGATTTGGTATTTTGACCTGCAAGGATTTACCAAATTGTCAGAGGCGCTTCCGGGGGGCTCAATCATAGAATTGCTAAACGACTACTTCGCGGAAGCTGTTGACGTAGTCGAACGCAATGGCGGTAACGTTCTGAAATTCATGGGAGATGGAATGCTTGCCATCTTCGACATCAATCAAGTTCCGGACGCTCGCCGCGTCGCAATTCACGCGGCCGCGGAGTTGCGAAATACCTTTGAGGAACTCAACCAACGGCGGCAAGCTGATGGTTTGCCAACGACCGGCTTCACTCTCTCGTTGCACGCAGGCGATGTTCTTTACGGCAATATTGGCGGTAGGTCTCGCTTGGATTTCACAGTGGTCGGCCCAGCGGTAAATACAACTTCGCGCATTTTAGGCATGTGCAGCGCGCTTGATCAGAACATTGTGGTTTCCGATAAGGTGGCGGGTGACTTGGTGGGCTCCATTCCAAGTCTTGTTTCCCTGGGGCAATACAGATTGCGCGGTGTTGCTGAAAGACAGGAGCTGTTCACGATAGACTAACTGCCGCTATTTGGAAGCTGCCGCAATGGGGTGTTGACCTGCGTCAAAGCAAAGGTAGCCGGATTGCTACTAGGTTGGTTTGCACATGGAACAGAACTGTTGGATCAAGCACCCGCGAAGAGCGGCATTCTTGGTCATAGTGATTGCATTGTCAGGGTGCACGGGCAGGCACCACCAAGGCAATTGGCATGGCCACGGCTTAGAAGGTTGCTATGGACCTCACCACGACGTTGATCGCGAGGTCCATTGCCGAACGCTCGAGTGAACTTGAGCCATACGCGACGCAACTCACAAAACGTTTGGGACCAGTGTTATTTGGATTGAGATTCAGATCTTGTATCGAAACTGCCCGTTTGATGCTCAGTCCGGTAACATTGAAAAGTTTGGCCTTGGCACAATATCTTTGTAGTCCCATGAGGAAGCGGAGAAGAGACCAATGAAACGACGCGAATTTTTACTAGCGGGTACAGCAGCAGTGCTGGCCACTCCTTCCGTCGGTCAAGAAGCCCCACTCATCAATGTCTACAAGACGCCAACCTGCGGCTGTTGTGCCGCGTGGGTAGATCACCTGATTTCCGCAGGATTTCGTGCCGATACGCTAGACGTGGGGCAGGAGCAGCTGTGGTCGCTTAAAGAACAAATGAAAATCTCAGATGAGCTTTCCAGTTGCCACACTGCAGTTGTTGGGGGCTATTTTGTCGAAGGTCATGTCCCGGCAGAAGACATAAATCGACTTTTGTCCGAACATCCTGAAGGCCTCGGCCTAACAGTTCCAGGCATGCCGATGGGTTCACCCGGCATGGATTTTTCAGACGAACGAGAACCTTACGAAACCTTGCTCGTTGGTCTGGATGGGACGACGAGTGTGTTTGCTCGACACAGCTGAGAGATTGGATGAAGGGCAATCAGATTTCCCAGCTCCATGTCCAACATTATTTTGCGCTGATTTCAAAAGGATTCAGCTGCAATCGTTGTGTTTTTCCCACATGGTCGGGTCGTGGCCTTCGGGCACATTGGAGCACGGGTCGTTCGCATACCCTCTTAGAATGCTGTACTGTTGGATTTGATCTGCGCTCAACAGTGGTGTTGTTTGCAGGTGCCGGGACAGATGAACCAGTCGCAACTCGGCCCTGGCAGCTTCGGCCGCTTCAACAAGTTTGTTTAGCTCGGCCAATTCAAGCTGGTCACCGGCAAACGCTTCACTCAACGCCGCCTCGGCCTCAATAAACCGCTCGCCTGCGACGATTGCCTGTACGCGCATTTCAGAATGGATCGCCTCAATTTTTCTCAGCTGATCCTTCGAGAGTCCAAGTTCATCTTTCAATTCGAGCAAGTGTGCTGGGCCTGGTTTGCCATTCAGCTCCGCTGGTAAAGCAAAACCCCAACCTCCGCCGCGCCGCAGCTCTTCTAAATCGGTCTCAGATAAGCTTTTGATAGTCCTGGATTGCAGACCGGCGTATGGCGTGACTTCAGCGTCGTGAGTGTGACTTTGCGCGAGTGCTACTTGAGAGTATTGGATCGTACAGAGCGCCGTTACAATCAGAAACTTAGGCATAAACTTAATCATGAAGTCTCCTTTCTGGCTCACCCAAATGCCTTCTTCCATACAGTGCTTCTGCCCTGCGCAGCGACATTCCTACTCCTCTTTGACCGGTACGTCGTTCCGGATTCACGTGTATTCTAGGCCGTTGAGACAATAACCTCTGCTTCGATTTCAATTGGGAAGTTGATTGGTAGGCCTGCCACCCCGACCGCCGTACGTGAATGGCGGCCAATCTCTTCTCCAAAGACGTCAATGATCAAATCCGTGAAACCGTTGAGAACCGCAGGCGTATCGCTGAAGCCAGATTTGCAATTTATCATCCCGTGAACTCGGCACCACCCCGTTATTCGGTTTAGACTGCCAAGTTCGCGCTTTAGACTGCCGAGAATAGAAAGCCCGACTTTGCGTGCTGAGGCGTAGCCCTCTTCCACAGACACATTTTCTCCGACTGCTCCAAATGGCGCGGCCGGAGTACCGTCTATTTCTTGTGGTCCATGACCAGATACGAACGCCCGGTCGCCCCGAACGTTAATCCACGGAAATGGCAACACCATACCAACAGGCAATTTCAGCGGCGCAGGTAAAATGATGTTGTGGTCTACCAATCGCTGTTCAGCGTCGATCATGGTACTCTCCCTCGCAGCACTTGCATGGATCTTACCATAAACCATGCCCAAAGTCGGTCTCGACCACCAAACTTTGCAAGGTCCGCTTCGTCCGCATTTGAGTCATCTGGCGAAACCGCGGCGAACGGCTGTTGTTGGTTAGGGCAAACCCTGGCCGCGTTCGCGGGCATGAATGACCGCTCATCGTGGTTACGGGTCATCCGGCAAAAAGTCTCAGATGGCCGAGACGGTCCCGAAGCGGCAATCTTTACTAAGAAAGCGAGGTCCTAAGCAGGAAGCTCTCCGCCAGACTGAAGCCATCGCGCGTCGGCTTCCGGAAGCAACTCTGCAAGACGTTTGTGAAATGCAAGAAGGTCTTCGTCTGAAAGCTTGCCTTCCCACTTGCGACTGCTTGCGCTATCGAAGAAGGCTGACGGGTCTTTGAAGGTTGTGGACCGTTGTGTTTCTTCCTTAGCACTCGCGCGTGCATTGGCTTGCATGTTCTCGAACTGCATACTTTCCGCAATTGCGGCCAGCATTTCATCGCCAATTTTCAAACTAAGTACGGAAGCGAGCTTTCTAGTATGAGAGAGCAAATCGCGCCGCATATCGGCGTAATGGAAAATGTGTATGTTGGGATGTTGGATGTTTGACTTGAAGGACTTGAAGTGATGAACGATGGCCTCAAGGGTGATCCCATCGGCCATCTCCTCTCGAACGGTCTCACCAAGAAAAAGGGCGAATGAAGCTGTCGGCTCATCCGGGAACCTGTCTTGGATCAGGTCTTCCTTCAGGTTTGCCACATGTCGGCGCATCGAAAAATGTGCGTCGATTGGGTGTCTGAACACCGCGATGTAGGTGCAATCTGGATCGAAAGGAATGCCGTCAAAAGGCGTATGGGTCTTGATGCATCTTCTGTGGCTTTGAGCTTCGAACATTCGAGCTATGGGGAGTTGATCTCGAAACGCAGGGTCGAGCCAAACCGACAGGTCATCCATGACCTTGTCCATACCTGGCTTTTCAAACAAGAGCGACAGCACAAGGGCTTGCGTCCATGTTGTTCCGCACTTTGGCGGTGTTGCAACAATCACATCTCCTTGGCGCAGCGCGAACATGTCCCAAATCCGATTGTCGGTGAGACGTGTTCTGTACTCGAATGCCTTTCTTGAAGACGCCCGTATCGTCATTCTGATTTCCGCCAATGGAACCTTAATGAAACGATAGCAAGCACGCGGCGCTGAACCTAGAATTTTGATGGCACCCGAGTAGGAAGGCCTTTCAAAGTGCCAAGCCAAAACCTTGCATTCGCGGCTAGAAGCTCGTTTTGCCCTCAAGGCAGTCATACGCGGCACCTTGCTCCAGTGCCTGTGCTGCGGTGTAAAGTCGAAATTACAAAGTTCGGTTTTTCGAGGTCCGCTTCTGCCTAATTTACCCAAAAGCAAAAAGCTTGCGTGTCGTTATTCGGTCACTGATGTTCATTGAATATTGATCGCGATTTATGCGCGAAACCCCTAATATCCCTTTGACACTCCTTCACAATGGATACGCGGGAGGATTTTGTTTGGAGCGGTACTTGGCTGCCATACTCGTGGCTGATGTTGTTGGCTATAGCGCGCTTGTCAGTGCTAACGAGGAAGCCGCATTGCACACATATAGGGGCCACTTTAGGGCGCTGGAGCCGCATGTTGGCCTGAATGGCGGACGCCTATTCAAAAGAACCGGTGACGGTTTTCTTGCAGAGTTTTCCTCGGTTGTAGATGCGCTAGCATGTGCGGAAACGATGCAACGTCAGATGGCTGAGCGGAACGGGGCGCGCGGGCAAAGTCCGGAAATGCAATTCCGTATGGGAATTCACGCAGGCGATGTTTTTGATGACGACGGTGATGTTCTTGGTGACGGCGTCAACATCGCGGCCCGGCTGGAAGGTCTTGCTCCTCCCGGAGGGATCATCGTTTCAGGTCGGGTTTACGAAGACCTTGTGGGTAAGGTGGATGTATCATTCACCGAATTGGGGCCGCAATATCTGAAGAATATCACACGCCCTGTAACTGCTTACTCCGTGCGAACAGCATTTGCTACTGAATCCCCGATAATTCAATCTCGCCCAGACAAGCCATCGGTGGCCGTTTTGGCGTTTGACAATCTTTCGCCTGACGCTGAACAGGATTACTTCGCAGAAGGTATAGCCGAAGATATAATCACCAGCTTATCCAGAGTGCCTTGGATATTCGTGGTCGCCCGAAATTCCTCTTTTTCTTACAAAGGGCTTTCGGTTGATGTGCGTCGTATCGGCCGAGAGCTTGGTGTCCGCTATATATTGGAAGGGTCCGTTCGCGGCGCTGGTGACCGGTTGCGTGTCACGGGTCAGCTGATTGATGCGGAAACCGGGTCTCATGTTTGGGCGGATCGATACGATGGCAAGCTCGATGATGTTTTTGAGCTTCAGGACCAGATTACCGAGGCTGTCGTTGCTTCGATTGCGCCAGGTATCCGACAAGCTGAAATAGACCGTGCTGCTCACAAGCGCCCTGACACCCTTGGAGCCTATGATCACTTCCTACGTGCGCAGTCCTTGATCTACAGGTTCAATTTCACTGAAGCAGACGACCATTTGTCAAAAGCTCTTTCACTCTCAAGTGAGTACCCATTGGCAAGCGCTCTTCGAGGCTGGATCCGCACTTTGCTATGGAACCCGGATACGCGTCCAAACGAGGCCCGATTTGATTACGCAATTCAACTAGCACATGAGGCTCTGGCGGCATCACATCTTGACCTAGAGGCGCAAGCATATGCCGGTTACGTAATCGCGTTTCTGTCGGAGGATACAGAGTACGGTTTGTCGCTTGTGGATCAAGTCGTCGAGAGAAGCCCAAATTGTGTTTCAGCCTGGGGATCCAGTTGCGTACTGCATGGCCTGATGGGCCAAGCACAAACGGCACAGGCACACGCCAGGGAGGCGCTCCGACTTAACCCGAATGACCCACTAAACTACCGTGTCCACATGGGTATCAGCCTGTCGCAAATCGCGGAAGGGAACTGGCCCGATCTAAGAGAAACCGCCCAAAAAATGCGTGCATTTCATAATACTGTGACAGTTTTTCGCCTGAACGAACTTGTGGCGGAAATGGCTCTCGGCAATGAGAGCCGAGCTAGAGAACTCGCACGTATTCACATGTCGCGGGAACCCGATTTTAGCGTTTCAATGTTCCGGCATATGCGCGCTCGTATCTCTATCGCAAAACCAGAAATCTATGACGCCTACTATAAAATGCTAGCAGCCGCAGGCATTCCTGATTGACGACACCGCTGTAGACCAGCGGCCAGTCATAGCAAGCATGCAACATGTGGAAACGTATTTTTTGCCGCTGGAAGAATGCACAATGTGGACCTGTCCCATTTTTGTGCCGCCCCAAGTGCTCGTTTAGGCCACTTTCCGTTCGAATGCGACCGGACTTTTCCAACCCAATGCTGAG
>NZ_JBQGAB010000056.1:0-7209 GCF_056542605.1 Ruegeria sp. AB8
GCGACCAGATACGACAGATGCCCGAAGGTCTTCCTCTCCGCCATCGCCCTCGCCGCAACCGTCATTTATTGGTTATGAGTCCTGACCCTAGTGGGATTCGGCTAAAGTTGCTTGGATTGCACTGCGCAGGTTAGTGAGGTGTGCTCGGCTCCGGCGGAACCTATCTCGTGCCCGCTTATCGCGGGAAACATAACAAAGAACTCTGTGCCTTCACCAAGTTTGCTTCTGTAGTCTATTGTTCCGCCAAAATGCTCAACAATTTCCTTTGAAATGTGCATCCCGAGTCCGGTACCGCCTGCGTGACGTTCATCGGAGGAGTCTATCTGGGAAAAGCGATCGAAAACTTTGTCATGGAACCCCTCAGGTATCCCGATGCCATGGTCTTTGACGAAGAGGCGAATATTCCCGCCGACTTTCTCGCATCCGACGGTTATCTCGCCTCCATCAAGGGAGAATTTAGCTGCGTTGGAGATAATGTTGGCCAACACCTGAAGAAGGCGGGAAGCATCACCTCTAACGTACAGATCATTGTTTCCCCTTAAGTCTTCTACAATTTCTACGTTGTGAGCACTGGTGTATCCCATGTTACAGGCAATCGCTTCCTGAATCAGCGCATGTACATCAACAGTTCCTTCACGGTAGTTCATCTCGCCCGCTTCCATTTTTTGAATGTCCAGCACATCATTAATTAGGGATGCGAGCCGTTCGCAGTTTTTACCCGCTAAATGAATGAGGCTTTGCATTGAATCTGGAGCTTCACCCAATGCGCCTGTGTTGATTAGGTCAAGTGATCCCTTGATCGAAGTGAGAGGCGTACGCAGTTCATGGCTAACTGTCGATATGAACTGAGTTTTCGCAATGTAGGCCGCTTTTGTTCTTTCGTGCTCCGCTTTGAGCTTTTTGAGTTGTTCCAAATTCCTGCGGTAGAGCTTCAGAAACACCATCGAACAGTCAATCAGAAAGTACATTACAAAGATAACGGTGAAGAAGTGCAGCCAGAGTTCAGATGAAAGCTCGGGGCGTTCGGTCCAGATATCCTTGACGACAATCAACATGAACGATACGCCGTACATGGTCAGACGGACAATCATTGCCCACAGAAACTGATGGTTGTTCATTGCTGCAAACAACGCCGCAGCAAACAAGAAGAACATTGGAGTAAAGTGACCACCGGCGGGCTGTGCGAAAGCAACTGAAACAGCATACAGGCAGATTGCAGTTGAGCTGAGGGTCGTGTTCAACAGAATCCAAACAACCATCATACCAATTGCTTTGTGCTGATCTGGCTTTAAGCGCGGTACGCGTTTGGCCAGCAATAAATCTTGCGCTTCGCAAATGAGAATTGTCCCATAGAACAGCATGGCGTTAATGGGATCGAAGAAGAACGCGGTCAAAATGGTCGTGGCCAGATAAATAGCCTGCCGCTGCCACAGAAGCGCAAAGCTCATGGCAGTATAATCTATGATGTTTTGCAGAAGCCGGTTTTCCGTTTCACCAGAGTCCCGGTCCGGCAGATTGGCGTCGATGGCTGTCATCTAGATGTCTTCGTTTTTAGCGCTTGGACAGTACCATTAGCGGCACAATGAGGACTTAGTTGGTCTGAATTGGGTTCACAGTTTGGCGCTAATCCTTTGAAGGCCACCGTGATTGTTGGCGTTTCACGCAAGGTTCTGGTGTGAGAGGTTGAAAAATTTTTGTTGCGCAAATGCCGTGTGGGCCCCCCAAAATTGACGATCTCGTTGCTAAGTGCGTTTTTTTTTTCTTAATGTGCCAGAAAGAAGAAGAAAATCTTAAAGGGTTGGGGTTTGACTGCAGTTGAGTTTACGAAGTTGGGGCAGGGTGCTGTAGCTCCTGTTTCGGCTAGGCTTGCAAAAAAGCCGGTGACACTGCTTCAGTTTGCAAGGTCCGCTGGTCGAAACATGTTTGAAGTCATCCCGGCCGAAACTCTGCGTGAAACTTATGTTCGTGGGCCTTTGAACATACACTATATCTGCGATCCTGAAATAATAACCGAGTTACTTGTCGGGCGGGGCCGTTCGTTTCCCAAAGCCAAGTTCACTAAAGACATTATTGGATCGGCTGTAGGCAACGGGTTGATACTCTCTGAAGGGGAAAAATGGCGTCAGCAGCGGCGTAGGTATTCTCCACTATTCGCCGCCAGGAACCTCCCGGTTCTTGCCCGGCATTTTGCAGAGACTGGTGTCGAGATTGCAGATTCATTGGCGGAACACGAAGGCCCTGTAGATATTGCACAAATTGCGCCTGCATCAACGTTGACGAATATTTCTAGGGTAATTTTTTCGGGTAACAAGAAAGTCAGTTCAGAGCAGATACGCATGGGGCTGATCAAGTATTTTGAGTACATTTCTGATTTGTCTCTTTTCGATTTAATGGGTTTGCCAAAGTGGGTGCCGCGCAAGAATTGGCTACGCAGCCTGGCCCCGGTCACCAATATGCGGAACCTCGCCAGAGAGGTCATTGATCAGCGTCGCGCCGAAAGCCGCAGCGAGCCACAGGACTTCCTTGATTTTATGATTGAGGCGTTGAAAACAGATTTCGAGGATGAAGCGACAACCGTTGACAACCTTTTAACCTTTGTCGTCGCTGGCCATGAAACTTCCGCCAACGCTCTGGCCTGGGGGTATTATCTGCTGGCGTTGCACCAAGATATGCAGGCGAAGGTTAGACAAGAAATTCGGTCGGTTCGCCCAAAAGGTCCAATGGAGTTTTCTGACCTGGAAGCAATGCCACTCCTGCGCGCCCATGTAAAAGAGACGCTGCGGCTTTACCCTTCAGCCGCGTTCTTTGCTAGAGACGCATCTGCCGACCTTGAAATCAAAGGGGTAAAGATTGCAAATGGTGACGCGCTGTTCTTCCCAGTTTACTCTTTGCACAGAAACGAAAAACTATGGGATGCTCCTGACCACTATCGACCGGAACGGTTCTTGGGATCTACACTACCTCGAGGTCAGTACATTCCATTTGGAGATGGTCCCAGAATCTGCATTGGTGCTCAGTACGCTGAAACTGAAATCATGGTACTTATGGCTTCGGTGCTCCGTCGAATAAATTTTTCGATTACAGAGTCTGAATTACCGGAACCAGTTTTGACATTCACCATGCGTACCAGTGGCCCACTCATCCTCAACGCCGAACGGGTTCGCGAATAAAGTTGATATCTAAACTCCAGTGCCTGACCTTTGATCGACGTCAGGCCTGGCGATAGAATTAGCTTACTACCGGCGAGTGAGGTAAGTGTTATCGCCGTACAGCTCACGCAAGACTACATCAAACAGTCTATCGTTGACCATTTCTTTGCGATGCGGTGTGGGCTCTGAAAATGTGGAAGAGGTTGTAACCAGGCCCTTTCTGAGATTGGCCTCACGATGATTCACGTTTTTGATAGCCATGTCCAAAGAGGCGAATGCTCCAACCTTCGAAAAAGAACGAAGCGATACCGGTGTACCTTTCACCACTTTAAGATGGACAGATGCGCAGCGGTTGCTGAGAACAGTCCCTAGTTCTTGGTTTAGGAAAGCTTCGGTCGGAATATTCTGGGTGCATTCCCGCCCATGTGTAACAATGAGAAATGCGCCACTCCCGCGATAAGAATAGATTCCTCCAGCAGCCTGCGTCGTTCTTTCAATGCAGAATCCAATGTCGGAAACAGATCGCCGAAAATCACCAAAATTCTTCAGATCAAAGTGATACTCGGCGTCACGAAATTTGATTGCGGTGACCCAGGTGTCAAATCGACGCCTCCGTGAAAGCTGCTCGACATAGTTGTCGAATTCGACATACCCCAAGCATTGTTCTTGCTCATCGATAGACAAAGGATCCTTGAAATTGAATTTCTGGTTGAAATCCAATTCACTGCGAAGATTTTCTATCGACGCCGATGAGGATTGGGTTTTCTTTCTCTCCATCATCAGAAGGTGAGCAGCGTTCATACGGCTGCGCAATTCAAAGAAGTCGAAGGGTTTAGTTACATAATCAAACGCGCCTTCTAAAAATGCCTTCTCGATGTTCTGCCTGTCATCCAGTGCAGTCAGCATTATGACAGGTGTTTCCAGATTATCCGGCAGGTTTCGGATTTGTGAAAGCAACTCTATCCCCGAGGTTCCAGGCATCTGAATGTCAACAAGCAGACAGTCGAACGGGGATCCTGCTGCTTCTATCATCCCAAGCGCTTCATCAGCTGAACTGGCAGCAGCCACATTGCAGTTTTCGAGTTCAGGAAGTGCTGACTGGAGCAATTTCAAAATGTCAGGATCATCATCAACCGCCAGTACAGTAAGTGCGGTCTTTCCTTGTGCTCGATGCTCTAAATTTCTTTGGAACCGATCACTGCCAAATGTGGAATGTCTCATAACTGGTGAACCGTCGATATCCTCATAACGGGGTAAACTTATGAGGAGAGTGGGTCGAAACAGCGGCAAAAATGGAGAAAGTCTTCGTAGAAAGGGGCTTTTTCTTGACCTTTATTTGGCGCCAACGGCCTCAACAACGAATTGCCAGTTATTGTTGTGAACTAGCGTCGCTTTCTCGTAACGTTATTATTTCGGCAATCTGTTGGCGCCAAATGGCAGTATACGATCGCAAAACTACGGAATTGAACAACGGTTAGAAGTCTAAGCATCGACTCTGGAAACCCCACGAAAATGCAATACAGCCGAGTTTTCCCAATAGTCTTAAAATCAACCTTAGTTGCAATGAAATATGCGTCGGGCGTCCAAGAGTAAATAAGACAATCTAGTGGGTGAGGTGTTCCATTTACTTGTGAATGTTGAATAAAACCGACTGACTGATGGTGCCATCGATGGAAAACTTTGCGCCGACAGGCGAGGCATTGATGCCCAGTCGCCGTGACCACCGTGCCCAGACTGAGGGGACGATGCCCAGGATGCTTGTTGCACCACCTTCCATCGCGACAGTAGTCATCTGGTGAAACAACTCCTGTTGAACCGGAAGCCTGCGTGACGATGCAACATCCTTTGCCACGAAGAAACGGGATGCTTCCCAAACAGAGCGCTTTACCGGGGCGTCAATAAATAGAACGTCAGATGGTATTCCTTTAAGGATACCTCTTTGCGCGTCGCGCAGCATATAACTATATACCCCGCACTCTGCAGTCGTGGGCAGAAGTCGCACACCTCCTAAGACCTCACCGAATTCATGCAACACAACCCATCGACAGGCTGGTGTGTCGTATTGGTCAAATTCCATCCCGTCAGCTTCACCAACTTGCCACTTTAACTGGTCAATGAAAATTGATTTTCTGGTTTCAAGGTATTTTGCCAGAAGGGTGCCATGCTCGTAAATATTGCGAAAATTAAGTGTAGTCGCGCGAATATGGCCAATGTTGCCACGTGGCATTGGCGGCTTGCTATTGACAGCAAAAATTTCTAGTCGCGCCAAAGTATTTGGTGCGCCTGAAGTGCCGTTAGCAGGTGTCAGTTCCGGAAGCCCCTCCGGGACCGGGTATGTCTGCTTATACCTGAGTGGTTGGTCCATATTTTACTCATATTTCCGACACACTTATGGCAAGATTCAATTCAGCAAGTCCACAACCCTATGCGGTAGTTGCCCGAATAGATGGATAGGTGTGTCTAAATCTCCTCCCTTCCTTTGGTTACCTTCGCTGCCTGACCAAAAACTTTAGAAAGTTCTTGGCTTCTATTTTTTTCCGCAGGTTCCAATTATTTCCCCATGTCTGGCAACACTTTGAAAAATATAGATTCTCTTATGTATCCCTTCAAATTTTCGATGGATCAGGCGCGGTTTCGCTATCCGATAGTATTTCGAGGCAGTCGTGACGGTTGATAGAAGCAAAGTTAAAATGGCATCAATAATTGGAGGGATTCGCTTTTCAGTATGCGCTCTCGCACGGGAAGAATTGTACAAGGTAAAAAAAAAGCACAGACATAAGGAAGCCCACCTTATGTCACCGTTTTGCCGCCTTCGTAAGAGAGGATGAGAACACCCTGAGTGTATCATGCGCCAGCCGACCGTTGCCCGAAGTCTGCAATGCCCAACGGTTGGCGAGGCGTAAAAGGTTGGTGAAAAGTTATGCGTATACTTGCTGTAGACGACGATCCTAGCATCCTGGAATTGCTAGATAGAGTTCTAGACGCGTTCGGTTATAAAGACGTCGTCACCGCCAGAAGTGGGCCAGAGGCCATTGAAATACTGTCACGACCTAACGAAGCGTTCGACTGCTTGCTACTGGATGTGCAGATGCCGCAAATGAACGGCATAACTCTTTGCGAAGAAGTGCGAAAATTACCAGAATACAAGTACACGCCCATTATCATGGTGACCGCCATGGTGCAAAAAGAGTACATCGACGAAGCATTCGGAGTTGGGGCAACGGACTACGTTACAAAGCCTTTTGAGTTCTCTGACCTGAAGCAGAGGTTGTCTGACGCCTATAGAATGGCAGCGGAACGAAGAGCCGCAATCGAAGTGCTGGAAGCTGAAGCGGATTTTGAGTTGTGTTTTGGCAATAGTCCGGACGTTCGCTTAATTGATCCGCAATGTTTCGGAGATTTGCCCGGTTTCATTGGGTTAGCTGAATTTGAGAACTACGTAATTCAGCTTTCAACGATGCACTCCATGGCTGCAAAGCTTGTGGCGGTGAAATGCATAGGCGCCGAACAAATCTATGAGACGAGCACGGTCAGTGAATTCCGTAGTGCCATGACTTTAGCTGGTACAGCGGTTCTGTCAGCTAGTCAGGAAGGGCGTAAAGTGGCGACCTATTGGGGAAATGGCGTGTTCTTGGTGATCTACGACAATCAAATTAATTTGAGCGTGGACCAGTTAGGAGCTCCGCTTCCCGAGGCATTTAAAGAAATTTCCGGTGACACCACTTCAGGTCGGCCAATTGGCTTCCAAGTTAGCGAAGAAGTTATGCTTAAAGCCAAAACCAAGATGGAGGCGTTGTTCTTGATAGACAAGGCCGTCGAAATGGCTGAAATGTCGGAGGGTCGAGCGGCGAATATCGCTTGAAAAACTGCATATATGGATGGTGATTAGGGTCAGGACTCATAGCCAATAGATAACGAGTGCTGCAAGGGCGATTGCTGACAGGAAGACCTTCGGGCACCTGTCGTAGTGGGTTGCCACACGCCGCCAATCCTTCAACCTGCCGAACATGATCTCGATCCGGTTGCGCCGTTTGTAACGACGCTTGTCGTACTTAACCGG
>NZ_JBQGAB010000057.1:0-6990 GCF_056542605.1 Ruegeria sp. AB8
TCATCTCCACTCCTTGGCGGTTACGATGAGCCAGAAACCCTCTCTTATCAAATCTACTTAAACTGTCCCATTGGTGCTGACGTCAGACAAGTAGGTTTCTTGAAATCGAACTGGGCCATCAAATTACGGCAGGAAAGCACAGTGACTTTGTCCATGAACGCTTTATTGAACGGGGGCTGACGAGACACGCGGAACAGATTGCGCGCCTGGTGAACGTCAAAGCGAAGGCAGCCGTTGGTAACAAGCAGCACCAGAAGGCAAACCGCGTTGGATTTGACATCATTGAATTTACTTCAGAACTCAATGAGGTAGCGGCATTGCCACCTGAAGAGCAAATCGCTGCGTTTGCAAACCTTCTGTCCCGGAACGACAGCCTGGAAATTGAACAAGGCAGTCGCCGGTCCCGACTGCTTGTCAAACAAGACGGTCAAGTTGTCTGCAATGCAAACAGGATTTTGAAGATTGCAGCTTCGGAGGTCGAAGCGTTTGTAGAACTGACTCTTAAGGAGATAGAACATGGAAAAAGGAAATCAGAAAACGTTGACACCTTCACGGAACAACCCAGAAGCGGGGGAGGTTTTGATGGAGCTGGTTCAAGGGCAACGAAAAATGAAGTCGTTGATCGAAGCTCTTCTAGATCCAGGCCTGTCACCGGACGACAAACCGATACGGGATCTCATCGAAACACTGATACTGAACCAGCAAGCGATCATCGAAGACAACCACACCATCAAAGCCAAT
This sequence comes from Ruegeria sp. AB8, assembly GCF_056542605.1. NCBI lineage: Bacteria > Pseudomonadati > Pseudomonadota > Alphaproteobacteria > Rhodobacterales > Roseobacteraceae > Ruegeria > Ruegeria sp. AB8. Next base: position 742 of record NZ_JBQGAB010000057.1, read on the forward strand.
ACAGACGCAATAGTGCGTTTATTAGAGGATATCAGGGAGGCTTAACCGTGAGGCAGATGTCAGCGGCTGCTAGGAGTGCAAAGCCAATGATCGATGACCTGAGAGCAATGGCGGCGGATTTTAGTTCTTTTTCAGCAGAGCCGATACCTGATTTGAATGACCCCTTCCTTATGATGAAGCTTTCGAGGCTCCTTGAGAAAAGTCTAGGTAGTCGACCTGGAATGTGACCGGCGGAGGAACTGCACCTTCAAGTGGGGAAACCTCTTGGGAATGTCGGAGTTCGTAAAAAGATCGATAGCACAGGCTGGTCAGGTTGGTCCCAAACGGGCGCGTACTTAGCCAGTCGATGTCCGCTCGACGCAACAATGTGAACTTTCGCTGTGAACACCCCAACGTTAGTTTTGAACGCATCGCTGTCTCCCATTCCAAGGAGTAATGTAGGAGACAGATGCTTGCGCACCTTTAAGAGGTTTTCCTTTTCCCAAGATGCAGGTTTTCAGGAGCTGGCGAATTTGGGATTCATACGCGATCTTTCAGCGCCTGTTCCATTTCCCAAACTGTTGCTTTCAGAGTGCTGTCGTCAATTCGAAGAAAGCCTTCTTCTCCACGTTGCGTATCAACGATTGCCAACATCAAAGCCGACAAATACGCCGATAATACAAAAATGCGCCAGGTAAGACGTCGACCAATTATTCCGGCTCGGTTACCTAACAAGAATAGAGTTACGATTGCGGCGAGGAGCATCATTGCCTGTGCCGAATTGGAGACGGGTAGCGAAAGCGTTTTTACCCGATGCAGGTGGGCATCAAGTGCGTCACTCATAGCGCTGGCAACAAAAACTTTTTGAGCGATTGGAGTATCATCCCCGAGATTTTCCATCATCAGCGGCCAAAGTACTGCTTGTTTTTTAAGACTGGTATCGAGAAACCTGTGGACGTTGTCCAGCGTGTTCAGCGAGTAGTTTTGGGGTGGGATTCGCGATTTGGTGTATTCCAGAATTGCAGATTGAAGTTCTGTTCGCCCAGGCTCCAGAAGAAAGTCTGCGCGATTGAAAACTGTTCCAAGGGCGGCGGCTTCTTCTACAAGTGCCGCTTCATTTTCATCTGCTTGAGCCAATGAATGCCCATAGGTGAAGGCTAAAATCAGACCAAGAACCGCAAGTAGAGCGCCAAATGAAGCTTCGCCAATAACTGGGTCAACGTTACCTTTCTTTCGTATTAGGTTTTGCCGGACTACGGCTCCGAACCAAAACCCGAGAACCGCCGCTAGAGGCAGTGCCGCAAAGAGAATGATGCCGGTTGTAACTATGTCAAACGTCGGCAACGTTATATCGGTATAAAGGTGGGCGGCTGTATTGTTGTTCATCGAACGCAACCTTCAATGAGACCCAATTCAGCTTCTAGAAGGTGAACCGGGTCCGCAATCCAAGCACAGTAACTTCGTCATCTATGTCGTTGAACGCCGGGTTCTCGACATGTTGCACGCTGAATGTGAGAGCCGCATTCTGCGCGAGTTGCCAGCGATAAAACCCTTCCAGAGAAATCTGATCTTCGTCTGAATTGAAGGCCTGGCTCCAGCTTGCTCCCAGCCCCACGAAATCGCCTTTGAAGAAGTTTCCAAAGACCCCCACGGCAGCGGCTTTTTCGTTTAAAGTATCGGCTCCATCGCTGGCCCATCCTAAGCGACCAAATGTTCCGATACGCCTTTCATCGTCCCAAAAAAAACCAGCGGCCGAAGCGCCCCAACCGGATTGGGCGTCGGGTTTGTCGACCGCGTCGCGATGCCATAATGCTATATGAACATTGTCGAAACGGAACGTATCGTCGGAAACACCGCGATTGGACCAACCAAATTCCACACCCTTGAAAAAGTCGCCTTCACCGAGGCTGTCAAATCCGTATTCGTCGTACGAGCCGTTGGCGTCGTTAATCGTTCCGATGACATAGTAATTGTTTGGCAAACCAACGAATGCTGCAACGCCAAGACTACCAGCAGCCGGGTAAGACACTGTATTGCTGAGGATGATCGTGCTGTTCATGAACGACGTATTGGAATCAGATGCCGGGGTTACGTTGAAGTAGCCAAAAGCATTAAGCCGTCCGGCCCTCAATTCCACTGTACGTTCACCCTGCCACCGTTGCCGCCAATACAGTTCCGTCACACCAAAACCCTGGTTGCTGAAATCAGGTGCCGTGATACCTGCGTAGCCAAAGTTAGGACCTAGTTCTTCTGGGGCAATGCCGCTTCCGATGCGGTGTCGGTTTTGCATGTGAAATACAAGTGAACCGTTTCTATTTGTATCCCGGCCGGTTAACTCCCAAGTGCCGAAGAATCGAGCAAAACCACCCACTGCCGAGTCGTCGCCAACCGAGTTGTTCCCCTTTTGGGCGACTAACTGGTAGTCGAACCCAAACCTCAATCCGGTTCTCTCATAGACGCGCTCTTTGTATGCAAACCAGGGCTCAAGGGCTCGATCTATGCCTGGAAAATCAAAGGTACTTTCTTTTGGGGCTGCGTTTCGGTCCAATATCCCTTCAACATCAAGTGCACTTACAACAGGCGGCTGTGTTCCTGACGTGCTTTCGGCCAAGACCGCGTCTCCAAGAAATAACAGAAAACTGGAAAGGGCTGGTACAAGAGCCTGTTCTCGAAGCGACGATGGGAAAGGCATTTTTTGATCCTATGCTGAACTAAGGTAGGGCCGACAGTGTCGGCCCTGTCAAAAATCGGTTTACATATGCCCGACAAATGGCCGTCGCAATGCGCCCAGATAGACCCAGTTCGTCAACGTTGTGTAATCCCAAACGGGAAGTTTGACCGCTTTTTGTACGGCGTGAGCAGCTGGTGGTAACTCAGTGCACTCCAATAGGATCGCACCGATGTCATTGTTGGCTACAATCTCACGAGCCGTTGCCACGATCTCTGCTGTCACCGCCGCAGGGTTGTAGCGACCGGTCATTTGCAAGGCGTTGGCAAAGATCTCGCCCTGTACGCTTTCGATTACCAGCTTGGATTCCTTGAGTTCCTTACTGAGGCCACAGTTTTCGACCGCCGCACATTTCTTTAGCAAGGGACCGTTAGCGGTGATTACCCCGACTTTCTTGTCTGCGGGCATGCTTGCCACCATTGCGGGGAGTTGCAGCAGACTGGAAGAAAAGAAGGGTATCTCAAGATGTTCCTGCACCACTTTTTGGTATGTTCCCCAGAAACCGCAATTGCCGATGATCGCACGAACACCTTGTAGCTCCAGCCACTTGGCGGCATCGACGGCAGCTTCTGTAAAGTTCTGTGTAGGCTCCTCGGCGGCGATGTCGGCGATGTTGTCACAGATCATTTCGCGATAAAGCATCGGAAAATTGAAGGTGGAGGCGTTCCCCATGTTGCCGGGCATCATAGGCAGGTTTCCCCGAAACTGAATCAATCCGATTGTGACGCCGCCAACGTTCCTGCCTTCCCACCAGGTGACGTCGTCATCGTCCTCATATCCTACAGTTTCCGCGTATAGATCCGTGTCATAGGAGCCTCGCTTATTAACACGCCAATCAGGTGTCCCTTGGCTTGGAATAATTCCGTCCGAACTCATTTTCTTACCTCCTGATTTACTCTAAATTTCGTCTTTGCTTCCGACTGGCGATGCCATGGCTTTTCCAAATTGCTGCTGTGCCCATTGAAGGAAAACAACAGTCACCATCGCAACTGCGATGCCCAACGCTTCGCCAAGGAAAGTCTCGGCCGCGATTACGTTCTGAAGCTCAGGTTCAAGTTGCACCCATCCGACCGCGCCCATCATCACTAGAAAGAACATCAATGCACCCGAATGCATGCTCATCGTGGCGAACGTCAGAAAAGCCATCGCTATAGTCAGCGAGTCCAGCAACAGCCCGGCACCAATCAAATTAGCCAGGTAGAAACCGATGAATCCGCCAGCAACGACACCCACCAATCTTCCCAACCCTGCGATCCACGATTGGCGGGCATCGAACCCTATGACAAAGAATGCGGCACCGGCAATAACCGTCGGATTGACGGCCAGGTGACGGTATCCAGCAAATGTCGTAGCGCCTAGTACGAATGCAATCGTTACGGCAAATACGCACACATATTGCAGTGAGAACGGTGACTTTTCTTCGGCGGGCTCTTGGCTGCCGTCGGAGGGGAAGACACGTTCTCCTGCCCAGATCAAGGCAACCAAAACACAAGATCCAACTACTATTGCTATCAGAACGTTCGAAAGACTTGTGCCGTCGATCATAGCGGGACCGTAAATTGCCCAACAGATGACTACATATCCGATGAGATACGGGCGCATTCCCTTGGCCAATAGAAAACTACCGAGTAAACCGGCGAGAAACGTCAACAAGGTGACGGACCACATGCCGGTTCCAAAGACGCCAAACAGGATAGTTAGCACTAAGGCGCCAAGTCCGAACGCAATAATTCCGACAACGCGTTGTTTCAGGGCGCCTGGCAAATCAGTAATCCAGCCAAACAACATCACAAGTCCGGTTGCCATCCACGGCTGATTAGTAACCGCGGCCAGCAGCAGAACCACGAGCAATCCAAGGGCAACTTTCAAGCCAGTTGGGGCATCAAAGCCAGCCCAATTTATTCTAAAAAGTTCTGACATTTTTGGCCGTCCCTAATCAGTTTGTGACCAAGACCAAAACTCTATTGGCGTCCAGAAATTCTCGATAAAGTTACCATAGCATGTTTCGAGATCTGGAAAGCTTTTTATAGTCATGGACTTATGCACAGCGCCCCGCCCGGCGCTTTTGGGGAGCGTAGCCGGGGCCCGCGCCACACGTCCTGCCAATTTTGGCCACAGCAGAGTTTTGTTGGCGAAAAATGTCAGGTAGAATGACTTGGGGATATACCTTTGGTTTTGGAGGGGCTTCAATGACGTCATGGTCAAATTGTCCAAGAGTAGAATGTCGACGCTGCCTTTGATCCGCGTTCGAACCGGCGCACCAATCGTCAACGCCTTCGACAAGCTTGGCCTGCCGACTGACGAACTTCTGGATGGTGTCGGGCTAAACCGAGCGACCTTCGAAGATGCTGAAGCATTCGTATCCGCAATTGTGCTTTACCAGTTCTTTGAGGATGCGGCAGCGGCGGCGAACAATAGCTGCCTATTGTTTTCCATTGGTCAGGCTATGGACATGGCCAAATGGGAGCCGATGCTGTCTGCTTCTGAAAGCGCTAAGACCGTCGGTGACTTTCTAACCTTTTTTGCAATCGAAGCTACTAAGCACTCCAGCGCAACACGGCAAAATTTGGAAGTCCACGGCGACAAAGCCATCGTTTTTGGTAAGCGGTCATTCAAGCCGACCTTTGTCCCGGCGCAGATCGATGGGTTCTTTGTTGGCCTTCTTCTGGCGCTCCTTCGGGAAATGATGCATGACAAGTGGCAAGGAAACGAGGTCATCGTGACTGTGAGTGACCCCAAGTGCCTACCAAAGCACTTTCTGGGCGTGCAGGTCATCAAAGGTGATCGGTTGGGCTACAAGGTGATGTTTCCTGGCTTGTGGTTGAGGCAACAGTTTGACAGGCCCGTTTTTCTTGAGCGGCTTTCAAACCGGGCGGCAAATCCTCCCCCAAAACGCGGAATTGTGGACTCGGTTCGACAAGCTCTGGAACCCCTTGTCGGACAGAGCCCAATATCGGCCGAAGATGCAGCTGAAATCTGCGGTTACGCGCCTCGTACGCTTAACAGGCTTCTATCGGCCGAGGGTACTTCGATGCGTAAGGAGTTGGACCATCTCAAAAGCCAATATGCCCAAAAGAAGTTGCTGGAAACTAGTCAATCAGTCGAGGAGATTTCGGCTCAACTGGGCTATGCGGATGCTACGAGCTTTTCCAGATCCTTTCGGCGTTGGACAGGCCAGTCTCCGCAAAAATTTCGTTTGGCAAATTCCGAAACAGAATGACGAAACGCCGTATAACAAATTCTGTCGGGTAGTATTTTAGTAGATTTACCGTCACTCAAGATATTTGCGTTTGCCATACTTGGGTTTCATAAGCTGACTCAGTTGTTGTTTTGCCAGTTTCATATGCCAATGTCCGCAATGCGAGCCTTTCGGCCATTTGATCGTTGCGCAGCATTCGGCATATACGGGCCCAAACCGGTCATCGGATGGTTTTAGTCACGCCTGAAGGCCCTGTCTGACGTCAGCACCAATGGGACAGTTTAAGTAGATTTGATAAGAGAGGGTTTCTGGCTCATCGTAACCGCCAAGGAGTGGAGATGAG
>NZ_JBQGAB010000058.1:2500-6222 GCF_056542605.1 Ruegeria sp. AB8
ACGGACACATCAATTGACATCGTATAGAGAGAAATCAATCAACACTGTTTGATCGCGCCGAGTGTGGCGCTGATCTCGGTCGTTCTCATCTTCGGATGAGCGGCGCGGTCTGGGTCTAGCCGGCCTGGCATGCGTATCGCGATCGAAAAGAACAGAGTTGTCCAAGTCAAATATACTAACCCGAGCGACCTGCGTTGATCAGCTGCACGGCTGAGAGACCATATGGGGTTGCTCAATTGTCCTCGTCCAAGTGGCGGGGGCGGGAAATGTATGTTTTTGGTTCAGAAGAATGACTGCCTTTAGTTACCAGCTGGGCGGTCTCGATTGATCCGACCCCCGAACTGTGAAGGCCGAAGGCCGGAAGAGTTCATGTCCTCAAGTAGCCGAATAGGCGGTAGGACGACCAAGGTCGTGTCTTTCTTTTTCTGGATCAAATCAAGCGCGAGAAGGGCGTTTGGTGAATGCCTTGGCAGCAAGAGGCGATGAAAGACGTGATACTCTGCGATAAGCCATGGGGAGCTGAGAATAAGCTTTGATCCATGGATCTCTGAATGGGGCAACCCACCTGAAAGCTTCATATTGTTATCCCCTCACAACCTAGTTGTGAGATAGATACTCAATATGGGGTTTAAACAGGTACTTAAGACCTGAATACATAGGGTTTTAAGAGCAAACCCGGGGAACTGAAACATCTAAGTACCCGGAGGAAAGGAAATCAATTGATACTCCCCTAGTAGCGGCGAGCGAACGGGGACCAGCCGAGCCGGATAAGTGAGAAGAACATGTTGGGAAGCATGGCCATAGCGGGTGACAGCCCCGTATTCGAAGCTTTGACGGACGTATTAAGTAGGGCGGAACACGTGAAATTCTGTCTGAAGATCGGAGGACCACCTTCGAAGGCTAAGTACTCCTTGCTGACCGATAGCGAACCAGTACCGTGAGGGAAAGGTGAAAAGCACCCCGACGAGGGGAGTGAAACAGTACCTGAAACCGAACGCCTACAATCAGTCGGAGGCTCCTTGCGAGCTGACGGCGTACCTTTTGTATAATGGGTCATCGACTTGGTCTCACGAGCAAGCTTAAGCCGTTAGGTGTAGGCGTAGCGAAAGCGAGTCTTAATAGGGCGAATGAGTTCGTGGGATCAGACCCGAAACCGAGTGATCTAGGCATGGCCAGGTTGAAGGTAAGGTAACACTTACTGGAGGACCGAACCCACATCCGTTGAAAAGGATCGGGATGAGCTGTGCCTAGGGGTGAAAGGCCAATCAAACTCGGAGATAGCTGGTTCTCTGCGAAATCTATTTAGGTAGAGCGTCATCCGAATACCCCGGGGGGTAGAGCACTGGATGGGTAATGGGGCCCCACAGGCTTACTGATCCTAACCAAACTCCGAATACCCGGGAGTACTAGATGGCAGACACACTGCGGATGCTAACGTCCGTAGTGGAGAGGGAAACAACCCTGACCTACAGCTAAGGCCCCCAATTCATGGCTAAGTGGGAAAGCAGGTGGGACGACCAAAACAACCAGGAGGTTGGCTTAGAAGCAGCCATCCTTTAAAGATAGCGTAACAGCTCACTGGTCTAAATAAGTTGTCCTGCGGCGAAGATGTAACGGGGCTCAAGCCATGAGCCGAAGCTTAGGATGCCGTAAGGCATGGTAGCAGAGCGTAGTGTGACATAGAACTCATCCGTATTTGCATCCACCTGTGAAATATCAGCGGGTGTAATGACGGATCGAGTTCTTTCGATGAAGCCGGCCTGTGAGGGATCCGGTGGAGAGATCACTAGTGAGAATGATGACATGAGTAGCGACAAAGAGTGTGAGAGACACTCTCGCCGAAAGTCCAAGGGTTCCTGCTTAAAGCTAATCTGAGCAGGGTAAGCCGGCCCCTAAGCCGAGGCCGAAAGGCGTAGGCGATGGGAACTAGGTTAATATTCCTAGGCCAGGAGGATGTGACGGATCACAGGTGTAGTTCAATCTTATCGGATTGATTGGGCTGCTGAGTGGTTCCTGGAAATAGCCCTCCATCAGACCGTACCCTAAACCGACACAGGTGGACTGGTAGAGCATACCAAGGCGCTTGAGAGAACGATGTTGAAGGAACTCGGCAAAATACCTCCGTAAGTTCGCGAGAAGGAGGCCCGGTTCCTAGGCAACTAGGGGCTGGGGGCACAAACCAGGGGGTGGCGACTGTTTATTAAAAACACAGGGCTCTGCGAAGTCGCAAGACGACGTATAGGGTCTGACGCCTGCCCGGTGCCTGAAGGTTAAAAGGAGAGGTGAGAGCCTTGAATTGAAGCCCAGGTAAACGGCGGCCGTAACTATAACGGTCCTAAGGTAGCGAAATTCCTTGTCGGGTAAGTTCCGACCTGCACGAATGGCGTAACGACTTCCCCGCTGTCTCCAACATCGACTCAGCGAAATTGAATTGCCTGTCAAGATGCAGGCTTCCCGCGGTTAGACGGAAAGACCCCGTGCACCTTTACTACAGCTTCGCACTGGCATCAGGATTGTGATGTGCAGGATAGGTGGTAGGCTTTGAAGCAGGAACGCAAGTACCTGTGGAGCCTCCCTTGAGATACCACCCTTCGCACTCTTGATGTCTAACCGCGGTCCGTTATCCGGATCCGGGACCCTGCGTGGCGGGTAGTTTGACTGGGGCGGTCGCCTCCTAAAGCGTAACGGAGGCGCGCGAAGGTTGGCTCAGAGCGGTCGGAAATCGCTCGTTGAGTGCAATGGCAGAAGCCAGCCTGACTGCGAGACTGACAAGTCGAGCAGAGTCGAAAGACGGCCATAGTGATCCGGTGGTCCCGAGTGGAAGGGCCATCGCTCAACGGATAAAAGGTACGCCGGGGATAACAGGCTGATACTGCCCAAGAGTCCATATCGACGGCAGTGTTTGGCACCTCGATGTCGGCTCATCTCATCCTGGGGCTGGAGCAGGTCCCAAGGGTACGGCTGTTCGCCGTTTAAAGAGGTACGTGAGCTGGGTTTAGAACGTCGTGAGACAGTTCGGTCCCTATCTGCCGTGGGTGTAGGAGACTTGAGAGGAGTTGCCCCTAGTACGAGAGGACCGGGGTGAACGATCCACTGGTGGACCAGTTGTCGTGCCAACGGCAGTGCTGGGTAGCTATGATCGGACAGGATAACCGCTGAAGGCATCTAAGCGGGAAGCCCCCCTCAAAACAAGGTCTCCCTGAGGGCCGTGGAAGACCACCACGTCAATAGGCCGGAGATGTAAGCGCAGTAATGCGTTCAGTTGACCGGTACTAATCGCCCGATAGGCTTGATTTGATCCAGTAATGGAAAGACAAAATCAAAAACATACACCTCAGTAAACATGGATAACTTCGCAGCGCCTAGCCGCGATGTTGATTGACATAAAAACCGTGCAGGAACGCGCATCCGCTTCGCGAATACGCTGCCTCCTGCGCGTCGCCTTTTTGCTTCGCAAAAAGAGCGACGGGGATTTTCCTCGGTTTGGTGGTCATAGCGCAAGTGAAACACCCGGTCCCATCCCGAACCCGGAAGTTAAGCACTGCCGCGCCAATGGTACTTGGGCTTAAGCCCCGGGAGAGTAGGTCACCGCCAAACCTAGCAAAATCCCCCTTCTCTCTGACGATGACAAAAATCTGACACTGACGCGGGATGGAGCAGCCCGGTAGCTCGTCAGGCTCATAACCTGAAGGTCGTAGGTTCAAATCCTACTCCCGCAACCA
>NZ_JBQGAB010000059.1:0-5900 GCF_056542605.1 Ruegeria sp. AB8
GTACTTAACCGGTTTCTTGCGCTGCTTCCGGCCAGGGATGCAGGCGCGTATCTCTTTGTCTTTCAACGCTTCCCGGAACCAATCGGCGTCAATGCCCCTCTGAGAACTCTTGAAGCACCCGCCGGACAATCTCAGATTCTGCTGCGTTGATCATTCGTTCTCCTGTGACGGGTTGGCCGTCCGGCCCGAGACGCCGGACGACGTCGTAGCCATAGCTGCTGCCGCCACCGGAGCGTCCAAGCTCCACCCGCCCGCGCAGACCGCGCCGGGTTTTGTCGGCCAGATCTTTGAGGAACAGTTGGTTCATGGTCCCCTTGAGACCCACATGCAACTCACTGATCTCGCCTTCGGTCAGAGTCATGATGCCGACCCCTGCAAAGCTCAGGCGTTTGAATATCGCAGCGATGTCTGCCTGGTCCCGGCTCAACCGATCCAGCGCCTCTGCCAAGATCAGATCAACTCGTCCTTCCTGGGTTGCATTGAACAGCGCTTGCAGCCCGGGACGCAACATGGACGCGCCAGAGACCGCTCGATCCGAATAGGCGTCAACAACAGTCCAGCCCTCGCGTTCTGCCCGCTCCCGGCACAGTCGCATCTGGTCTTCGATGGATGCGTCTCGCTGCATCTGGCTGGAGAAACGGGCATAGATTGCGACTCGGGTCATCGACAGACCTTTTTCTTCTGGTTGATCAGATCCGCGTAGTCGCGGCCTGCTTCAATGGTTTGGGCGTGAATGTAGTGATGCTCTGCCGTTCCGAAGCTCGTATGAGCCAAAATTGGTCGGATCAGCTTTGCGTGTTCCGGAGAGGAGCGCGCCAATGTCGTTGCGGCGGCATCCCGGAAGAAATGCGGTGGGATGCGGCGACCCGTCAGCTTCAGGGTCTGCTCCGCGATCCGGGGGCTCAGCGCATCTTGCTTTAATGGTGCGCCTGTCCTGCCGACCCACAAGACATCGTGTTGTTGTTGGCCACGCTCCATAAAAAAGGGACGGGCTTCGTTGACATAACGACGCAAGAGCGGCTCAACGCATCTAGGAACGTCAGCCTCCCAGGGCTGCCCTGATTTGGTCAGATCCCCCGGGAGCGCGACGGTCATGGTGTTTGCTGTGACATGCAAGGATATGCCAATCCGAAGGCCTGCAAAGGCGCGTCGCCGCATCGGCATCAAGGCCAGCATGGCAATCATGGTGCCATCCCGCAGGCACATCATACGGCGCAGCGGTGTTGGTGCTGCTTCTGCATGATCCGTCGCCAGAGACATTCCCGCCTTGAATAGAACCTCGCTGGACAACACACGCCCAAGTTTGCGATCCCGATCACCCCGTCCTGCGGTGCGCTTCAATCCCGCTTTCAATCTCCGCTGAGCGGACCAGTCCTGTGTCGGGTCAGCCGCGGAGAGGATACACAAAACGCCGTCAATGAACATCAACCGGGTCATTGGCCGGGTGTGTGAGAGGTCCCGAAGCCAAGCGGACATGCGCGGCAGAGTCGCGCGTCGAGCCGGAGGCAGTGTGATCGCCTTCGCATCGCTGGTAATCAGCCATTGCAGCCATCGGGCATAGCGCAGTTCTAACGTCTTCAACGAGGTCGCGCGTAGATGTGACAGCGCGCCGCAATCGTCGAGTGGGCCACCTTCTATCTGAAGGTTGAGCCACATCTCCCGGTCTTGCACGGGCCAATCAGACAGAGGCAGAACAAGGCTCATAAGCGACGCCCTTTCTTGGCGTCTATCAGGTCAGCAAAGGCGCGTGTTGCCGACCGTGCCTCAAGACCGGAATACATGTTGATCGTGTGGCTGACCTCCGAATGTCCGAGCAACCGGCGCGCGACCTCATAGCCGCCGGGATTGGCGTCGAGCCAGTTCATCACCGCAAAATGCCGAAACAGGTGGGCATTCATCTCCAACCCCGTTTCCTTCCGGATCCGTTTGGAGACGCGCGCAGACAGAACGCCAGGATCAACCGAATGCTGACCATCCCTCCGGGGAAACAGCCAAGGCGTTCCCGCGGGGCAGAGTTCCGGACAGCGAGATTTGAGATGCACGTCGATCATGCGCAATACATCACGCGGGATCTCGAACTCGACAGGGCGCTCATTTTTGGTCTCGCCGTCTTCCAGAACCAGGTAGGCTCGGCCATCACCAGGACGGTGCAGGTGGCGTTCCAGGTGGATGCCAGCCAGGTTCTTCACGCGAACCGGGCAGACCAGCAAGATGGCGATGGCGAGTGCATCTTCGCGCGCCAGAGCCCAGCCATACGGTTTGGACGTGCCGCGTGGTCGCGCGAAAATCCGTTCAGGCAGGAGCAGCAGGCGCTGTTGATGCCGATCCTCTTGCAACACTCGAAGTCTGCTTCGGTTCTTTTGGGTCATGCCATTCTGAGGTTTGACCGCCAGGCGCGTGGCAAGCCCGGCCAGTGCATCGCGAGCGTCATCGGGTGCATAAAGTATCCGGGCCAGGTTGCGGAGCAGCGCGGCGATCTCACTGATCATCTTTGTGGTCTGGTTGTTGGTGCGCGATAACATCTGGCGCAAACCCTGTTCAGCCATCACCGGATTGATCAGGACGTCCAATCCGCCAATCTCCGCGATCGGGATACCAGAGTGAACGAGTTCGGAGGCAAACCGAACCAACTGTCTTTGGTATTGGGACAGGGTCGCGGGTCGGAGTACCCTGTTCTGACCGTCATCTGCCAGCGGGTCCGGAGTTGCAAGACGGTGCATCAATTTTGCAAGCTCGCTTTGGAACGGCGTAGGAAATGCTGTCACGGGAAAGGTGATGACCTTCTGGCGCGTTTCCAGAGGCAGGATGGCCTTGGGCCATTCAGAAATACGTCGGACCGCCAGGTTCCAGCCGTTGACCGCAGCCCGATACGCGACATCCGGTGATTTGCTGATCTCGTTATGCGCAAGGGCTTCTCGATAGGCCGCGCCATGCTCTTTGCGCACAGTGGCGGGTTTGACGCCTTGCCGGTTCAGAAAATGCACGAAGCGGCAGAGTGCAGGTTGCAATGTCTTGTCGCCGGACGCCAGTACATTCGCCCAGAGCGCTTGCCAATCGGGAGACAGATCATCGATCCGGTTGAAGCGCCGTTCCACCAGCCCGAAATGCGCGAGGGCGGCACGCGCATCACTCACCGCGTTTTGCCAACTCTTCGCTGTAAGACCGAGTGCTGCGGGTGTGACTTTGGACAAACGGGGCTGCAACCAGCGACTGTCGCAGGGCACATCCTCTGGCGGCAGCCCAAGGGCTTTGGCCACGCGGCGCAGACCGGAGATCATGTCGCGGCGGCGTCCGTCCGACAGAGAGCTGTCGGAGCGCAGTTGGTCGATGAGCTCGGCGAACATCGGTGTGTCGGCTTTGACGAAGGCCAATGTCAATGGAACGGGGCTCTGGCTAGTCATCGGGTTTACGTTCCTTTGGACATGTCAGGTCTCGGGGGGACGGGTGTGGACAGGAGGTCCGATTCGGGAAAAGCGTAGCACAGAAAGTTCGCAACTTACGGGGATGCCCTCTTCCCGAAGTGCCCGTAACACTTTGACATTAATGGACATTAATGGTCACGATTACCTACCAGCACTGTGCCTGCCGGTAGGCGGCATGAGCTGCCGGATCAATGCGGATGAGGCGTCCGCCGGGGCCGACCCGGATGACCTCAAGCAAGCCTGCCGCAATCGCACGGCGCACCGTCTTCTCCGAGCAATTGTCCAGTTCAGCGACGTCTTTCACCGACAGAAGTTTGCGGATTTGTTTATTCTTTGCTTTGATCTGTGGCATCCTGATGCGCCTCCTTTTGGTCAGAGGCGTTCCGGCCCAGTTCCCGTACTGTCTGGGCAGCCAACAATCGGACCAACTGGTCAATCGCTGTCTCAACCTGCCGGTGCGCGTGGTTGTCTGAAGGGGGTATGGCAGGAACGCGTGTCATGCCATGACCATGACAACGCGGGCTTGCTCATTCTAAGTGTATTGATTGCCCGATTCCGGCGGGGCCCAACGCTCCTTCTCTTCGCGCTCAAACTTGTCGCGAAAATAGTCAATATCCACGCGGATCGTCTCACCGCTCAGGATTTGCTCCGGTTCGGTTATGATCCTCACGGCAGCCTGGATAAAGTTTACGAGCGGGCCTTGCCGTTGTCCTCCGGGGCGACCGTCTGAATATGTCGTATAGGTCAGGGGGCGACCGGCATCTTTCCAGGTATAGCAGCAACTCTCGACGATGTACTGACGGCGTTTGTCGCGCGAGAACCGCTTGTCTCGTGGCGACATCTCTGCAACCGCGCCGGGTGTCTCGATGATGCGTCGAATGTCATCCATCACGTCCTGAGCAAGCGTTTTTGCGGTCTCAAGCTTTTTGAGGAGCTGTGGAAGTAGGTCTGCATCTTCTGGCGTCGATGCGAAATAAGTCGAAAGCGAGCCCAATGCGTTCCGGAGTTCTTGTGCAGTAATTGTGCCCCGTTTGGCTTCCCGCAGGAGTGTCTTGAGGTGCTTTTGACCTCGTTCAATCGCTTGCGAGCGCCGGACCTCGGTCAGGTTGATTGCGATGTCTTCATCATTGTTGAGGCAATTCCCAAGAAGCACAGAGAGTTCGCGTACGAGCTTAGTTGGCAAGTCAAACCGTTCAGCCAAGCTCTCGATCATGTCATCAGAGAGAGCACCGCGTTCGCCATAACTGCCGAGCTTCCATGACATGGAACACTTGATCCCATCCATGTGCGGATAGACGGAATAGTCACCATCACCATCTTCAACGTTGCCATGATCGCTCAGGCCACCGTCCAAGTTAGCGTTCATCTTATTCTCCGTTTGGCACACTTCAGGGTCAGGCCGCTCGTCCAAAAGCTTACGTTCATCAAGGCAGTACTGATTGCTCAGAAAGCGCTGGTTGAGACGATGCGGCCCCTTCAAAGGTTGCACATAAACAAAAGAACAGGAAGAGAACAATTTGGCTAGGTTCTGTGTCGAGCGGCCTTCGATATTGGAGGGCTGTCGCGCGTCACACCAGCTACGACTTGTACAACTTGCGGCCGCGCGAAACACAAAGATCCCCAAAAAATAGAGATCAATACACTTAGTCAGCAAGAGCGTAAAATCCGACGTTCCGGGTTGGGATGGGTCTCCCCGTCTCCGTTGCGCCCGGTTTATTCTTGCTGCTTTCCCTGGTGAACGATCAAAAAAAGCGGTGACCACGGTACGTTCACGACCGGCCTCCAATTGTGAACTATGGTTCGGGGACTACCCCATCCCGCACCGACGCGGCTCCTTCTGGCCCGGTGCAGAAACGCGACTACGGAACCCACCGGCCGACCGACGTCTTCAGACACTCGTCGGACCGGGGACCGCCAAGACCGTGCGGGGTCAGAGCGGGGCAGGTGAGAAGCCTGCGGGGAAGCGGCTGGCCTCCGATAAAAGGCATCGCGCGGATACGAACCTGAAAGCGAAGGGCCTTCTCCCGCAAGACCGGGGGGAAGGAGCGGGGGCCGGATATTGTCTGGCGCAAAGACAGGGTGAAAGTTTGCCAAAAAATGAGATCGGCAGAAGCGCAGCTCTGGCGGGTTCTCTAGCACATAACCTCAAGTCTATAGCCGCTTTTAGTAACCAACTAATCGTTCCGACAACATGTAGTGAACGACCATAATAAGCCCATTAGTACCGCCTCGGTGATTTTGCGAGCACGGTAGATACGGTGCGCGTCTTTCTACTTCTTGTGATCGCGATTGCGGTCAGCACTAAGGCACATGCCAAAGCTTGAGGTAAAGAGACGGCTTCGCCAAAAGCAAGAAAACCCACGGCAAACATCGTGGGTAACTCGATACTTCCGACCACCGCAGTTTGGGAGGCTCCAATGACAGGCGAGCAAATCGTGTAGATAAGCTGGGGCACGAACGCGGTGACCAGTCCAATAC
>NZ_JBQGAB010000060.1:0-5855 GCF_056542605.1 Ruegeria sp. AB8
AAGCCGAACAGGCGTTCCTGTTCGGACCATTCAAGTGGGTGGGTCACGCTGACCAGACGCTTGAGTGTGAGTTCGGGCGGCTGGCTCCCGTCGAGAATCGCCGTTTGAATCTTTGGTGAGAGAAAGGCGAGCTGAGCACGGGTGCGGATGAAGGCGTCAGGGACGCTTTCGCGGCGGGCAATCTCCATCAGTTGAACTCCGGCCTTCAGATCACGGACCCAGCCATGGGCGCGGATCAGCATGGACCGGAGGTGGGGATCAGGTTGGGGTGCCATGTCTCCGGCGATGACCTTGGCCTCGACGCCGCGGCGGCACAGATCGAAAGATGCGGTGACGTGGGTGAGATCCGGGTGCAGATGATCGGCCGCGATGCCAAGTGCGCTTGCCAGAGTTTTGGGGTTAAATTCGAGGTCGATCTGTCCTCGTGCAAGTTTGCCTTTGGCCAGAAGAGCAGCGCCGATCTGACAGCCATGGCCTAGAAGCCGGGTTACTAAATCCGCAACTGAAGTCTGAACTGCCTCGGCTGACCCGGCCTCCGGCTGCGCCAGTACTTGGTGCGCCGCGGCGGCGTCTTGCAAATGTCTGACGATGACATCAATGACCGCGTTTTCCAGCGCTGGGCCGGGCAGTCGCCAGCCAGAGATATCCTTGCCGCCTGAGATCAGTCGATTGGAGATATAGTAGCGCAACCGTCGGCCTTTGCGCGTGGTGTGGGTCGGCGTCAACCGATCACCAGTTTCGTCATACAGCAGACCGGTGAGCCAGGCCCCGGGGTCAGTGGAGTGTTGGCGCGCATCGGAGTCGCCGCGTGCCCGCGAGCGGTTGGAGGCCTGTCGCATTTTTTCCTGCACCCGGTCCCAGATGTCCTGATCGATGATCGCCGGATGTTGTCCGTCCCAGATCTTATCCTTGTGGCGGATTTTTCCGAGATAGACCGGATTGCGCAGCAGGTAATAGATTTGACCCCGTGACAGCGGACAATCCCCCTTCACACTGCCATCTGTCCGAACAACCCGTTTTGACCGCAGGTCTTCTGCCGTTGCCCGTTCTTCTACTTTGCGCAGGCAACCAAGCTCGTCATAAAGCCCAAAGAGATGCCGGACCGTTCTGGCCTCCTCTTCATTCACCACCAGCGTTCTTGCCTTCGGATCGGGGTGGCGATCATAGCCCAGAGGCAGGTTGCCACCCATCCAAAGCCCCTTCTTCTTCGACGCTGCAATCTTGTCGCGAATACGTTCGGCGGTGACTTCCCGTTCAAACTGAGCAAAGGACAACAGCACATTCAGCGTTAACCGGCCCATGGAAGATGAGGTATTGAAGGCCTGCGTGACGGACACAAAAGAACAGTTTGCCTGTTCCAGCCGGTCGACCAGCTTAGAGAAGTCGGCAAGCGACCGGGTCAGCCGGTCAATCTTGTAGACCACCACCATGTCAATACGCCCGGCATCGATCTCTTCAAGAAGGCGCTGAAGGGCGGGTCGCTCTAGGGTGCCGCCCGACAGGCCACCGTCATCGTAGCGCCCGGACAACAGGGTCCAGCCTTCATGTCGCTGGCTTGCGACATAGGCCGCGCAGGCCTCATATTGCGCATCCAGCGAATTGAAGTCCTGATCCAGACCATCTTCTGAGGACTTGCGCGTGTAGATGGCGCATCGGATTTTACGGCGCGGGCTCATTTGGCCGCCTTGCCGGTGAGCCCAAAGAAACGCGGCCCTGACCAATGCGCGCCGGTAATCTCTCGGGCGATGGCCGAGAGTGAGCGATAGGACCGACCGTTCCAAGTGAAGCCGTCTTCTGTAACGTCGACTACATGGGTCACACTATTCCACTCGCGTAGCAGGCGCCCGCCGGGTTTTAGGGCAGGGCATGTAGGCCGGGGTTTCTTCCCAGAGCCCTTTTCCAGCGTGGCTTTGACCTGGCGGGGTAGCCTGCCATGACGGCGGGACTGCATCTCAAAGGCGATAAAGCGGCGCAGAAAGGGTTGGCTGAGCATGGCGGGGGCGGGTTGATCAAACAGTTGCTGCCAAAGCGTGACCAGATCCGATCGACCCATGGCGGCGAGATCGGCGACATCGCTCGTCTTGGTCATGACGCTTCTCCAGTTCCCGCCGCCAGATGATATGTGGATGGTCCATTTGGTTTGTCGGATGTCCGCCGTTCAATTGTGACGCCTTTTTTCCGCAGACCGCTTAGAGCTGCTCGGACCGAATGAGGCTGCCATCCCGTTGCTTTGCAGAGCGCCTCAAGGCTGGCGCCGCTCGGGCGGCGCAACAAGTGTTGCACTTTGTCAATTTTGGTTTGCTTCCGCTTGGACATGTATTGTCTCCTCTGATTTGGGGCTGGCTAGATGCCGAACCCCGGTACCGAGGAGCGCCCGAATGGCTCGGGCGTGGGTTCAGTGATGCGTGGTTGACGGCAACAGTCCAGCTCTTTCTGAAGCGATTACTTGAGGCGTGTGTTTTGAAGGGCGTTGCTGGCGTACCCCCGATTATTCGTCAACAATCTTAATTGGTTACTTTTAGTTTGGGGGGTTGCGTCTCGTATTGATGGCACCTACATTCGACCTAATCGCCCGGACTATCAGGGCGGGAAACTGCTCCCGCAGGCAGCACTCATTGGAAACACAGGTTTCCGCAGAGAGCATTCAAAGGAGCAACGTCTCGGATCGATTGGTCCGGGGAGTTGCGATTTGTGCTCTCTCCGATTTTCCAGCGCGATCCCTCCATCTCGACGTCCGCGCGGCGTCACGCAAAAGGAGGCGGTTATGCCTGCCAAAAACACACACAGCGACGTTCGGGCGTCCAATACGCCTATCTGGATGGCCGAAAAAGTTATCCAATCCCAGATCAGCCAGATCAAGCCCTACGCCAACAACAACCGCGTGCACGCGGCCAAGAATGTCGACAAACTGAAAGCATCGGTGGCCCAGTTTGGCTTTGTCACTCCGATCCTGTTGGATGGTTCGGGCACAATCATCGCGGGTCATGGCCGCTATGAGGCCGCTAAGGCCCTGGGGTTGAATTCCGTACCGACTGTTGTCGCGGATCATTTGTCAGAAGCGGAAGTGCGCGCTCTGCGCATTGCGGACAATAAGCTGGCGGAATTGTCGGACTGGAATGAAGCGGCGTTGCAGATCGAATTTGCCGAGCTGATGGACCTCAGCCTTGATGGCGAGTTGAACTTTGATCTGGACATCACAGGGTTCGAAACACCGGAGATCGACATCATTATCGACAGCGTCGGTGAGGTGACGGTATCTGTAGCGGAAACTGTTGAGACGCCGGACCCTGCGGCACCCGTAGTCACGGAGCCGGGCGACCTCTGGGTTCTCGGAGATCATCGCATTTTCTGCGGGGACGCCCTTCAAGCCCAGAGCTACGACACCTTGCTGGAAGGCGAGACCCCGCAGATAGTCTTCACCGATCCGCCTTACAACGTGCCTGTCAATGGGCATGTGCGGTCCGGCAATAGCGCCGAACACCGCGAGTTTGCCATGGCGTCGGGAGAAATGACGGATAGCGAGTTCCGCGGCTTTCTTTCAGGCGCGATCACGCAGTTGTTTGACTGCCTGCCGAACGGAGGCATCGCGATGATCTGCATGGACTGGCGTCATATCGAAGAACTGATTACGGCGGGCAAAGCAGCTGGATTGGACCTCATCAATCTCTGCGTCTGGAACAAGACGAACGGAGGCATGGGCAGCCTTTATCGCTCAAAGCATGAGCTGATTTGCATTTTCAAGAAGCCTGGTGCGCCGCACATCAACAACGTCGAGCTGGGCAAACACGGGCGCAACCGGACCAACGTCTGGGATTACGCCGGTGTGAACAGCTTTGGGGCAGGGCGCGAGGCGGATCTCGCGGATCATCCCACGGTGAAGCCGACAGCTCTGGTTGCAGATGCCATCATGGATGTGAGCCACCGCGGCGATGTCGTGCTGGACGCCTTTGGCGGGTCCGGCGCGACTCTGCTGGCAGCTGAGAAAACCGGGCGCCAAGCGCGGCTTATTGAGCTCGACCCGGCTTATGTCGATGTGGCCATCCGCCGTTGGCAGGAGATGACCGGTGATAGCGCCGTGCACGCGGTAACAGGCCAGACGTTCGATGCGCGTTTTGCGGCCAACGATACCACTTCAGAACAGGAGGTGGGTCATGTCTGACGATACGAAAGAGTATGAGGTCGGCTACGGCAAACCGCCCAAAGCGACCCAATTCAAAAAAGGCCGATCCGGCAATCCGAAAGGGCGGCCGAAAGGTGCCAAGGGGGTGAATGCCAGCTTGAAACGTGAATTGGAAACCAAGATTACGGTTCGCGAAGGCAGCCACGAAATCCGGATTTCCAAGGCTGAGGCAATTGCCAAGCGGTTCACGGCAGGCGCGTTGAAGGGCGACACGAAATTGTTGATGGCGCTGCTTAAGCTGGACACAGATCTGTTCAACGCAAGTGAATTGGACGCGCAAGAAAGCGTCCGTACGGTTGAGCCCGACGCTGTCGACTACGACATCCTCCGGGATTTCTTTTCCAGCCAACTGGACGGTGACGGTGATCTGGAAAACGAGGAGGCGGAAGATGACGACTCCTGATCCAAAAATCGTCGTGCAAGCCGCTCGCGAGGTTTGCCGGGACAATTTCTTTCCCTTCGTTTGGCGTGTGTTTGGCACGCTGCACCAGGGAACTGACCGCAGCTTTGATCCGGCCTGGCATGTGCGGGCCATGTGCCATGAGTTGGACAATGTCCGTCGAGGCGAAAACAAGCGACTGATCATCAACATCCCGCCACGTTGCCTGAAATCGGTCACCGTGGCCGTTGCATATGTCGCTTATCTTCTCGGTCATAACCCCAGCGCCAAGATCATCGTTGCCAGCTATGGGTTGGATCTGGCGCGCAAACATTCCGAAGATTGTCGTCGGATCATGTCTGCGCGCTGGTACCGGGAAATGTTCCCTGAAACGGTCTTGGCTAAAAAGGGCAACACCTCAGAAGAAATCCGCACCACAAAGGGAGGCAGCCGTAAGGCTGTCTCCATTGGAAGTTCTGTCACCGGTCATGGCGCCGATTACATCATCATCGATGACCTGCTGAAAGCCGGAGATGCCGGCTCCGAAGCCGAGCTGGTCAAGGCGCAGGAGTTCATTGAGGGGACCTTGTTGTCGCGCTTCGACAATCCGGCCGAAGGGCGTGTGGTTATGGTTGCGCAACGGTTGCACGAGATGGATCCGCCGGGTTATCTGCTCGAACGCGGGACCTACCGGCATCTGAATCTGCCTGCCATCGCAGAAGGCCATGAGGTGGTTCCTCTTGGGCGTGGAAGGGTCATGCGCCGCAAACCGGGTGATCTCCTGTGCCCGTCCCGTTTGGATCAGCAAACGCTGGATACCAAGCGTCGCGAAATGGGCGCGGCCGTGTTCAATTGCCAGTATCAGCAGAACCCCATTGCTCCCGACGGGTCGCCCTTGCGCTGGGAGTGGTTTGGCACCTACGAGACCATCGAAGATCGCCGCTGGTTCCAACTGGTGGTTCAGAGCTGGGATACGGGCATGTCGGCAGACCCCCGGTCTGATTTCTCTGTCTGTACAACCTGGGGGTTCCGCGAAAATGCGTGGCATCTTATCGACGTCTGGCGCGGGCAGGTAGACTACCCAGACCTGAAAGCCAAGGCACTGCAACTTGTCGGCCGTTGGGATCCCGATCGTGTCCTGATCGAAGATGCGGCCTCCGGCAAACCTCTTTTGGACGAATTGTTTCGTGATGACCGTCGGCGCTACGAACGCATTAAACCCGACAAGGACAAGGAAACCCGGTTCCAGTCCGCTTGCGGTCCTGTCGAAGAGGGCAAGGTTTATCTGCCTGCAGA
>NZ_JBQGAB010000061.1:0-5731 GCF_056542605.1 Ruegeria sp. AB8
CTTTTGCCTCGCTGCGCCAGGCGCAGGTGTCATTATCATCCCCAACGGCAACGGCTTCACTCACTTGAACGGAACATCCATTGCAGCCGCCTATGTCACTGGCGCCTATGCCGTATTGAAGAGCCAGTGGCCACACCTGACAGCACCCGTAATCGCTGAGATTATGTTCGCGGCAGCCGAAGATCTCGGTGAGCCGGGTGTTGACCCGATCTACGGGCAGGGCCTCCTCAATCTGGAACGCGCCATGCTTCCTATGGGTGAGCTTGTCGTCTACCAGGGGAACACCATCGAGAGCGCCGCCATGCCTCTCGCCGAAACGGGCATCGTCGCCAGCGGCGCCCTGGCGCCAGCCCTCAACCAGGCCCTCGCAGGGCAGACCCTGATGGTTGCAGATGCGTATACGCGCGGATTTGAGCTTGCTGCCAGTGCCCTGGTCTCCGAACTCAAGGCGCCAAGACCCCGCCCCACCTTCGTACGGGAAACAAAGGCCAGCGACAGCCTCACACTCATGCGTTCAGATCACGGAACAGGTCTCCGTTTTGATGGGGATGTGTTCTCCTATGAGATAACTCTCGGCGACATAGATCCAGACGCAGATCCATTTGGACAGCTTCTGACAGAAGACTACTCATTCAGGCACAAGTTTGAACTCACACAAGCGCTGGCCCTTATTACTGACCACGCGGTCGGATCATCCACGGGCTCCTTCTCAAGGACCAGCATAGGGCTTGAAGCAAAAGACAAAGATGGGTCAGGCCTTTCTGCCCAGTTCGGCCTCATAGAAGAAAACGGCACAGTCCTTGGATCCCGCTTTATGGG
Organism: Ruegeria sp. AB8; assembly: GCF_056542605.1. NCBI lineage: Bacteria > Pseudomonadati > Pseudomonadota > Alphaproteobacteria > Rhodobacterales > Roseobacteraceae > Ruegeria > Ruegeria sp. AB8. The sequence goes on from NZ_JBQGAB010000061.1 coordinate 820, forward strand.
AGCCGCGGGTCAGGGCGGACGCAGCTCTACCTCGTTCTTGGAAATATCCGGATCTGTTGCGGTCGGGCAGGGCACGCTCCTGACGGTATCGGGCACGCAAAGCAGGACAGATTTCAAACAGGCAGGCCTGGTCACGGGCGGCAAAAGCCTGACGGGGCGTGCCGGCAGCGTCTCAATCAGCAAGAAACGCTTTCTCGGCAGCCCAGGCACGATGCACTTGTCGATATCCAGTCCGCTCCAGATCTCCTCTGGTGAGATTTCAATCGACCTCCCCCGGGACAGGGTTGCAGCAGTGGCCGGTCAGGAAAGCACGGGCGTGACAAGAAGCTCTCAAACTGTGCAGATTACATCTTCAGTGCGGCCGATAGATATTGGCCTGACCTATCAGCTTGCTTCAGAAGCGCCCGGACCGGAAATTCTGTTTAACGCGGGATATCGCGCACAAGGCGGTGACCCCAATCCCTACATTGGATTTGCCCTCAGTCACAGGTTTTGAGCCGCACGGGCAGATGTTTCGGCCACTTCATCTGCCGAGAGAGCTGCGCAGTGCATAGCGCACCAGATGCACGATGCAGGTCTGAACCAGGGCCTCAGGGACGGCGGAGAACAGCAGCCGGTACATGCATTGGGCCGCTGAGATTTCTGCGTCATTTTCAGGATAAAGTGAAGGCGGTGCACCGATTACAGGTCTGTGGCGTAATTCCAGGGCATCAGGCTGCTGATGTTGGACTGTTTATGCCCGTTTGCGATAGCGGTCAGTGTTTGGGTGAGCCAGGCACGGCCATTGGTTAGAACGTAATGCAGGGCGGAACGTCGAACTGATGTGGTTGACTGGGCAACTCGCCCTGACCAGAAGACCATTGCAGACTTCTGGTGCGATAATGGTGCTTGTGGCGACTGTTTGCTCAGGCCGTATTGACAAAGTAACAGTCTGACAGGTGCAGACCCCACCATAGCCTTTTCCTATTCAAATATAGAATCATGGTATTTTCCAATTCAGCGATCTGGATCCAGTGTTGGATGCGGGACGAATTGGCTGGACGTATTCGCGGTCAATCAGACAGCAAAAGTCAAAAGCAACAAAGCTTTGGAACGTTAGCCAGTACAATAACAACAGGTTTTCACTCATCACTCACATGTACAGCATGCAAATGAGATCATCTCAATTGCTCACAGCTTGAATTGGATAAAGGAATGACCGTAATGAACAATGCACCCGTTCTGGCACTTGCATTGCCTCATCAGTTTTCAGCAGAAGATCAATCTGTGAGCTTTGTATTACCGGCCAATGCATTCACGGATGTTGATGGCGATGCGCTGACCTTAAGCGCGACGCTTGCGGATGGTGCGGCCCTGCCTGGCTGGTTGGAGTTTGATGCGGTTGCGGGGAGTTTCTCGGGCACACCGCCCCAGGACTTCAATGGAACAGTCAACGTGATGGTGACGGCCAGCGACGGGTCTCTTTCGGCCAGCGACACCTTTGTGCTTGATGTTACCCCGGTCAATGATGCACCTGTCGCGGCTGATGATACTGTTGATCCGAGTGAGTTCCTGGTCAATGACTTCACCGATGGCTCTCAAAGCGACCCGAGTGTTACCGCTCTCGCCAATGGCCATTTCGTCGTCACCTGGCAGTCTGATGATGGACAGCCGGGCGATACGTCTGAAACTGCCATCAAGGCCCGTATTCTCAATGAGAATGGTGTGGAGATTGTCAGTGAATTTCTGGTGAATGAGTCTACTAATGGTAGTCAATTGACCCCCAGCGTTACCGAGCTCGCCAATGGCCATTTCGTCGTCACATGGCCGTCCAATGATCAGGAGCAAGGGCATCCGTCTGGTTTTGACATCAAGGCCCGTATTTTTGATACGGATGGTAATGAGATTGTCAGTCAGTTCCCGGTCAATGAAGTTACCCATGACATGCAAGGCTGGCCGAGCGTGACAGCCCTTGCCAATGGCCATTTCGTCGTCACCTGGCATTCTCTTGACGGGCAGCAAGGGGATACGTCCAGTTCTGCCATCAAGGCCCGCATTTTCGATGCAAATGGCGATGAGATTGTCAGTGAATTCCTGGTCAATGAATACACCAATGACGCGCAACTATACTCGAGCGTTACAGCGCTCGCCAATGGCCATTTTGTCGTCACCTGGCATTCTTGGGACCAACAGCACGGGGATACGTCTTGGTCTGCCGTCAAGGCTCGTATTTTCAATGAGAATGGCGATGAGATTGTCAGTGAGTTCCGTGTCAACGAATTCATCAACTTCTGGCAAGAGGACCCGAGTGTGACAGCCCTCGCCAATGGGGGTTTTGTTGTCACCTGGGGGTCTCATGACCAGCAGCAAGGGGATGCGTCCGCTTCTGCCATCAAGGCCCGTATTTTCAATGAGAATGGCGATGAGATTGTCAGTGAGTTCCTGGTCAATGAATTCACCGATAGCTGGCAAGTATACCCGAGTATTACAGCGCTCACCAATGGCCATTTTGTTGTCACCTGGATGTCTGAGGACCAGCAGCAAGGGGATACGTCCGGTACTGCCATCAAGGCCCGCATTTTCAATGAGAATGGCGATGAGGTTGTCAGTGAATTCCTGGTCAATGAATTCACCAATGGCTGGCAACAGAACCCGAGTGTGACAGCCCTCGCCAATGGGGGTTTTGTTGTCACCTGGGAGTCTCATGACGGACAGCAGGGCGATGGGGACCTCGCCATCAAGGCCCGCGTTTTTGATGCGAACGGTGTTGCTCAAAGTCACAAGATTATCACAGAAGATGTTGTCACCCTGATTGAGACCGCCACGCTTCTGGCCAATGACAGCGATGTGGATGGAGATGCGCTGACGGTGATGGATGTGTCTCCGACGAGTGCACATGGCGCGGCCCTGACGCTGAACACAGACGACGGGACGATCAGCTATGATCCAACCGGCGCAGACGCTGTTCAGGCCCTGGCAGAGGGTCAGACCCTGACGGATACATTCACCTATACGGTCGAGGACGGTAATGGCGGGGAGAGCACCGCAAGTGTTTCCGTGGTTGTTCATGGAGCCAACGATGCGCCTGTTGTGGCGATTGTATTGCCTGATCAGTCTTCCGTGGAAGATGAGACCGTGAGCTTTGTGCTGCCGGCGAACGCATTCACGGATGTGGATGGGGATGCGCTGACCTTGAGTGCGACACTTACGGATGGCACGGCCCTGCCGGACTGGCTGGTGTTTGATGCGGTTGCAGGGAGCTTCTCAGGCACACCGCCGCAGGATTTCAATGGCATGGTCAATGTACTGGTGACGGCCAGTGACGGGTCTCTTTCAGCAAGCGATGCCTTTGCGCTTGAGATTACCCCTGTCAACGATGCACCTGTCGCAGTTAACGATGTTGTGCAAAGTCCCGCTCCGATCACCGAAGATGTTGTGACCTCAATTGATACCGCCACGCTTCTGGCCAATGACAGCGATGTCGACGGGGACGCACTCACGGTGACAGCGGTTTCTGCCACAAGTGCGCATGGTGCAGCCCTGACGCTGAACACTGATGGGACCATCAGCTACGATCCCACCGGGGCAGCTGATGTTCAGGCCCTGGCAGAGGGCCAGACACTTATCGACACATTTTCCTATGCGACCGATGACGGCAATGGCGGTGTGGGCGTCGCAACCGTTTCGATCATTGTGCACGGAACCAATGATGCCCCTGTTGTGGCACTTGCATTGTCCAATCAGACTTCCGCGGAAGATGAAGCCGTGAGCTTTGTGCTGCCGGCGAACGCATTCACGGATGTGGATAGCGATGCGCTGACCCTGAGTGCGACACTTACGGATGGCACGGCCCTGCCGGACTGGCTGGTGTTTGATGCGGCTTCCGGCAGCTTCTCAGGCACACCGCCCCAGGACTTCAATGGCACATTGAGTGTCACGGTAACGGCCAGTGACGGGTCACTTTCAGCCAGCGACACCTTTGCGCTTGAGATCACACCTGCCAATGATGCACCTGTGGCAGGTCATGATATTGTTGGCACGAGTGAATTCCGCGTCAATGAATTTACAGATGGCAAGCAAGAGTCATCGAGTGTTACAGCCCTCACCAATGGCCATTTTGTTGTCTCCTGGGAGTCTGATGACCAGCAGCAAGGCGATGCGTCTGGTTCTGCCATTAAGGCCCGCATTCTTGATGCGAGTGGAGCTGAGATTGTCAGCGAATTCCTGGTCAATGAGATTACCGATGACTGGCAAAACAGCCCGAGCGTTACAGCGCTTTCCAACGGCGATTTCGTCGTCACCTGGCAGTCTTCTGACGGACAACAAGGCGATATTTCCAGTACTGCCGTCAAGGCCCGCATCTTTAATGCGAATGGCGGTGAGATCGCCAGTGAGTTCCTGGTCAATGAGTTTACCGATGGCGGTCAGGCGTTCTCGAGTGTGACAGCCCTCGCCAATGGGAGTTTTGTCGTCACCTGGACGTCTGATGACCAGCAGCAAGGCGATGCGTCTGGTTCTGCCATCAAGGCCCGTATTTTCGATGAGAACGGTGTTGAGATTGTAAATGAATTCCTGGTCAATGAGTTTACCAATAACGGCCAACACGACCCGAGTGTTACCGCCCTCGCCAATGGCAATTTCATCGTCACCTGGCACTCTTATGACGGGCAACAAGGTGATGCTTCCAGCTCTGCCATCAAGGCCCGCATCTTTGATGCGGATGGTAACGAGATCGTCAGTGAATTCCTGGTCAATGAATTTAACCATCTCTTTCAAGGCAACGCGAGTGTAACAGCCCTTGCCAATGGCGATTTTGTTGTCACCTGGCAGTCCGATGACGGGCAGCAAGGCGATACGTCCGGTTCTGCGATCAATGCCCGTATTTTTGATGCAAACGGTTTTGCTCAAAACCCCTATCTTATCACCGAAGATG
>NZ_JBQGAB010000062.1:0-5576 GCF_056542605.1 Ruegeria sp. AB8
TCATCTCCACTCCTTGGCGGTTACGATGAGCCAGAAACCCTCTCTTATCAAATCTACTTAAACTGTCCCATTGGTGCTGACGTCAGACAGCTGGGTCTGATGGGCCTCCAAAACCGGCGAGGCTCTGGCCAATGGCTCAAAGAGCCTCGAATTGATTCGATGAGTTTCTTGGGTTCCTCGAACGAAGCTCTCACTCATGCCAAAACCGCCTGATCCCTACAAATTTATTTGTAAGCATATGTTTTGTTGAATTGCAGTTTCAAGTTTTAGCCACGACTTTGCGGTTTTACTTCAACATCCGCCAGATCGCATACGTGGGTCTCCTGATTGAAGTACCCATTGGTTCAAAGACGGAAGATTCGGATAGCGATTTTCCCCCACCTCATTCGGTTCTCGGTTTATTTTTGACTTAGGCGTGATGATCAGAAACCAGTGGCGTTTCAATGCTTTGGGGCGTTTTCGATCTCTTAGGGCGCTTAGGTGAATGCGTAGAAATTTCGAGGAACTATGAGTTGAGATTTTTGGGTCACATAACGCAATGGAAGCGATCTTGCTCGAATTTCAGGCAAAACGTGAAACTTGTAGCAAGCAAATTGATGTCATCAGGCACCGCAAAGGGCCCATATTGGCGAAAGCGACATTCTAGCGTCGCGAGGACAACCAGACTTCGCGAGGAGAACAGTAAAGCAACAACCTGCGCAGCTGTTTTCGCTACCGCGGTCTTTTCAAGTTCCCATGCAAAAGCCGAAAACAGTTGGGATTGGTTCGGTGAGATTTACCTTTGGGGCGCAAGTCTTGGCGGCGAAACCACATCAGGGTCTTCGGTCGATGTCAGTTTCGGATCACTGCTGGACAACTTGAAACTGGGTGGAATGGCAGCCGTTAAAGCCGAACAGCAAAGATGGACGCTATTTGCTGATTTGCTCTATCTGGACGTATCTGATTCCGAAAATGGCTCTCTTGATTTAGGAAGCGGACCAATTAGTGCGAGCGTCGAAGTTGATGCCCGCTCGTTCATTTCAACATTTGGTGCCGCTTACGCGTTGTCCGAAACACCCACTTCCAAAGTAAGTGCTTTGGGAGGCGCGCGATATCTCTGGCTTGACAGCGAACTGGATGCCTCGCTCGGCGGTTCAAGTGAACGCATCTCCGACACAGAGAGTGCGTGGGACGCCGTAGTGGGCATAACCGGCGACCTTGATCTCAGTGATCGGTGGTATCTTGTTTACTATGCTGATGTTGGAGCCGGTCAGAGCGATCTTACCTGGCAGGCACTGCTGGCGGCACACTACCGCTTCGAAAAGTTCGATCTGTCTTTTGGTTACAGATACCTAGAATGGAACCTCCGTGATTTTGGATCGTTCGACAAGCTTGATGTCAGCGGACCATTTATCGGCGCGCGCTTCAAGTTTTGAAAAGTCACACTTTAACAGGCGGCCAGGCCCTTCTGACGTTCAGCCAGCGCCTCCAATCCAGCGATAAAGCCATCAATTAAGTGAGGAAAATCAATATGGAAACCATAAAGACTTCAGGAGCTGGGACGCTCTATAATGCTAACGGATTTCTCATTCCGGTCGTCGAAGGCACGTCTTATGAAATGGGTCGTCAGTACGGCTCGCTCATGGTTGAACACATGCAGTCGGCTTGGGATACGCTGGTCGCTCCCGGTCTAAAATCCGGAGCAATTTCAGAAGATGATTTGCAGGGTTGGTCGGGGCGGGCCTATGCAACCTCGTCCACCCGCACTCGCACTTGGTACGACGGTGTAGTCGAAGGCACTGGTTGGTCGCGTGAGAGCGTTTGCATGCTTGATCATGTCATGGAGTTTGGAGTCTATCAGGCCAAGCTGCATTCCTTTGCCGGTTGTACAACGATTTTCTCTTGGGGTGGGCATTCTGCCGATGGCAACACATATGCCGGGCGCAACATGGATTGGAGCGAGACTTTCAACAAGTTCCCGCAGGTCCTAACCGTGCGCAAGCCAAGTGATGGATCATACAAGCTCGCGACACTCGGCTGGCCTGGGATGTATGCCGCCTTTACCGCACTAAACGAACACGGCGCCTATCTGGATCTGCATGACGGGACCAGCATGGGTGGATCGGTGGTCTATGAAAACCGTCCATCTACACTCAACATTATTACCGATATAATGAGTGAGGTCGCCTCCGTTGAGGCGATGGTGGCGCGGTTCAACGGGATCAATAACAGCGCATCGATGATATTCAGCGTTGGTGACGAGAACGCGGCAGCTTCGGTGGAGTGTTCGTCTCTCGGGGGGAACCGTGTGCGACCAGCAAGTGGCGAAAGTTATGTAGTCGTAAACACCTTCCTTGGGGAAACCTGGGGTTTGGGCAAGCGCGAGACAGTAAGCAATTCACTACGGCGCTTTAGCAATATGACCGACCGTCTGGCCGACAATGCTGGGAAAGTTGATGCGAAGACAACGCGCGATCTGATGGATCTTCGGCTGTTCAATGAAGACGGCAGTTTTGCCGAGAACGGTGGCTGTACCAAGCCGACCAATCAAGATGCAGACCTGACGACTCATCAGATGGTTACAGACATAATGGGCCGTAAGGTCTGGCTTAAAGTCCCTGTTCCAGACTATTTCCAAGATTGGACCGAAGTTGACCTAAAAGCCTTGTGGAACTCCTGAGCCTTTTGGGGAGCGGAGTCACGAAACTCCGATTCCTGATCCGCCAAAAACACCCGGAGGATGAAGATGAACGGCGAAATACAGCCGCTGTCTTCCAGCATCAACGCAATAATATACTTCGGTGACGCTGTGTTTGCCATTAGTGGCGCGTTGACTGCCATGCGCCACCGAATGGACATTATTGGCGTCGTTTTGATCGGCACAATAACTGGTTTGGGCGGAGGTACAATTCGCGACCTGATCATCGGCCGCCCTGTATTCTGGGTACAGAACCCAAGCGAAATCTTCCTCTGTATCGTTGTTTCCACCATTACGTTCTTCTTTGTGACTGACGAGATACTTCGGCGCCGAGGTATGGTTTGGGGCGATGCCTTAGGCTTGGCTGCGTTTGGTGTCGCCGGCTGCAACATAGCACTCGCCCACGGTGTAGTTTGGCCGGTCGCGATTCTGATGGGAATGGTAACCGCAACCGGAGGCGGTGTTATTCGTGACGTGATTACAAACACCCAACCAATGATCACCAGCAGTCAGCCTTACGCTACTATCGCATTGATTGGCGCGTCGCTTTACGCCCTTCTTTTGTCATTCGAAATGCCCGAAGGGATCGCAGAGCTGATTGCATTCTCAATCGCGCTGGTTCTGCGAGCAATATCAATACATTATGATTTGAGGATGGGACCTCGCGGTGCGTTTGTGAGTTTGGGAAAGCATAATGAGAAAGACGGTTAAGCAGTCGGAGTTCCAGTTCTTTTGGCGGAATGTAAGGCTAGCGGCAGGTATCGATCACTTTGCGAGGAAACGACTTGAAAGAGATCTGGGAGGTTCGAACTTATGAGGAATGTTTATTTAGCTGCCGCAGTCTACGCGGTGCTCACGACGGGTGCCCAAGCTCAAGACTTTGACGTTGTGATATTGAACGGGCGGGTCATGGACCCGGAAACCGGCTACGATGCGGTCGCCAATGTTGGCGTGTCTGACGGGTCCATTAAAGCGATAACGCAAGACGAAATCACCGGAGCAGAATCGATTGACGCAACTGGCCATGTCGTAGCCCCTGGATTCATCGACATGCATTCTCACGTCACCGATTCACCTTTCATGCAAAAACTCATGCTACGCAACGGGGTCACGACACCGCTTGAGTTAGAGATGGGCGCCTGGCCCGTCGACAATTATTACGATGCCCTAGAAGGCAAATCGCAGACCAACTATGGCGCCTCAGTCTCTCTGTTTGGTATTCGCGAAAGTACGCTGAACCCCGAGTACGACACTGTGACAGGGTCGATAGTCACGGACAACTGGGAATACGGAGACTCTGCCGACATAAAGATGGCCTTTCAAAAAGTCCCGACCGACGACGAAGCGGATAAGTTCGTCGAATTGTCGGAAGAAGGTATTCGTAGAGGTGCTTTAGGTTTCGCAGTTCCGGTGGGGTACGCCGTTGATGGGATCACGGCACGTGAAATTATTGGGATTCAGAAGCTTGCAGGCAAGTACGGTGTTGCAACCTTCGTACATGCTCGGTTTTCAAGCCAGGCCGATCCTCTGTCCGGTGCTCTTGCCACGTCAGAATTCATCTCGAACCTTGGTATCTATGGCGGAGGGCTGTTGTTCCACCACATTCACCAGCAGGCATTGGGCACCACTGACATGGTTCTGAACCGGATCGACGATGCACGAGCAAATGGGCTGAATGTTCTGGGCGAGATTTACCCGTACAACTTTGGCGCGACAATTGTTGCGGCAGACTATTTGGTGCCATCAAATTATGGGCCGGCAATGGGGCGCACCTATTCCGACATAACCGAGTCAGCGACTGGCAAGCCACTAACCAAAGAGCGCTACGAAGAATTGATGCAGGCGGCCCCGACAACAGCTGTGACGTTTTTGGGTTCAACCGACGAAGTCATGCTTTCTGCGCTGGCGCGTCCGGGCACAACGGTTGTCGGCAGCGATGCGTTCCCGTTGACAATCTTGGCGACCGGCGAAAATGCGTTTGACTGGGACACACCCTACGAGGGTCTTGGCGGCCACCCGCGCGGGGCGGGAAGTTATGCGCTTGTTTTGCGACTGGTGCGAGAGGACGACCTTATGTCGTTAATGACAGCCCTCGGCAAAATGAGCTACGACGTGGCACGTTTCCTTGAAGACAGCGGCGTCTCTCTCATGGCGTATAAGGGCCGAATTCAAGTAGGTGCCGACGCCGACATCACCATTTTCGATCCGGAAACAGTCACCGAGAATTCGACGATGGACGAACCTGGTTTGCCATCAACGGGTATTCCATACGTCTTGGTTAATGGCACCATCGTGGTCAAAGACAGCGAGGTTCTCGAAGGGGTTTACCCTGGGCAAGCGGTTCGCATGCCGGTCAGAAACTAATTGCAAACCTCGGTGTTCAAATTTCTGGAGTGCGGTTGCAAGCAGCAATAGTAGGCTACCAAAGAAAACTAGCCTCATCTTGGCTAAGCCGCTCAAGTAAAAAGATGTTTTGTACCCGGTTCAACTCCAGAAATCATCCAAAATGAAGCTATTTCCGCAATGTGGTCGTTGAATAGGATGAGATAACCAATGATTGAAAGCAATGCGACGACCCGCGTTATGTCATTGTTGGTAACTCGTTCGACAGACTGCCATTGGGTAGCCATGACTAAGCTCCAAACTTCAAGAGCCAACCAGTTTGATCGTGATCCAAACAATTGTAAGCACTGGTTCAATTCTTGCTATCGATATGCTGGGTGCGTTACAAGGCAAAGGGTTGGTCTGGGTTGCACGCAAAACTTTGCAAAGCCCGCTTTCTGCGCATATCCGACATAGGCGCAAGTCGCAGCGAATGGCGTGTGTGGATGGCTCCTTCCTAGCAAGACATTTTTGATCTGATTTGCGCATTTGTCAGAAGCAGTCATGTGTCCGGCCT
>NZ_JBQGAB010000063.1:0-5253 GCF_056542605.1 Ruegeria sp. AB8
ACTTGGGGAAGAAAGGCTCAAGACGCGCCATCTGCGCATCCGTCAGCCAAAAAAGATCAGACATGGTCACCGCTCGATTTTCGAACCGTGAATCACGCAGCCAAGCGGAAATCAATGGGTCCTGACCCTAGGTTTCGTTTGTTGGACTCAAGTTTAGCAGGCGCTTTCGCAGCGGCAACATTCCCAGGAGACGCTGGTGAAAGTCGGCCATTAGCACAGGTAATTCATCTTTTCCTCGGAGCTGCAAAAACACAGCGAATCCAATGAGCCTCGTTCTCGGATCAACTGACGTTTCCTGTAGCTAGCGACGCGTCTTCAATAGTGCCATTACAAGCTCACTTCGTTGTTTCGCCAAAGTAACCACCAAAAAATGCGATCATTGCCAACAACACACCAACCAGTATCACGATCACAAGCAGTGCTCCGCTACCTTTGGCAAAATATCCCAATGAAACTAGGCCAACCACGAAGATGCCGACTAGAAAGTAGAGTACTGTATTGTCCATCTTTACCCCCGAATGAGTTGTCTACACTCAACAACTACATGCTCCAAACAAAACGATCCAAAGACCGCTAAAAAAGTGACGTCAAACGGCTTTCGGTGACTGTCGAATGCCGCTCAGCGTGGCGAACAAGACCGGGACCAGGATCATTGTGAGCATCGTACCCACCGTCAAACCGCCCATGATCGTGACAGCAAGACCCACCCAAAACACGTCTGGCAGTAGCGGTATCACACCCAAAACCGTAGTGGCGGCGGCCAGTACGACGGGGCGCAGTCTTGAGGCTCCGGCATTCAAAACGGCGTCGTAGCCCGGCTGACCTTCGGCCAAGTTATCGTTGATCTGATCGATCAGAACGATTGCGTTTTTGATCATCATGCCCGCCAGGCTCATGCCCCCGAGCAATGCGACGAACCCAAACGGTGTATTCGTGAGAAGCAGGCTTGGAACAATACCTATCAGCACAAACGGTACAGTTAGGAAAATGACCAGCGGTCTGCGGTATGAGTTGAATAGCCCGACGACGATAAGTGCCATGATCGAAAAAGCGGGTATCATCCCCGGAATCAAGGACGCTTGCGCAGACACGGTGTCCTCGTACTCTCCACCCCATTCCATGCTGTAGCCCGGCGGCAAGTCAGCCTCCAAAGCGTCGAAATCAGCGAGTACTGCGGTGCGATAGCTGGGCAGAGTTACACTATCGATTGGGTTGGCTTGGACGGTCAGAACTCGACGCCGGTCGCGGCGATTGATCGTTGGGTCTTCTGGCCGGACATTCACGCCGCGAACAACCTGTGCCAAGGGGACAGGCTCTACAGAAAACGGAGACTGCAGTTGCAGCAGTTCAAAGTTGTCGACGGCTGCTACATCTTCCGCACCAGGCCGGACGATGATCGGCAGCAACTCGTCGCCTTCGCGGTAGAGGCCAACCGAACGCCCGTCAAAGGCACGCTTTGTGGTATTCCCAAGGTCTTCATAGGTGATACCCGTCCACCGCGCTCGGTCCTGATCATAGTCGGGAACGGTTTTCAGGACACGGTTGCGCCAATCAGTACGCGCCACCTTCGTCCATTGATGCTGATCCAGTATCGCAACGGCTCTGTCGCCAATTTCGCGCAAAGTTTCCGGATCGGCATCCGCGGGGCCAATAATACGATTTTCGAAAGCCCAAGTATTGCTGGGTCCCACACCGAACTGACGCGTGAAAGAGGTCGCCTCGGGCATATTGGCCGATATCCACAGCGAGATCTCTTTGGTCATCTCAGGAATGTCGCGATAATCCTCGACGTTCACAATGACTTGCGCGTAGGACGGGTTTGTTCCTTCAGGGTCGACAGGCAAGTAGAAACGCGGTGGGCCAGCCCCGATAAAGCTGGCGATACCTGTCACGCGATCATCCCTTTCCACCTGCGCTTCGATCCGGGTGATCGCTTCGGATACGGCTTCGATCCGGGTTCCCTCGGGCGCGTAATAGTCGATCATGTACTTAGTCATCGACGAGGTCGGGAAGAACAACTGTGTGACGGAACCAAAGCCAACCCCAGCAATGACCAGAGCACCAACGGCCACTCCGATCGTCAGATAGCGAGCGCGGATCGCGGCGGCCAGAAAACGGCGGTAAACGGCATAGAATCCGGTGTCGAATGTCTCACTGGCGCCGCCCTTTGGCTCCGGCAGCATGGCAACGCACTGCAATGGCGTGACCGTCATCGACAGCAGCCAACTGACCAGTAGTGCAATTCCGACAACTGAAAAGAGCGTACGACAATATTCTCCCGCGCTCTCAACCGATGCAAAAATGGGGTAAAAGGCCATAACCGCGACGAATGTTGCCCCTAGCAGAGACATAGCAGGACGTGTGGCGGCATTGATTGCGGCTTTCGCGCGATCCATTCCCTGTGACATCCGCACCATCGCGCCGTCCGCAACAACAATCGAATTGTCGACCATCATGCCAAGCGCGATAATCAGCGCGCCCAGCGACATGCGCTGAAGATCTATGCCCAGTGCCGCCAATGGTATGAAGGTGGTAAGGATCGTCAGGATCAATCCGCTGCCGATGATGATCCCCATGCGAACACCCATCGCCAGAGTCAAAACGACCAGCACAATCGCTACGGCCTGTCCGAGGCTGACCAAGAAACTGCTGACGGCCAGATTTACGTCGTCAGATTGCCAATGGACCCGTTCAACCTCGATGCCCACGGGCAGGCCCGCGATCAGTTCATTTACTCTCGCATCGACGGCTCCCCCAACGCTGACTACGTTGACGCCAGACTGGAAGGATATCGCCAACCCAATAGACGGAAGGCCGTTATAGCGCATCATGGTCGTAGGTGGATCGGCATAGCCTTCCTTGACCTCAACGATTTCCCCTAATCGCAGAAGCTCGGGCCCCCGAAGTTGCCCACTTTGAGCCTGATCCAGACTGCTAGGACGAACAACCAAATCTGCGATATCAGTCGGGCTGGTAAATGTACCGCTTGGCGCAATGCGCATGCGGTAGTCACCGATATTCACTCGCCCTGCATCCACAATCGCATTCTGCGTCTGCAAGGTATTGAGGACGGTTTGAGCCGAAACACCCAATGCCGCCAAAGTTTCTTCCCGTGTTTCCAGATAGATGACCCTGTCGCGTGCGCCCCACAGATCGACTCGACCGACACCGTCGATCAACGAGAGCTCTCGTTTGAAGTCTTCTGCGAAATCATCAAGCTCCCGGGCAGAGAACCCATCAGCCGTCATAGCCAGCAGCAGACCAAAGACATCTCCGAAATCATCGTTAATAGCGGGACGACCTGCGCCCGGGGGCAGGTCTGTTTCCACGTCTCTGACTTTGCGGCGCAGCGTGTCCCAGATTTGCGGCAGTTGGTCCGACCAATAGTTTGGGCGGATTTCGACTTTAATGGTCGACACACCCGCCCTGCTTTCGCTCGAGATGTAATCAATCTCTTTAATCTCTTGGAGCTTTAGCTCGATCCGTTCTGTGACCTCCTGCTCAACTTCTTCGGGGCTGGCGCCAGGATAGAGGGTGGTCACAACCGCAGTTTTGATAGTGAACTCGGGGTCTTCTAGCTGCCCCAGACTAAAGAAAGCCGAAATGCCGCCCAACGTGAGCATGACAACCGTGAACCAAACGAATTTAGCGTTGCGGATTGAGAACGCCGCGAGACCCATTACTCTGTATACTCAGAAATTAACGAAACTTTCTGGCCCTCTCGCAAAGAGTTCGCTCCGGCAGTGACTACGACGTCACCAAATTCCAGACCGCCACTGACGGCCACCCCTTGTGACCGGGGCGTGCCAAGCGAAACCTTCCTTGCCGTTACGGTTTCTGAGCCGGCATCGAACACCCAGACATGCGGATCTGTATCCCCTTCAGGCACAAAAACCGCGCCGGCAGGAACCATGATCGCATCGAATGGTTCGTGCCCCTCCTTTGGCTGGCCACGGACGCGCCCTGCCATACCCGGAAGAACAAGTGCTTCTTCCGGTTGCTCCATTATCAACGTGACCGGGAAGGTTCGGGTCGTTGCTGAAGCCTCTGATCCAATCTCGCTGATTTCCGCCGGTAGAACCACATCCCCCAAAGCGTCAAAAGTAACGGTTATATCCTCAATATGCGGGATCAGGGCGATGTATCGTTCCGGTATGTCGATCACTACTTCGATGTGCTCAGCATCGAGTATGCGCAGTACCGGTGTCTGTGCCGCGACCTCTTCGAAATCTTCAATGTATTTAGCGACCACACGACCATCGAACGGCGCCGCCAAACTTGTATAGGTTAAATCCAGAGTGGCTCTGTCCAGAGCGCCTTGGACAGAATTGATTGCTGCCTGAGCGGATGTTTCGCCCGCGACAAACCGGTCGAGTGTAGCCTGAGCAGCAACATCTTTTTCGACCAGTGATCGTTGCCGATCTGTTTGTAACTTGGCGTTTTCAAACGTCGCCCGCGCGCTCTCAAGTTCAGCAGTAAGCCGATCGACTTCGGCCTGGTACGGGGCTGGGTCCAAGGCCGCGATGACGGCCCCTTTCGTTACAAGGTCGCCAACCTGAACATCGACACCGACAACATTGCCCGGCACGCGAAACGCCAACGACACTTCGCGTGCGGCTCTCGCCGTTCCAACAAAGTATCTGTCATGCAAACTGGATAGGTCAGAAATCTCGGTGGCTCTGACAGGTCGTGTCAGCGTTTGGGTCGCTTCGTCTTCATTCTCCCAGCAGCCGGTAAGCAACACGAAGGCCAAAAGCCAAACCGATAATCTCTTCATATCCCCCTCCCGTGCCGCCCGCGTTCCTCTCTTCGTCGCTGTGAAGGTGGCCTAATTTGCGGATTTTGCGCCTAAAGCTGTTACAATTGTACGCGCTTACTGATCAAAGTCAAAAATCCGAATTTGTTAAGGGGAGGCGAAGAGAAACCCGAGCACTTCTTGTCAAACTGATAAGACAACTTCGTAGTGCGACGTCGTCTCGGTGCTGCTGTTTGTCTTATCGGCAGCACAGAAGGCCGTGTTTCGAGTTAGTGTAGCTGCCTTAAAAGATAAACGTGCGGAGGTTACACTGTGATTGATTAAAGCCAAGGCCGTCGTCCGGACCTACATGTGGAGCTGAAATGTCCGCTTTTCGCGAACCGCTGCCATTGCCTACCTGTTAGCTAATGGCATGTGTGGATGGCTCCTTCCTAGCAAGACATTTTTGATCTGATTTGCGCATTTGTCAGAAGCAGTCATGTGTCCGGCCTGTCTGC
>NZ_JBQGAB010000064.1:0-5244 GCF_056542605.1 Ruegeria sp. AB8
TTTTGATATGGTTTTTGCTGGAAATGCTCGACCCTTTCACGAACGCGGCACTTGTTGTTTTGTTTGGTTTGTCGGTTTGTCTGTATCACGCGCAGGCAATTTATCGCGGCAAGTTACTATGTGACGATCCGCGTGGCTGGGTCGACTTTCCGGATCTTCCCGCGGCTGTGAACTGGGTTATCTCAGCACGCGATTGCCCCGCACCTATTGGTCAACCCTTTGATTGGGTATTTTTTAACATCACCGGTCCGATCTCGATTGCTGTGACTGTACTGCTGGTTCTACGACCTCTATCTCGATCGCGGATCTGAATGTCCCTACGACCCCTCTGTCACTGAGCGCATTCTCACTGTTTTTGAACCCATCGAATACTGAAACCCGACCGGAGCGGAAGCCCCGTGAACCAACAGGGTACGACAGGAGACAACCAATGGCATTCCAAAACGACACCAACAAAGGCAGCGTTGAAAAGATGGTGGTCAGGCTGCGGCGCATCGCGAAATCCGCCGCCTCTAACAGCGCCGATACTGATGCAATGGCAGACATGTTGCGCCCCCTTACCGACGAACTGGCCAAGATGGGCGTTCTGACAGGCGCGGATCAGATGACAGAACCGCAGCCGCCCGAGGTCGCTGCCCTGACAGCTGGTCAACGCGCTGCACTTGTCCTCGCCGATCAGGCATCGCTGAGAGAACTGATGGCTTCGCTCATCGGGCGTCTTGATGCACATGCCGACGCGTTAAAGGAAGCGCCCTGACCGCCCCGGCACTCACCGCAGTCTTACCACCATTCCATACGATTGAAGTGGAGGCACTTATGCAAGTCACCATATTGGATCGCGCCCTGCAGCGCCGCCTTTGGGGCAACGGCTATCAAAGTATCACGCAGATTATCAAAACCGTTGAGATCACCAATACCTGTCCCTTCTGTGGCAAGCCTAGAGGGAAACCGGTGTTTCGACGCTACTGCGAGGATGGTGAGTGGTACGAAATCCAGACATGGGAGAACCCTTGTGGCCATGTCGATATGTACGACGCCGTGATCGAAGAAGCCCGCCAGCTCAAGCTTTCGCAAACCGCTACGAACGGAGGCGATCATGACTGACTTAGCGCCAGGCGACCGCAGCCGCGCCGATCCCATGGGGTGTGGCGTGGATCCGGTCGCGTACGAAAACGACACCCTGCGCGCTCCCACCGATGGCGGTGCTGCACATTGCAAGGGCTTCCTGCTCGAGGACAATCCTTTTCAGAGTGGTCGGGTTGACGACCGTTTGGCCGCAGACTGGGTTCGGGACTGGGAGGCTCGCCATCGGTTCGCGCTCGACAACGGGATGCATGCAGAAGTCGGGCGAGTGGCCTGTCTTCAGCATCTCCGCAATAGTCGCACCCGCTGGCAGGGAGGGATCGAGCCATGAGGTTCAAGATGTGGCCCCGTTTTGCCTTCGAAGACACACCCCGCAAGCGTGCCGCCTTGCGCCGCAAACAGCAGAAGGAACGCGAGGCTTTTCCATTGCTGGCCAATCAGATCGCAGAGCAGCAACCCAGTGAAGATGAGGTTATGTTCAAACGCGCAGTGGATTGGGAACGGCAAGAGAAACGCAGCCGGAAACAACGTGCCGATAAATGGCGTGAGGCAAGGTGTCTCATAGCTGTAGCGGCTTGAGATCATAATCCGTTGGGCGCGAGATCATCGCTGTTTCTGGCTCAGATTATTTGAGACTATAATTCGATTTGGGACCACTTTATTTGAGAACGGGCTCAGAATAATTGAGACGGGCTCACATTTCTGAGACTGGGATCGGTGGGGTGAGACCATCCACATGACCTCATAGCGACAACCCCGCCATCCGCATTCGCTCTGCCAATTCGCGGGTCCGCGCGGGTTCAAGCTGCCCGCTCAGGAAGCGTTTGATCTCGGCAGGTTTGGACTGGAACTGATCCGCCAATACCTTCACAGAATAGCCCTGCCGGGTGAGACGTGGCTCCAAGTCATCAAAGTCGGGGGCCAGGGTGGCCGACACAATATCCGGCGTGATTGGTTTCTGGCCGATGCGGAACCCGGCCTCCAATGCCCGGTTTAAATATTCGGCAAACTGTAAGGGTGTGGTCAGGCGCTCTGCCAGTAGGTCCAGCGCCGCCGGTTCGATAATCTCGTCAAGTGGAGCGTCGTCCTCGGTACACTGGTCCAAAAGCCAGTCGAGATAGGTTCGGGACTCTTCCCCCAATCCTTCGAAGGGCAGGATATCAGTGCGATGCCCGATCTCTTCCATCGTTGGGCGGCGAAGGTCGTTTCGCAGCTTCGGATGGCCGACCAGAATAACGGACAGATTGCCTCCGCCGCGCGCGATCACTTCCATCAGGCGTTTCAGCCCGATCAATGTCTTTCCATGCAGATCATGGGCCTCTGTCTTGGCCCCCTAAAACTGTGCCACAGTTGGCTTAGTTTTGGAGACGGGATTGATGGCGCGGAAACGGTATTCGGACGAAGATATTCTGCGGCTTTTGCGCGAGATTGAGCTGGGCCTGGCATCTGGTTCGGATGTCGCGACGGCGTGCAGAACGGCTGGTGTCAGTGATGCGACCTATTACACATGGCGCAAGCGGTTTGGTGGGATGGGACGATCTGAGATGGCCAATCTGAAGGCGCTGCAGAAAGAGAATGATCGGCTCAAGAAAATCGTGGCTGAGCTTGAACTGGACAAACTCATTCTCAAGGAGAGCCTTGATTATCTAAAGCCAAAGGCCTGACGGCAGACCAGCTTCGTCAGGCCGTGGTCCACACCCGACAAAAGCTGGCAACCTCTGAACGGCGCACCTGTCGCGTGATTGGATTGGCGCGGAGCACGCTGCAATACCGCGCAGCGCCAAAGGATGATGAGGCGTTACGTCTGGCGATGATCCGATTGGCCAAACGGTATGGGCGCTACGGCTACCGCAAGGTCGCCGAGCTGCTGCGTGTCGAAGGCTGGGCAGTCAATCATAAAAAGATCGAACGACTATGGCGCGAAGAAGGCTTGCAGCTCCCACAACGGCACAAGAAACGCAAACGGCTGTACCACAAGGACAGCTCGATCATCCGGCTCCGACCGCAACATCCCAATCACATCTGGAGCATTGACTTTGTCCACGACAAGCTGAGCAACGGACAGAGCTACAAGATGCTGACGGTGCTGGATGAGTATACCCGTGAGGCGCTCTGCGTAGCGGTCAAGCCGAAGATGAACAGCGCAGACGTGCTGGATGCGCTCTACCCACTCTTATTGCGGCACGGGAAGCCCGAACACATCCGTTCCGACAACGGCGCGGAGTTCATCGCAACGGCCCTGCAGACCTGGTTAAGAAAGGTGGGCATTAAGCCGATCCAAATCTACCCGGGATCACCTTGGGAGAATGGATACAACGAGCGCTTCAATGGCACTCTGCGCCGGGAAGTCCTCAACGCAGAATGGTTCCACACCACCAAACAGGCTCAGATCGTCATCAATACCTGGCTTAGACAGTACAATCGTGTCAGACCCCATCAGGCTCTAAACATGCGACCGCCCGTTCCAGAAACCTTGCTCAAAACTGGCCCATAGAATTGGGGCTGGACAAAGTTACTGCTCTCTTTACCGATGTACAACTGGAAGCTGACGGCACTGGTTGGCTTTGGCTTTATACGATGATTCCTTCTGAAGAAGTTGAGGAAGAAAGGCACTCTGATACCGGAATTTTTCTAACTCAACGATTTATGCCAGTGTGCACAAAACCAGAGAATTTTCTCACCCGGAAGTTCGTCGAATTTGATGACGGAACTAAGGGCGAGGAACTGGCCTTCTACTTCCTAGATTTAAGCCGCCCAGAAAGATTTTTTGGATATCTAGACACCAATATTCTAGGAATTTCCAACTGGTTTATTGATAATCAAGAAGTGAAAAAATTTCTTGCAGAGTAATACGAGCCGACGGGGTGAGCGTTGTCGCTGTGACGGCGTCGGATGGTCTCACCCCACCGATCCCAGTCTCAGCAATGTGAGCCCGTCTCAATTATTCTGAGTCCAGTCGCAAATAATGTGATCCCAAATCGATTTACAGTCTCAAATAATCTGAGCCAGAAATGCCGATAATCTCGCGCCCAACGGATTATGATCTCAAGCCACTACACATAGCCGCGTATTCTTCTAATGAAGCAGCCGCACTGCGCCATGCATGGAACTGTGCGCCATACCCCGCCGATCCGGTCTACCTGCTGGGTTTTCTTCATAGGTATTCCATTGGGCGCTTCACCCTTGATACCTTGCCCTTTGATCTCGTTCCGTCAGATCCGCATGGCCACCGTAAGCACCAATCCGAAATATCCGTTCTAAAAGGTCCGATGACATGACTGCAAAATCCACGGCACTTTCAAGGAAGGCCACGCGCATCTGGAAATCGGCCCAGCTCTATGTTGGGTTTCACCGCGACCAGAAGGGCAAGAAACGCGACTCCGCCAAGGTTTGGCCGCCGAAGAACGCAAATGTTACGATCCACCCAAACCCGGCCGAGCAAGAGGCTTTTGTTGTTCTGAAATCAAGCGGCAACAGTTTGTCGGGCGATGTTCAGGTCAAGTTCCGGTCTGACAAGATCATCGCGCGGCGGGACACCGATGACGGTTGGCTGGGTGTGCAGATCGAGCCGATGGCCGTTGTGGTACAGATCGCAGACGGGACGCGGATCAAGGTTTGGTATGATGGCTCTGTGACACGCGCGACGGCAGAGGATCGCACCACAATCGAACTTGATGGATCCGTATTCAAGCGTACCGAGTTCGCGCAGGCCTACATGTCTGGGGACGGTACAGAAATGGGTACCGAAACCGCCACGCACTATGCTTCGATCACAGATAGCGGAGTGCAATCCTCGCTCGACGATGACTGGCAGCCGGAGTGAAGGATTTTGGCGGAGTCAGTGTTGCAACCAAGTAGAAATGTCACCGGGTTTGCAAAGCAGAAGTGTCACCACAGAGCGCGACGGAAGCAAGGCTTAGCAGCCCGGCGACCTCAGATATCGCAGGGCTGAAAAGCCTTGCGGGGGTCAGCGGAAGGCTTTGGTCTTTCGGCTATGCCTCGACAAGTGACCAATGATTGGTTTGAGTGCACCGTGTGAATGATCTTTCCGCTACTCTGCTTCTTACCTATTCGGTAACAACGGTCCTGAAGCTGCTTTTGATATGGTTTTTGCTGAAAATGCTCGACCGTTTCACGAACGCGGGACTTGTTGTTTTGTTT
>NZ_JBQGAB010000065.1:0-4889 GCF_056542605.1 Ruegeria sp. AB8
CTTGGGGAAGAAAGGCTCAAGACGCGCCATCTGCGCATCCGTCAGCCAAAAAAGATCAGACATGGTCACCGCTCGATTTTCGAACCGTGACACACGCAGCCACGCGGAAATCAATGAGTGCTGACCCTAACACTCTCGCAACACATTCAAAACCAGTCTGGCGCATTATGCTGAGCAACCGGTTCAATCTCAACGTGGCTGTATCGCGCCGTGCAAGGTCACGAAGATCGGATTATCCACCTCCATAACCAAACAAGGCGCTAAAGTACTTTTACCAACTCTGCACAGTCAACAATCCCTGATCCAATTCTCCATTCCGCTGGCGTAGAGCGGTCATCTCGTTTTGTGTAACCGATTACTCTAGCGGTATCGCGAATTCTGTCTATTAGATCGGAAGGTGATAGAGACGCTGGGCTTTTTTTTCTTCTAACGGCGGCGACAACGCCAGCGGCGACTGCACAGGCACCGGACGTGCCAGTAAGTGCGGCATGCCTGTCGTAATTTTCGCAAAACCAAGTCGGTGCGCAAACATCTGGTTTTCTAGGGGCTTTGATGCCTACAAATCGCAAGTCAGGGGGCTCTGGCCCTTGAGAACTCTCCCCGATCCACCTTTCGATTGCATTGACACCGCCTACCGTAAGTACAGATGGAAGGCCGTTCGATCCCATAATGCTTCCGTAGGGACCTCGATCCGTATGCCCACTTCTAAAGTCAGGCGAAAACAAACCACTGTTGCCTGCGGAAAAAACAACGTCGACGCCTTTCGTAACTAGATGTTTGATGACCGTTGAAAGCATATGATTGTGATTATCCGCATAAGTGCCTAGGAATCGGTCGTATTTTCGATCTAGTAATCCCCAAGCACAAACAACCACCCAAGACTCGTCGCTTCGACCATTTATTTCTCCCAATAGCGCAGCAATCAATTGAATCACTCTACTGGCAAATAAGTCCACATAGTCGATGCGATCTGGCAAGATCGGTGCGTCAACAAAATGAACATCCGGCGCAATCGAGAAAATACTTCGTGCGACCGCGTTGGCATGCCGTTGGCTTTGTCGCGCGTGAGGTGCAACGTGCGACCCCGTAATACCAGGAAGAGTTTCTAGCGGCTTGGTGTAGCCAATTGAATTAAGGTAACTTTCGTCAAGTCCGCCGTCCACAATAACGACATTAACACGCCTCGTACCTGAAGCCACAAAATTTCGAATTTCGGAAGCGGCGATCAGATTTTCGGCGCTATCCCTGTCAAAAGAGGCAGGTCCAGGCGAGACGTTGCGTCGTCCGTTGTATTCTGCGAAATCGATGGGTGCATCGATCCCAACCAGAAACTGGCCAGTCAGTTCGATCTCACCAAGAATTGTCGCGCCTTCAGGCGCAAGTATTTGGTTGTCTCGCAAGTATGGTCCGAAAACCGCTAGAATGTCCTCTTCGGTAGCGTTAACAACGACAAAATCATCTGTACGAGTGATCTCTACATCGTCCTCATCGGCACGACGAAGGAGTTCGTCGATTTCTGGATCGGCGATCCCTCGCCAAATAATGTACCTGTTACTTTGCGGCATGGCAGGGGCCTCACAACTGCGTTGAGAAAGCTATAGTCGAAAAATCAATGGAATTAGTGTAAGGAAAAAGGGTCCTTAAATCAATTTTTGGCGCGAAGTCGGATATGGCCGAGCAAAACTTACTTAGTTGGTACACGGGAACGGCGGCCCAAAAACCCTTAAAGAGACTCATGGCGATTATGTTTGCGGACGCTGTGGGATTTACTTCGTGGGCGTCCAAGGATGAGGATCATGCCTTTGCAGTTTTCGATGATTTCTTGTCTAGTATTGTGCATCCTATGTTGGACCAGCTCGGCGCAGAGACGCAAAAAAACTTAGGCGACGGGCTACTTGTAACATTCGAAAGTGTGGAATCAGCCGTTACTTTAGCTGAAAACGTCAACAGGCTGCTGATTGAAGATAGGTCAAATACCCGTCCTCGATGGAAAGGGTTACGATTTCGAATAGGAATCAACTATTCGACAGTTCTGTTTTCCGATGGTGACGTCTTTGGGGATGGCGTGAATTTGGCCAAACGCCTGCAAGAAGCGGCGACTGCAGATTCCGTAATACTGTCTCACTCGGCCTCCGAAGTTATCCGCAAGTCACGTTCAACAGAAATCCGAGATCTTGGCTTCGTCGCGCTCAAGGGTTTTGAAAGACCAGTCCGCACTTATGGTTTGAACACAAGCCCTGCTAAAGCTATCGGCGTATTTCACGCGAAGGATGAAATACCATCTATCGCGATACTACCATTTGAGAATCTTGGACCGTCGGATGAGGACGCGTATTTCTCAGACGGGCTTGTCGAGGATTTGATTTGTTGTCTTTCCGGATTGCATGAAATGGTGGTTATCGCTCGTGCGTCCACGCTTGGTTTTCGCGATTGCCAGATTGATCCGAGGGAAGCGCGGCGCGTGCTTGGCGTTCGCTATGTCCTTCAAGGTACAGTCAGGCGCCAAAGCGGAAAAATAAGATTGTCGGTGACTCTAAGTGACTCAAAAACTGGAGTTACCATGTTGTCCAAGCGTTCCGAAATTGAACAAGATCAAATTTTTGATCAACAAGATCAGCTAGTGGCTGAAATTACGGCTAGTATTGCGCCACAAGTGCGTCGTGCAGAACTGAACCGCGCGCTCCGCAAACCTGCAGAAGTTTTCTCGGCCTATGATTGCCAGCTTAAGGCATTGGACTTGATGAGGCATTTGAAGCGCGAAAGTTATGAGGAAGCACGTAAGTACCTGGATCAAGCTATTGCTGACGACCCCGGGTTCGCGGCAGCGTATTGTTGGCGCGCTGCCTGGTGGATCATGATGGTCGTTCAGGGGTGGATCGAAGACCGGGAAGTTGCGAAGTCCGCCGCAGAAGAAGACGCAAAACGTGCAGTGGAACTAGATGAAACAAATGCTCAGGCGATTGCAGTTTTGGCTCAGACCAAGGCGTTTTTGCGAGATGATCACGAAGCTGCGCTAGCCCTGATGGAACGGGCGCGATACATCGGACCCGGAAACACTTTTGTGCTCATGATCTCTGCTGGCACCATGGCATATGTCGGTCGCGGGCAGGATGCAGTGAAATATGCTGAACAGGCACATCAGCTCATACCACTCGATCAAATCCCATTTCGGGAGTATGATTGGCTTTCGATAGCACACTATTCGGCTGGAAACTTCTCACGCGCCGCATATTGGGCGCGTCGAGCTCTTGATGAAGAAGACGGGCACCTACCGTCCCTGCGATTGCTAGCTGCGTCGCTTGCTGCAGAGGGCGATACAATTGGAGCAAAGGTCGCCGCAGATGCTTTGTTGCGGTACGCTCCTGAATTCCGCGTTGATGATTATGCTAAAGCGCATTCAACATTTGCCGATGAACAGCTTCAGTTGACGTGGTTGAAGCACCTTCGGGCATCTAGTTTGCCGGGTTAGGCGAGTTTCAATCTGAATTTTTAGGGGGGAAATAAAATGCATAATTCAAATAACTCAAACAATTCGAATAACTCCAATAATTCGAACAATTCCAATAACTCCAACAATTCGAACTTTTCGATGACCGGGTCGTCCGGTAATGCTGGCGGTGGACGAGTTGTTGGAATAACAGCGAATATAAAGCGCTCTAACGCTGCATTAGACGATAACAATCCGCATCTCTGGTGGTGGCGCGGGCAGTCTTGGCCTCATGTTGACCCGGAGCTGATGATCGAGATTGCGCCAGACGCGTCGCGACCCTTTCGTCTGCACGAGTTTTACAAACTCAATATTCCCGGTTCTTGGACAGACGCCCATTGGGCACCTTACAACTACGCTCGTAGCTTGTTGCCATTGTTTGATCGCGCAATTCAAGCTTGGGCTACGACAGCAGGACCGCCGTCGTCGCTTGGTTTTCCAACTACGAGTTCCGGTCCGTTTGATTTCGATGAGGTCGATGACCCCCTTCACCCCTCTGACCCCTTGAAAAAGTTGAAATCGTGGCCCCAGCCGGCGCCGACAAGTATGACCGTTCTTGAACAAGAGTTGATCGAGTTAATCGGTCTCATCGAGTATCGACCGGGTGTTTTGGATGAGGCGTTGGAGCAGGCAGTATCGATAGATCAGTGCTTTAGCGGGATCATAACATTCAATCGGATCACTCATCCATATACCGCGAAGCTTTTGGCGTTTGCAATCGAGGCCGGTACGCATCTCGCAATGCTTTACAAGGCATTCTTCAATCGCCCGCGCCCATCGCAGTTGTGCCCGACGTTGATGCCACCAATTGATCCACCGGAGCATTCCTCGTTCCCGAGCGGTCACGCAACGCAAGCCTGGTTGGCAGCGCTATTGCTGAATGCAGCAATGGATGAAGTTCTGGCGCCTCCTTCAGTAGCTGGCGCCACCATTACCGGAGATCAGACGAATCCGCTATTTGACATGGCGCGCCGCATCGCCAGAAACCGTGAAATTCTTGGGCTCCACTATCCGTCCGATAGTGAGGCAGGACGTCGACTGGCTCATGCCGCTTACGCAACCATCATTCGACAGAGCTCAGGCCGTGTTCGAACGCTTGTGACGAAAGCCCGAGACGAATGGGGGGCCGGAGCAATGCCCATTCCACCCGTCCCATGGCCGTAGAATAAAGTAGATTAAAGGCGCAGGTGGGCGAAGGAAACCTGAAGCGAGCTGAATTTTTGGCATTAGTGATGGTGTTTCAGGTAGTTGCGTGCCGGAGTTGCGCGTATGCTGTTGCCTATGGTGTAAGGATTAGAAAATTTAGCGGCTTAGGGTCAGGACTCATAGCCAATAGATAACGAGTGCTGCAAGGGCGATTGCTGACAGGAAGACCTTCGGGCACCTGTCGTAGCGGGTTGCC
>NZ_JBQGAB010000066.1:0-4092 GCF_056542605.1 Ruegeria sp. AB8
GCAAATCCGCCGCATAATCAAACCAACCAGATGAGCCACATCCTCTCTTAGATCAGAGCGCCATCTGTCCCAAAATCCCTGACGACGGACATCCGTCAGCCACTGATCATATGGTTGACAGTACCTCTGGCTCTCATTGGAGTCGTCTGGGGGCTCGCGGCAACCAGAACGCCACTCGAATTTATGGCAATACTGGGTATTTTGTCTCTAACAGGGATGCTAATCAAAAACGCTATCGTCCTTATTGACGAAACCGATACTCAGATTGCTGGTGGAAAACCTCGATTGCAGGCTGTTGTCGACTCAGCTGTTCTACGCGTCCGCCCAGTGGCACTGGGAGTACTTACTACTGTACTTGGAGTAATGCCTTTGCTGTGGGATCCATTTTTTGAGTCGCTCGCAGTGGTGATTATCTGCGGTTTGAGTTTTGCGACCGTTCTTACGCTGATAGTAGTGCCGACTCTGTACTCAATATTCTTTAGAATAAATGAGGACGAAATAGCGGCTTAGTAACTAACCTTCAGATCCTCATCTCCGCAAGACATATCACGCTTTCGCCATGTTCCAGGTTTTAAGTACGTGCTTTTGCATTGACCTGCTGATTTGGATCGACCTTCTATTCGCGCGTCCTTGCCAGACCTGCAGAAATCTAGGTCTCCAAGTGCGGAAACTAACTTTTTTCGCAATCCTCTAGCATTCTTGGTTCAGAACAGAGATTCTGTTGGAACATTGCGAACAGTAAGTTTGCCTGACCAAACCTCTGCTCGTTCGGCGTTTGCCGAAAGACATTTTTTCTGAGCCGTTCTCGTAGATATCCAAAATCTGCTTTCTGTGCATTTCTGACGTTCTGCGGCCGGAAGGCTGCTCACCTGCGAATTGGAGCTTTGTCCGCAAGGCGGAATTGCATACATTGGATTAATTGTCCGGATTGGGCTGCGACCGGTCAATTATGATTGCTGCGGAGAACGGCAGCCCTGAGCCCAAAGCAGACACGCTCGTAACAAAATGATATGGTCCTAGAACTAGAGGCGCTCTTACATTCAGGAACCGTACTTTGCGGAGGTCGGATGAATGATCATGCGCATTTTTCAGGTCGTGGCTCGGCCAGGCAAAGAGGAAGAGTTCAGCAAGTTCTTCCATGAAACAGCCATACCCTTGATGAGGGGCACTAAGGGTATCGTTCAAGTGTTTCCTGGTGCCGCACGTGCTGACACACCACGAGAGTTCAGCTTTGTCATGGTGTGGGAAAACCTAGAGTCACTAAAGGCTTTTGTCGGCGAAAACTACCAGAGCCCGCATATCGATCCGGCAGAGGCCGAATTAGTCGAGTCGCGTTCTATCAAGCATTACGAACTGGTCCAATAAGAGCCATGGCTTGAACAATAGGAAACAACTCGGGGGGAATAATGATCAAAGGGAAATGCGGCTGTGGAGCCGTAACATATCAGATGACTTCGCCACCCATGTTCGTGCATTGCTGCCACTGTCGCGAATGCCAGCGACAAACCGGAGCAGCCTACGTCTTGAACGCTATCATTGAAGCTGACCGAGTGAAGTTCGAGGGGCCAATCACCGAAAATGAGCTCTCCACTCCAAGCGGGAAAGGTCAGATTGTTACGCGCTGTAGGGATTGTGGAGTCGCCGTTTTCAGCAGCTACATGATCCGCCTTGGCAAGTTAAGGTACGTGCGCGTCGGAACACTGAACGACCCGGATCAGTGTCCTCCGGACGTACAGATTTTTACTAGCAGCAAACAGGCCTGGGTGCCGCTCAGCGAGGAGATTCCTATCTTCGAGGAATTTTACAGCTTCGACGAGGTGTGGCCGCAGAATTCGTTGGAACGTTTGGAGACTGCTCTAGCCTGACGAATCAGTCGCTGAGGCTTAATGGCAGCTCTGTCCGCAACGCGGTCATTGATAGGCTGCGTAGCGAACGACCGCTCCGAGCCAAAGCGGACATGTTCGTTCCACATATTATGTGCGTCCTCAGGGAGAGGGACCGCAAAAGCTTTGGTGCTCGCGATACCCTGGAACTTGCACAATAAACATGGCCCATCGCGCTGCGTTTCACTAAGCTGGCTGAGTTTTCCTGGTTCGTGGAGGAACGATTGTGCGGTGGATAAGACCACTGATTGCCGGAGTATCCCTCCCGTGCCTGCTTTTAGGTCTTCTGTTCTTTGCAGCCTCGCTGACCCCCTCCCTCATTCCACGCGAGCCAATGGTTCAGGGATTATTAGGCGGGATCTTGGTGGCGCTTGGCTACCTACTGGGGCGTGTGCTCGAACTTATTTGGCAGGCCGCAGATCTGCCTCGCATGCGCGGACGTCTAGCGCTTGTTGGCAACATTGTCTTTGCAGCTCTTGTTGCCGGATTTTCAATATGGACGCTGACTTTCAGCTTTGAATGGCAGAATGAGTTACGCGCAAAAATGGGGATGGAGCTTGCAGATGCAAAGCACCTGGCGCAGATCCTCTTGGCAGGGACCGGAACCTTTGCGCTTTTTTTTCTGATCGGCGCGTTCGTGGCGGCCCTGTTCCGATGGGTCAGGGACCGCTTCTATCGCTTCATGCCGCCGCGCCGAGCCAATGTTCTGGGCGTTGTGACGGTCGCCCTGCTGCTCTTCGTCGTCACCCGCGACGGCATTTTCGACCGGGTGGTCACGGGCGTGGATGAAAGCTTCGAGGCCGCTCAGATGCTTTTTGATATCGCGCCTGACCTGCCCGAAAGACCGGATCAGGCTGGTTCCGAAGCGTCTCTGATTGACTGGGCGGCGATGGGTCAACCTGGTCGAGATTTCGTCCTGGATGGACCGGATGCCGAAGCGATTTCCGCCTTCACAGGCAAACCCGCGCAGGACCCTATTCGGGTTTATGTCGGCCGGGCGAACGGCGAATCACCGCAAGAGCGGGCTGAACTGGCACTTGCCGAGCTAAAACGGCTGAGGGCTTTTGATCGGGAAGTTCTGATCGTTACTAGCCCCACAGGAACCGGTTGGATGGACCCGGGTTCTCACGATCCGGTGGAATACATGCACAATGGCGATATCGCGACGGTTAGCGCCCAGTATTCCTACCTACAATCTCCTCTGGCACTGGTTCTAGAAACCCGGACCGGCCTCGATCAGGCGACCGCGCTTCTCGACGTGGTGCACTCCTATTGGCGGACGCTGCCAAAGGATCGCCGCCCAAGATTTTACGTGCATGGTCTGAGCCTTGGTGCCTGGTCGTCGATGCATGCCACCAACCTCTTCCGCCTTGCTGACGACCCGATCGATGGAGCCTTCTGGGCCGGCCCGCCGTTTCCGTCACGGTTCTGGCAGCAAGCGCAAAACGCGCGCGAACCTGGCAGTCCATGGGTGCTCCCCATCATTGGGAACGGATCGTTCGTCCGATTTGCGTCTCACTTCTCGGATGCCTCTCAAGCCATCGCCGACTGGGGGGACATGCGGATCGTATTCCTGCAGTATTCCAGCGATCCGATCGTTTTCTACGATCCGAGTTCCCTTTGGCGGGCACCGCCCTGGATGAACGAACCTCCGGCTGAAGATGTCTCAAAGCAACTCGTCTTCATACCGGTAGTCACGCAGTTTCAGTTGGCCCTCGACATGGCGTTATCTTTTGGTACGCCACCAGGACATGGACACGCCTATTTTGCGCAGGATTACATCTCGCCCTGGGTCGAGGTCACGGCCCCTGCGGACTGGACTGCTACTGACACCAAACGGCTGAAAGCGCACTGCGATATCGGGTACCAGCTTGGATGCCGGAACCGGTGAACCAGTGTTAACGTTCCTTAATCTGTCTTGCGAGCTCGGCACAGGCCGTCGATAGAAGCTGAGAGATTATTCCGCATTCCTGAGAAGCGGCGCGCAAGGCGAGCGTCTGCTTCGGGCTAATTCTTTTGAAAAACTCTTGCTTGATCGACGCACTAGTCGCTGATTCAATTCCCTTACTGATCGGGAGAATGAGCGATGATGGAGCCAAGGCAGCAAGCACAAGGGTTACTGTTCTACGAGTTCTCGCTTGAGGATCATGTCCCGCAATACCATATTCTTCGAGATATAGGCCGGTTCGTCGAACTGTCTGATATCCGT
>NZ_JBQGAB010000067.1:0-3538 GCF_056542605.1 Ruegeria sp. AB8
CGTCGGGCATCCGCCTGGGTTCGCCCGCCGGCACCACCCGCGGCTTTGGCGAGGTTGAATTCCGCCAGATCGCGGACTGGATCATCGAGGTCGTCGACGGTCTGGCCGCCAATGGCGAAGACGGCAACGGCGCGGTCGAAGCCAAGGTCAAGGCCGAGGTCACAGACCTCTGCGCACGATTCCCGATCTACCCGAACCTATAATCGGCTCGGAAAAAACAAGACAGCGGCGCCCCGGTGGCGCCGCATCTGGACTGGGCGCATTGTCATTTCACACCAAAGACTTAGTTGAATATTGGCAAAGTAACCCTGCCTTAGGACCAGCCTTCAGATCAGGCCGCGCCACCACAGAAACAGCAGCAGCAGCGCGCTCAGCGCCAGAATGTTGAACGCCAGTCCGCCCAGCATCCCCAGAAACCAGCCCCATCTTCTATCCGCCAGATCAATACTGCCGAGATACGCCTGCACCTCGTCGGACGCGCTGACAAGTTTCGGGCTATCCAAGACCCGCCGCAGCCTTGGATGCGCCGCCATCTGTTCCGCATTCGCCAGCAGAAGCGCCTGTTTGTAGATCCGGCGCGGCAGACGGCGTTTGGCCCTTTTGACCGAGGCCAACAGGGTTTTGTCCCGAACACCCAGCTTTTCGCGCAGCAACGTAATCGTGCCTGCAATCCGGGTCTGAATATCAGTGTCCTGCGACATTGGTGCCTCCTGACCGGGAAATGTAGCGCGGCCAGAGGCAGGCTACAATGGGACTGGTCGTTTCATTCACCGCCGGGTATCACGCATTCATGTTGAACACGATCGTACATGGCGAACCGACCGCGAACCCTCCTCTTCTGATCGCGCACGGGCTTTATGGCTCGGCCCGTAATTGGGGCGTCATTGCGCGGCGGCTATCGGACGAAAGACAGGTCATTGCAGCGGACATGCGCAATCATGCCTACAGCAAGTGGGACGCCTCGCATGGTTATCCGGACCTGGCCGATGATCTGGCCGAGGTCATTGCGCAGGTCGGCGGTCCCGTGGACGTTGTCGGACACTCTATGGGCGGCAAGGCAGCAATGACCCTGGCGTTGACGCATGGTGCCCTGGTGCGTAAACTGGTGGTGTCCGACATTGCGCCGGTGACCTACAGCCACAGTCAGATTCAATTCATCGAAGCCATGCGTGCGGTCGATCTGTCCCGCGTGACCCGGCGCTCGGATGCCGAGCAGCAACTGGCAGAACTGGGTGTCGAAAAAGCGTTGCAGAGCTTCTTCACTCAGTCACTGGATGTCAGCGGACAGCGGTGGCTGTTGAACTTGGACGGTCTGGCAAACGAGATGGCCAATATCATGGGGTTTCCGGACCTCGATGCCACTTGGAACGGGCCGGTCCTGTTTTTGTCAGGTGGCGACTCGGACTATGTTCTGCCGCAGCACCGCGACAAGATACGCGCCATGTTTCCCGCCGCGAAATTCGCGAAGATTCCGGGTGCGGGCCACTGGCTGCACGCCGAAAAACCTCGCGAATTTGAAGCGGCCGTCAGAACCTTTTTGAACGCCTGATCAGATCGAACCCTGATACAACCGTTTGGCGACAAGCCATGAAACCGGTATGGCAGCAACAAATCCTGCGCCAGCGGCCCCCAGAATAGCGCCCGTCGTAACCAGGCCAGCAGTCAATACAGCTATAACGGCCGAGCCAGCCAGGGCAGTTCCAATCAGTGAATACAACATCGAAGCAAGACGCATCATTGGGTGTGGTCCTATTTTGGAATCTGACCACATATTGGTTTATCAGGATGTGTACGGCTTTGATTCAGGTCAGGTCATTCCCGGGTCAACAGGCTCGACTGTCTGGCCGCCCCCTTCGACCCAGTCAGAAAGGCCCCCAAGGTTGTAAACGCGGGAATAGCCCATGTCCTTCAACAACTTGCCTGCCAACGCTGCGCGCCCGCCCGACGCACAGTGCAGAACGATTGGCCGGTCGATGCGCAATTCAGGATCATGAGTTGGCAGCCCGCTATCGGCCCTGAACTCCAGCATCCCGCGTGGAATGTGATGGGACCCGACCGCCCGGCCCGCCCTCTCCAGTTCCGGCGTATCCCGAACATCCAGCAGCAACCCGCCTTCGCGCAGCAATTCCGTAGCTTGGGCAAAATCGATACGCGCGACCACAGCGTTGGCGGCCTCCATCATGTCCCTGACGGTCAGTGGCATTCCGGTTCTCCTGTTCTTGGGCTTCCAATGGTTAACATGCAAAATAAGGAATGCGTTTTCTGTGTAAAGGTACAATAGCGGTAAATCGCTGGCGGGGATATTATCCCGTTCTAACTGTGACTTCGAATGGCGGCAAATTTGTTCGCCTTGCTGCATCTACAAACACGAAAAGAGGAAGTCCGGGCCACCCCAATCATCAGGACCGGACACTATTACACTTGAGCTGCAAGCATCATCCGCCCCAACTGCATGCTTGGCGAATTGGCGGGTGTTGTTCCAATCACACGACTAGCTCCGGCAACTTGGGCTTGAGGGCGTGCTGGATTTGACCAAAGCACAATTTGAGGCGGAAGCGCATTGTATTCAGGGCCTTATGGTCTTAGTGGTTTTTTCAGGCTCAGGATGGGCCAAACGCACTGTGCCCGCGTGGTGGAATGGTAGACACAGGAGACTTAAAATCTCCAGGCGGAAACGCCGTGCCGGTTCGAGTCCGGCCGCGGGTACCAAACCGTTTTCTGTTCCTGACAGGAAGCGTAAGGCCTTGAAAGGAAAGGTGGTATCTGGGGTTCGAACACCCTCAGAACGACTGAAGACAAGGGGTTGGGAAAACACTAGCCTGAGCACGGTCCTCTTCAGGGAAATGCTCCCTTTTTTCCATATTTCATAAGGGTTTGACAAAAAACGCATGGAGAGTTCGAACATACTGTCGTAGTCCAATGCCGGAACTGCCATTTTCTCAATTTCGGCGTCGATCGCGGCTTGCTCCTTGCGAAGCAATAACGCGTGATTTTCGTATGCTTGGGCCGTTTCTTCCTCTTCCGACCGCACTGCGCGGTCGAGATTTTTTCTTACCTTTTTCTCGATTTCACGAGATTGCGCCCTCAGGCTGGCAAGCTCGGATTGATTTGTGCAGTTGCGCTGTTCCCATGCATCTCGAAACATCTGTTCTGCGATCTGAAAGGTTTCGCGATCAGGTACCACGCTTTTCAAGAGTTGTTCGAATTCGTTTTCTACTTTTTCTCTCGGTGTGGAGAGACCCTTTTCAGCGCACTTTCGATACTGGCATAGATAGTAAGGGTATCTACGGCCAGTTCGGCTTTGCGACCAACAAGATGTAATGCGTCGACCGCAAGCCTCACATTCCAAGAAGCCTCTCAAAGGAAATTCCTTGTCGATGTCCTTTCTGGCCGGAGCTACACTGCGTCCCTGCAGCCGATCTTGGATAATGAGATATGTGTCATAAGTGGACGTGTCGCGGTTTGATGCCGCTCCTTTGATAGCATTTATTGCAGCAAAGGAGATGAACTATGGGAACGAAACGAACGGACGAGTTTC
>NZ_JBQGAB010000068.1:0-2986 GCF_056542605.1 Ruegeria sp. AB8
ATTTGCCCACCTCAAGCGCATCCTCGGTCTCGGGCGCCTCCGATTACGTGACCCATGCGGCGCTCGGGACGAGTTCCACCTCGCCGCCACCACCCAGAACCTTAGAAAGCTCGCAAAGCTCATCCAGCAACCGACAGCCGAAAATCCTGCGTGAGAGGCACGCAGCCGGCCAAATCCCTCGAAGAGAAAACGAACCAAAAGGAAGAGTTCTTCAACGGTATAAGCCCAAAAACGGACGCTCACTTAATTCCGCTCGACGTCTAATTTGCGGACAATTGAGACGCCCAAGCCAGCTCTGTGAACGGCATCTTTACGTTTCCTGATTCAGGCGTGCCTACTTACGAAACTCGCCAACAAAGAAGTGGTTTTCTTGGACCCACCGTCCATCTGGAAATGGCCGCAATCCTCCAGCACGTGAAGTTCTGATCCCGAAATGGCTTTAAGTAGTCGGTCCACCTAATCAGCCACCCGCCACGCGCCATCTGCCCTAAAATCCCTAACAACGGACTCTTGAATACTGACGCTCCGTCTCATCACGTTGAAAGACACTTTCCATCCCACGTTGCCATATGAGCCTGAAAACCATCCAAGAATCAACTTTCCCTCAAGGCAATCACCAAATCGAAACAACCGGATGCCTACGACCCGACTTTGACAACCATCTTTCCAAAATTCCCGCCAACCAGCAGCTGATTAAAGGCCGCAGGAGCGTTTTCAAGTCCTTCCACGACGTGCTCTTTGTATTTGACGGACCCATCTTGAAGCCAAGCGGTCATGTCCCGAGCAAACTCTTTGTACAGCAACAGCGGAAAACTGTCGTAGATGATAAAGCCCTGCATCTTAACCTTCATACGCAGTATGGTGCCCATGATGGCCGGTCCCATATCAGGTCCCTTTGGAAGACCAGGCAAATTATACCAAGCCACCACACCACACACGGGGATACGAGCAAAAGGGTTAAGCAGCGGCAAAACCGCGTAAAGCACTTTGCCCCCAACGTTTTCGAAATACACGTCAATCCCGTTCGGACATGCTTCGCGCAATTCGGTGGCCAACTCATCCGACCGGTGATCAATGCAGGCATCAAACCCTAGGTTTTCCACCACGTGACCGCATTTCTCGGGCCCTCCGGCAATACCAACGACCCGGCAACCTTTCAGCTTTGCGATTTGCCCGACTGTTGCCCCGACCGGCCCCGCTGCCGCTGCCACAACGACGGTTTCGCCCGGTTTTGGCTCTCCAATTTTCAACAGTCCTGCATAGGCGGTGTAGCCAGGCATCCCAAGAATTCCCAATGCCCAGGATGGGTTCTTCGGGTTCTTACCCAGGTTCATCACCTGAACTCCGTCGGAGATCGCATAGTCTTGCCAGCCGCTGCCGGAAAGCACGAAGTCGCCTTCTTCGTAGCCTTTGAGATTGGAAGTCACCACCTGTCCAACGACCTGGGCAGTCATGACCTCTCCGATCGCCACAGGTTCGGCGTAGGACTTGGCATCATTCATGCGTCCCCGCATGTAGGGATCCAAGGACAGGTAAACCGTGCGCACCAGCATTTCGCCTTCGTCGGGCACTGGCACATTGGTTGTCTGCAATTTCAGTGTGTTGTCGTCTGGTTGACCTTTTGGTCGCTCGGCGAGAACAATTTGACGATTTGCATCCAATGTCTGTGCCATAGTGGCTTCCTTCTGTTGCCGAACCACAAAGACATTGCCACGGAATTGGCCGGTACAGAAGACACACAAAACAGAGAATCAAACTCTGGCCGGGAAGAAAAGTTTCCGGTAAATGCTGCACGAGCCTTCGAATGTATGCTGTACTTGGTCCTCAAACCCCAAGCGGCGGGTATGTCCGGCTCGTATTGAAGAACTGGGGTTTGGACCCGTTTCGGGCGTCGCGTCAAATTGTGAGCTCTTCGTTTCAACCCGTTAGTGCCGGTTGCGGGACCAGTTGTACGAGCTTCCAGAGATTTTGCGCGGTGGTTTCGAGTTGGAACTGTTCATATGCGCCTTTGGGCCCTCGGAGTCGCATCATCGGCACCCCTATGTATCACTTCAGATGCGCGATCAGCATCGCGACCTTTTGCCTCTGATTGAACGAGGTCAGGAAGGCGTCTGTTTTCCAGATTTCGCGGGCGATATCTCGCGCGGCTTCATGCACGGCGCCTGGGCGGCACTGCGGCTTCAAGGGGCATGCATGGCAGTCGTGTTTTGAGGCGCGGTATCGGATGAACCCGTCTTCGCCGCCATTGGGTTCCTAGGAGTTGGAGAAGTTCCGGCGGTATGTCCGCTAGTTCTTTGTTGTCAGGACATGTGCAGCTGTCGGTTGCAGGGTCATAGGAAGAGTCTTCGCGAGAGAATGTGCCGTCCGTTCGCTTCGATTTAGCCCAGACCGGCATATGTGCAGCGATGCCGCGCTCTTCCACCAACCGATCCAACATCTCCGCTGATCCGTAGCCCGTATCGCCAATCAGCTTGTCTGACATCATACCGATGCGATCCGTAATCCGGTCGAGCATAAGGCGTGCCGCAAAGGTCTCGGCGGTTCGGATTGGCACTGACGTGCTATACATCGACGATGACCGTGTTGTCCAAATCCACCATATAGTTGGTTGAATATGCGAAGAAGGCTGCACCACCATCCACCCCGGTCCAGCGCGCGGCGGGGTCAACAGGCGAGATGTACTTGGGTACGGCCTTAGTTGACGCGCCGAATGCGGCATCATCTAGTGTTTCGAGATACTCTTGAACCGCGCGTGGTCAGCAGAATCGATGCTCGTTGCATCCCAATCTTCCTTCGATGTTGAGTTCTGCTTGTAGTCATCCGCCTTGATTAGGTTGGCATCAATTGCCATACGCTGACCGCTCACCAGGCCTTCCACGATACAGCGGGCGACGGTTGTCTCGGACAGGCGCCGTAGCAGTTCACTCTCACGGAACCGGCCATGCCGGTTTTTGGAGAACGTCGAATGGCCGCGAACGTGGTCGTT
>NZ_JBQGAB010000069.1:0-2797 GCF_056542605.1 Ruegeria sp. AB8
AAGGTGATCGGCTTCAAGACGCTGGACGAGCTGATCGACGCCACCGTCCCGCCGGCGATCCGGCAGACAGAGCCGCTGGACTGGGGTCCGGCGATGACCGAGCGCGATGCGCTCTTTCACATGAAAGAGGTGGCGCGCAAGAACAAGGTTCTGACCTCGCTGATCGGTCAGGGCTATTACGGCACCACCACGCCGGCGCCGATCCTGCGCAACATCCTGGAAAACCCGGCCTGGTACACCGCCTATACGCCCTATCAGCCCGAGATCAGCCAGGGCCGTCTTGAGGCGCTTCTGAACTTCCAGACCATGGTCAGCGACCTGACCGGGCTGGACGTGGCCAACGCCTCGTTGCTGGACGAAGCCACAGCTGCTGCCGAGGCGATGGCGATGGCCAAGCGTGGTGGTCGCTCCAAGGCCAACAACGCGGCCTTCTTCGTGGACAAGAACTGCCACCCGCAGACCATCGCGGTCATTAAAACACGCGCTGAGCCTCTGGGCATCGACGTGCAGGTGGCCGATCCAGATCAACTGGACGCAGGCGCGGTGTTTGGCGCCATCTTCCAGTATCCGGGCACCTATGGCCATGTGCGCGACTTCTCTGCCGAGATCGCGGCGCTGCATGAACATAAAGCGATCGCCATCGTGGCGGCCGACATCCTGTCGCTGGCGCTGCTGAAGTCACCGGGCGAGATGGGCGCGGACATTGCCATCGGCTCGACCCAGCGCTTTGGCGTGCCGATGGGCTATGGCGGCCCGCACGCGGCCTACATGGCGACTACCGACAAGCTGAAACGGTCGATGCCGGGGCGGATCATCGGCGTCAGCATCGACAGCCGTGGCAACAAGGCCTATCGCCTGGCGCTGCAGACCCGCGAGCAGCATATCCGCCGCGAAAAAGCCAACTCGAACGTCTGCACCGCGCAGGCGCTGCTGGCCGTCATTGCCTCGATGTATGCGGTCTATCACGGCCCCGACGGCATCAAGGCCATCGCGCAATCGGTGCACCGCAAGACCTCGCGCCTGGCCGACGGTCTGGAGGCGGCAGGCTTTGCCGTGGAACCCGAGGTGTTCTTCGACACCATCACGGTCGAGGTCGGCCATCTGCAGAAAACGGTCATGGAGGCCGCCGTGGCCCGGGGCGTCAACCTGCGCAAGGTCGGCGAGACCAAGGTCGGCATAAGCCTTGATGAACAGACCCGGCCCGAGACCATCGAGGCGGTCTGGGGTGCCTTCGGCATCGACCGCAAGGATGACAGCTCGAACAAGCATTACCGCCTGCCGGAACATGCGCTGCGCGAAAGCGCGTACCTGACCCACCCGATCTTCCACAAGAACCGGGCCGAGGCCGAGATCACCCGCTACATGCGCCGTCTGGCCGACCGCGACCTGGCACTGGACCGGGCGATGATCCCGTTGGGGTCCTGCACCATGAAGCTGAACGCCACGATCGAGATGATCCCGGTCACCTGGCCCGAGTTCGGCAATCTGCACCCGTTCTGCCCCGAAGATCAGGCGCAGGGTTATCTCGAGATGATCGACGATCTGAACGACAAGCTGTGCCAGATCACCGGCTATGACGCGATCTCCCAGCAGCCCAACTCGGGCGCGCAGGGTGAGTACGCAGGCCTGCTGACCATCCGCAACTATCACTTCGCCCGTGGCGAAGGGCACCGCAATGTCTGTCTGATCCCGACCTCGGCGCATGGCACCAACCCGGCTTCGGCGCAGATGGTGGGCTGGCAGGTGGTGCCGGTGCAGTCGGATGACAAGGGCAACATCGATGTCGCCGATTTTCGCGCCAAGGCGGAAAAGCACAGCGACCATCTGGCCGCCTGCATGATCACCTACCCCTCGACCCATGGCGTGTTCGAGGAAACCGTGCAGGAGGTCTGCCAGATCACCCATGACCACGGCGGTCAGGTCTATATCGACGGCGCCAACATGAACGCCATGGTCGGTCTGGCCCAGCCGGGCAAGATCGGCGGCGATGTCAGCCACCTGAACCTGCACAAGACCTTCTGCATCCCGCATGGCGGCGGCGGCCCCGGCATGGGTCCGATCGGCGTCAAGGCGCATCTGGAAGAGCATCTGCCCGGCCACCCGGAATACGGCACCGCCGTGGGTCCGGTCTCGGCGGCGCCCTTCGGCTCGCCCTCGATCCTTCCCGTATCGTGGGCCTATGTGCTGCTGATGGGCGGTGAGGGTCTGACCCAGGCGACGAAAGTGGCAATCCTGAACGCCAACTACATCGCGGCACGGCTCAAGGATGCCTATCCGATCCTCTACACCTCGGAAACGGGCCGGGTGGCGCATGAATGCATCCTCGACACCCGTCCGCTGGACGAGGCCGCGCATGTCAGCGTCGATGACATCGCCAAGCGTCTGGTCGATAGCGGCTTCCACGCGCCGACCATGTCCTGGCCGGTGGCGGGCACCCTGATGGTCGAACCCACCGAATCGGAACCCATGGCCGAGCTGGACCGCTTCTGCGATGCCATGCTGTCCATCCGGGCCGAGGCGCAGGACATCATC
Organism: Ruegeria sp. AB8; assembly: GCF_056542605.1. Classification (NCBI taxonomy): domain Bacteria; kingdom Pseudomonadati; phylum Pseudomonadota; class Alphaproteobacteria; order Rhodobacterales; family Roseobacteraceae; genus Ruegeria; species Ruegeria sp. AB8. The sequence continues at coordinate 2,533 of NZ_JBQGAB010000069.1, forward strand.
GACGGCAAGATCGACGCGGACAACAACCCGCTCAAAAACGCCCCCCACACGGTGCGCGATCTGGTCGGCGACTGGGACCGCCCCTACACCCGCGAACAGGCCTGCTTCCCCCCGGGCTCCATGGGCGTCGACAAATACTGGTCCCCCGTCAACCGCGTCGACAACGCATACGGCGACAGAAACCTCATCTGCACATGCCCTCCAATGTCAGAATACGAAGAAGCCGCTGAGTGAAAGATAAAACCCCGCCAGCAAAATGGCGGGG
>NZ_JBQGAB010000070.1:0-2732 GCF_056542605.1 Ruegeria sp. AB8
GGAAAGGCCACTGGCTCTTCAAGACGGCATAGGCTCCAGTGACATGCGGGGCGGCCATGGACGTTCCGCCATCGTAACGAACCCCACCGCCATTATTGGCGCTAAGGATGCCTGAGCCTGGCGCAGCGAGGCAAAAGTGCATTGCGACGCCACAGTGGTTGGAGGAGTGCCATAGGCTCTTGTCTTCACGGACAGCAACGACGGCGATGAAGTAACCGAGATAATCGTCCAGCACGACCGGAATGCCTGCAGTGACTGAGACGTCGGGCAGGCCGCCGTTGCCTGCGCCAAAAACGGTCATCAAGTCTTCGGATTTGGCTCTATTCAGGGCGGTGATGGTTTTGTCGCCAAGAAATTCTTTGAGATTTTTGCTATTTTCGTCCGGAGTTTCAGTTGTGAAATCCGTGATTGGCATTTCGACGATGAAATCATCGACAATTTTGGTTCGAACCCAGCTGTTGTTCATGACATGCGCACCAGCGTCAATTGCGCGGTTTATGGCATCAGCCCATATGCTCTCGATCGGAATCGTAAATTCGGTGTAGTCGCCCCGTTTTCTTATTCCATTGAAGATGACAAGCTCGGATTCAAAGGCAACGCCGTGCAGGCCTTGACCGTTTTTCCTGCCTGCAGCGATGTTGGCAACATGCGTGCCATGACCGGAACGGCCATGACCGTCAGGTTCAGAAATATCGCCGGGGTCGCCGACATAGGAGTGGCTGTTCTCAAAGTCGATTTTCCCTTCGAATTCTGGACTGTCGAGGTCGATGCCACTGTCCAGGATTGCAATCTTTATGCCCTGTCCTCGCCAGCCTTGAGCGTATTTTTCATCGGCGCCAATCAGAGACAGGCCACGGTTTTCCTCGAATTCCGGGGTTCGGTAGTAGGCGGGATTGTCCGGACCGGGGCCTGGGTTGGGACCGGGGCCTGGGTTGGGACCGGGGCCTGGGTTGGGACCGGGACCTGGGTTGGGACCGGGACCTGGATTGGGACCGGGGCCTGGATTGGGACCGGGGCCTGGATTGGGACCGGGGCCTGGGTTGGGGCCCGGGTTTGGAGTGCCGGGACCTGGGCTTGGAATACCGGTGCCTGGATTTGGGCCGGAGCCTGTCTCAGAGTCTCCACCACCACCGCCTGCGAGAGAAGCTGCAAGCCCAACTGCGGCGAGCCCAAGGGCGATCGAACCAATTCCGAAGGTCTCCCCTGTGCTTAGCTCCGAAAGAGAAAAACTACGGGTGTCTGGTGCCCGGTCTAAGGTTTGGTTGAGGTAGTCCTCCATAATTGCTGGTCGGCTCAGGAGGATGTACTTGCGTGCATCCTCGAAGGTTGATGGATCGCGCGCATGCTCACTGACGAGGAATTGCAAGGCCTGTTGATTTGAATAGGAGGTGAGTTGATCCGAGTAGATACTCGCCGCGACGGAGGTGGCAAAGGTGACAATGGCCGTCGTGGTCAGGGCTAACGTCTTAAACAGGCGCATGATGATTGCTATTCTTTAGCTGTTAGATTGTAACTGCTCGGTTGCGACCGCGCGCCGTTGATACCGATGAACCGCCCGACCCACCCGGCTCGCAAGTAACAAGCTGAATGTATTGCGGATATTGAGGATTGCTGACCGATCATTCGGTAGGCGGGCCATTCGTTTCCTGCCCAACTTTAGAACCCGGTTACTGTATTGTGAAATACTCCGATCCTATGTTTGAATAGACATCGGCTATGGTGCGGCCTGCGCACGCCATGAGATCAGTGGCAGGAGCTTCACCACCTCAACCCAGACGAAAAGACCGAGCGATTGAAGCCGGATCAATCCAAATTAAGGCGGTCCGAAATCCAAAATAATTCGATCCGGTCTACCGCCCTTGAAGACCCAGGATTCAGATAGCTCAGGATGCGCATAGATACCCGCGAGCGCCCAGCCAAGCGCGTAATCCTTTTCCACCACGTGCGGGGTAAGGCCCTGCGTACTGGCAAGTCCAAGGATTTCGCGCTTATCGATCATGCGGGGCGTCCTTCATCCAGCTATCCGGCACACGCAAGCGCCAACGTGTGATGAGACGCGGACACTCCAAAGACGGGTCCAGCTTGGCATGCCCCTTGGTGAGATGCTTGCGCGCTTTGCGGGCAACTATTCCGCCCTTTTCGTGGCGTTCAGCAAGAAAACCGAGCCGCTTGAAGACCGCGCCGTTTCCGTGGCGCAAAGCGTAGTCGATCAACAGATCAGGGTTGCAATCAGGCCGCTGTAGGTAGCGATCAAAACACTCCGAGACATGTTGAATGCCCCCGCCAACCCGGGGATCATCGAGCATATCGATGATTGTTCGGTTAATATCAGACACCGGAATACGGGTCTGGCCACGCCAAACCGTTTTCGTCCCGAATATCATCTCATTCTTGATGTGCTTGAGTGTAAAGACCGCACCCTGCCGCTCGACTGTCCGGCCGGCAACCGAGCGGGCCGTAAACACAAGAACATCGCGAAATATCTGTTCGGTGAGGTCCCAATGCTCGGCAGCGGTCCGTCCCCCAATGTAACATGGCTCAAATAGCGTCGGCACAAGAATCCAAGGGTCCTGCAAGACCTGCCTCGCATCGAGAAGATCAAGCTGAACAGGTACATATGCCCCGCTACCAACTCGCCTGAGCCAGCCTTGGGCGGTCCATCTTGAGAGTAATTTCGCGGCCTGGTGACGGTCGATATCCAAAGCTCGCACTGCATCGTCAATACGCACGAC
>NZ_JBQGAB010000071.1:0-2444 GCF_056542605.1 Ruegeria sp. AB8
TGCTATGGCGGAGGTTTCACACGATCTCAAAGAGGCGCGGGCCCGGAGGTCAGTGATGGGCAGTGTTGTCGACTGGAATGATATTCATCGAAGCGTCTTCAAGCAGCTTGGTGAGTATCGTGCCGGGTGGGTGGAGCAGCTTACGCTTGCACTTGAGAAAGTGAAGAGGTTGATCGACGAGCAGCCCGACCTGTTTGGTGATGAACACCCGTCCATCGTTCAGATCAAACAGAAATTGGGAGGCATGCGCGTCTATGAGGGCCCAGGCTGCAACCAGGCTACGAGTGAAGAGATTCAATGGCGTGTCGCTCAGATTGAGCAAACCTGTGAAGGTTGTTCTAATTCTGCCCAACGCCAGACCATCCTTGGGTTTGTGACGACGCTTTGCAGCTGGTGCTACAATGATGCTCTGCGGCGGCGATTTGAGGGCGCCGAAGAATCCTGGCCCGACAGCCTGAGGCTGGACATTGTGAAAAACTATCCAGACCTCGTTTCTCCGGATTGCGCATCTCTTGTTCCTGCTGTCGGAAAGGGCTGGCTCGTGATGATTTCGCAAGCACTCCACAAGCTTTCCTTCAGTCAGGATTTCAGGGCACTGGACCCTGGAACTATTCAGATCTCGGATATTAAGAAAGGCCAGGATGGCAAGATTTCCATCGGTTTCAGTCGATACCACGATCTCATTCAGGAGTACGCTGACTGGATGAAGTTTCGATGCGGTGTGACGTGTGAAGAGTGTGGCCACGTTGGTGACATCGTTCGGACAGCCGACAGGTCTCAAGTGCTCTGTTCTCACTGTTATTGTACTCGGGAGAAGTCTGATGGGTGATGACGACGACGTTGAGCTGGATGAACAAACCTTGCGTTTGCTTAGGCTTCGGGAGGCTGAAATTGCGGCTGGTCGAGCAAAACTAACCAAGCCGATTACCTCGGATGAGATCCGGTCTCGAAAGGTGCCTGATCCGCAGGGTAAGCCAGATGAGTGACGAGACTACAGAAGAGGAAATCCCAATTTTCGTAATCTGCGAGACTTTGGTGAACGGCAAACTTCGAGAGATTGAAGGAAAAGAGATCACTGTAAAACCAAACAAGATCTTAGTCTTGACGATCAGTGTCGAGGATGTTGAGCGATGACAGATGATTTTTCAGAAGAAGAGATCTTCGGGCGCCCGTTACAGGATGTTCCTCTGAATGACTTGATCGCAGAGTTGCAAGCTCGTCGCAAAGAGGGTCCGGAGGTCTGGCTTGCATTGCGCAAAATGATTTTCGAGCAAATCGCCGATTTTGCACAGCGTCCGGCCGACGCGCCCAAATGGCGGGATGAATGGGTCAAAGAGAACACCTGGGATCTAGTGACTGACGACGATGATGTCGAGATCACTGATGGTAGCGGCAACGTGTTCGACGACCTCGGGATTGAAGACCCGAGGAAGAAGACTTAGTGATGGGGCCCGAGCATTTCAGCTTGATCTTATCCGCCGTGATCATTGTCGCATTGGCGATCTACGTCAGACACATCGTCTACACCGCTGGAAAAGATCGCGAAGTCGATCCAGAGCGAGTGCAAAGGATCATGCGAGATCTGGACTACAGCCACCTGGACCGAGTGATGAACCGGCGAAGGAAGGGGTAGCGGGATGTTGAAGGTGGTTGTCTATGTTGGTGATCAAGAGGTCGCCCGAGCTGTGGCTGAGAACGATTCAGAACTCGCGGACGTGTCCGATTACAATATCCGGATGAACGAACGTGCTGCCGAGCGGTTTGGCATTCAAGAAAAAGGTCTAGGCGGCCGGATTAAGGGCCACCCTCGAAATCAGACGGTCTGGAGGCTCGTCCGCAAGATCGCAGACCTTTGGCTTGCGGGGACCGGCGCGGGCGAAGAAAGCGTTGAGGCAGAGCTGCTGCCGATGATCCGCAAGTCTATCCGCGAACTAGATGAGAGGGTCGAAAAGGAATCGAACCAGAGCGAAGACTGGAATGCTGTGATCAAGCAGATTTCTGATGACGAGCCGTTTTCCCTGGGCTTTTACGCTGACAAATTTGAGTCGTGGACAGCGGACGAGATTGAAGCTCTTCGATGTGATGTGGTTGAGACAGCCACACAGGAAGAACTAATGGCCGAGGTCGAACGCCGGCGAAGAGCTGGTCTACTGCACAAGGAGGCCTCGAATGATGGCTTCTCAGATCTGGTTGATGATCTCTGGGGCAAACTCGATACAGACCCAGACCGCTAGTACAGCTTACCTGCCGCCATTACCCAAAGTTTAACATAAGAAGTCTATGGCGACTGTTGTTGTAGTAGTGCGCGCTTCTTCTAAGCGCCTCTCCTGCTAGGAACCAAAGCGTCCCGGATAAGCATTTCCCCAACACTGCTCTGCGGAACCATGTACTACCAGTCTCTACGATAAGCATGGTTGACCGCAACCAGCCCAAACCAGACATTC
>NZ_JBQGAB010000072.1:0-2175 GCF_056542605.1 Ruegeria sp. AB8
GGCGACCAGATACGACAGATGCCCGAAGGTCTTCCTCTCCGCCATCGCTCTCGCCGCAACCGTCATTTATTGGTTATGAGTCCTGACCCTAAAATCCGCGTTGTTCATTTGGTTTCCCACCGAACGATGCTCATTTTTCGAGGCCCTTTGAGGGGTAACTCGTTTCACTTTTGAAGAGTGGTCGACGGGTCGGTTATTTCCGGTTCGATCGGCATCCTCAAACGGCTCATTGTAGCAGCGTAGGAAGTAGCGATTCGGTCTTTTGCTGGCGTGCGCAAAGACACTCTCGCACTATCATCAATACTTTGATAAGAGTTGTTTTCGAATTCCGAATAAGTCAGAAACGCTGTTGTCGGGCGCGCAAACAGGGTCCGTTTTCAGGATTGGCTTTGCGAGATTGGGCACTTTACAGGTATGGACAAACGAGTTCCAGTTTGGTTGGTCTTGCTATTGCTTCTCCTGTCAACAGTGGCAACAGTTTTGTTCGGCTGGTCCGTCAGATACCAGCTTTCTGGCGGTGAACGTTTGGGCAGGGCCGGTGAGATCGCCCTTGCCATCGCAACATTCCCCTCACTTGTGAAGGATGTGTTCGAGGAAGGCGCCAGCATCGTTACGGGTCAAATCTACGACAACACGTTTGGCGCTCCGCGCATGCCCGTGGACCTAATAGACTATGCGAAATTCCCCTCGCGGACAGATCCCCTTCCAGGGCTGGTCTACAAGGCCACAGACGCGATCACTTTGGGCTGGCGCGTGCTTTTTGGCTCATTCGCGACCGGGAACTCGATCGAGAATGCGGTCGTTGTGATCTCGCCTGAGCTTGAGATCGCAACCATAATCCCGGTAGACGAAATCCCCGTCGGAGACAAGACACCCAGCCCGAACTCCAATAAGTTCGCCCATGGCTTGGAGATCTTCCCCGACGGCTCGTTCATCTTCGCCTTCGACGGTGGTGTTTCCTTGCAAAAGTTTGACGCCTGCGGGGAGCGAATCTGGACAATTCCGGGTGTGTATCATCACTCCGTAACAACGCTTGAAGACCAAAGCGCTGTCTGGACCTTTAACGACTCTCTCGATTTTGCGCTCGTCTCGGTGGTGGACGGCACCGTTTTGAGAACCTTTTCGACCGACGATGTGATCGCGGCCAATCCAACGATCGACATACTAGAATTACGCAGGCTCCATGACAATGACCTGGGCAAGAACCCCAAGAACACGAAGGGATCTTGGATGAGCGATGCACTCCACTACAATGATGTCGACCCCCTTCCGCCCGCGCTGGCTAACCGCTTTGACCAGTTCGATGCGGGCGACCTGCTAGTTAGCGCGCGCGCGGGCAACCTTATATTCGTTGTCGATCCCGATGACCTCATCGTCAAATGGTGGCGCGTGGGAGCCGTGCAAAGACAGCATGACCCGGACTGGATGCCCGATGGTCGCATCAGCATCTACAACAACCGCATGAGCCGCGATTACAGCGAGATCGTCTCGGTCGACCCCGATACGTTCCAGACCAAAGTAACACTCGATGGCCGGGACTACGATTTTTACTCGCGCATCCGTGGCAAGCATCAGTGGATCGACAGCGGAAACCTCCTTTTTTCCAGCCCCCAGCAAGGACGTTTGCTAGAAATTGATGCGAATGGAGCTGTCGCGCTTGAAATCTTCAATCTGAACCCGGACATAGACAACCGCAACCTGACAGTATCCGAGATTAAGTGGTTCGAGCCAGACTACTTCAACGCCGACATTTGGGAATGCAACGATTGATGCAATGCCCAACCTGGATTCGGCCTTTTGATCACTCGACATGCCTGCTAGCACCTATGTCGGGCCCGGGCTAGGTGCAGGTGCGCTTGCAGTCATGCTGGGAGTCTTTGCTGCCTTCGGAATAGCTGTTGTCGCCATTCTCTGATAGGGTCAGGACTCATAGCCAATAGATAACGAGTGCTTCAAGGGCGATTGCTGACAGGAAGACCTTCGGGCACCTGTCGTAGCGGGTTGCCACACGCCGCCAATCCTTCAACCCGCCGAACGTGATTTCGATCCGGTTGCGCCGTTTGTAGCGACGCTTGTCGTACTTCACCGGTTTCTTGCGCTGCTTCCGGCCAGGGATGCAGGCGCGTATCTCTTTGTCTTTCAACGCTTCCCGGAACCAATCGGCGTCATAGCCAC
>NZ_JBQGAB010000073.1:0-2108 GCF_056542605.1 Ruegeria sp. AB8
GTCAGCCAAAAAAGATCAGACATGGTCACCGCCCGATTTTCGAACCGTGACTCACGCAGCCACGCGGAAATCAATGGGTCCTGACCCTAGCTGATGCACGGCAAAAGGGGCGAATAAAGGTATGGGAGCGTTTTGAAGCAAAGCGGGCCTCTCGTAAGGAGAACAATTAGTCACTTCAAACGCCCTTTGGGCTTTGGTGTGTGGCCTGGTCATTCACAGTTTTTGAGACCATTCTCCGCCATTGACGCCACACTATATGCCAATTTTCTACTGTATGGATTTTGCGAGATTGAGCTTAAGGCTAGATAATATGCGTAAGAGAGTAATAGCAAAACTTCTGGCAGTCTTATCGTTGTTCGCTGTCGTGGTTCTGGGTTTGCTCGACAGATCGTCACACGCCAGCATGCTGGCGAACTGTTCCGGAGACATCTCAGCCAATTGTTTGCTGGATACCGGTGTTCAGCTGCTTAATGAGAATTACCCCGAACCAATCGACACGCGACCGCTTAGCCAGCTCGCGGCGGTTGGGCGCATAGATGAGGCTGAGAACTTGTTCATGAAGATTGCCCTTGAACGAGGAAAAACGTCGCAGGCTGCAACTGAAATCGCATCAAAATCTGTTGCAGTGCATCGGCTTGTGAATGCCATACAAGGTGGGCACGATCTCGATGCTGCACTTGCGCGACTGCCTCAAGCGCACGCAAGTGATCTCTGGTTAGCGGGCCTAATATTATTGGGAGATGATCCATACGGTACTCGCCCAATCCGTCCCGATATTCCCGTTCCTCAGAAAGACGCGCACATTGCAGCCGCCATGGCATCGCTCATCGTTTATTGGTTTGAGACGGGCTCCCCAAAAGCCCGGGCTTGGCAGGTTGCATACGCCGCTGAATTGAGAGCACGCCTCGAAGATCGAGAAGGTGTCATTGAGGTCCTGCGTATTGCGGAAGGTCGCGTCCGTTCACCAAATTACTCGCGCCGTGTATTTGAGGTTGCTGGCGCGGAAACTGTACTGGAGTTGGTTCCATCATCAAGCTTGTCGTATCCAAATCTGCTTCTGACCGCAGCCGAGGCCGAGAACGATGATGAAAAGGCACGGTTCTACCTAGAAGCGGCTTTTGATCACCACGCGGAACGCAAACCATGGCCGGACTTTGACCTTATGGAGCGTGTTGCGCTGCGTAGTGCTGCGCTTGGCTATACGGATTTGGCACACCGCCTCTCCAAAAGAATGGTAACTCTTGCCGACAAGACAGACACCCCTTTTGAAGTTTTTGCCCATATAGATGCGGCACGGGCTTTGTATTTTGCAGGAGCGTCCGTAGACGAAGTGGTCCACCGCCTTTCCATCGCGGAAAGCCTCTTCCCAGATGATCCGTCGGATGTCATTGCTAGCGGTCTAGTCAGTGGTCCTATGGCGTGGCAAAGTTCTGGTCTCGCGCTCGAAGCGCGCTTAGGCATTGCATCCGTCGGCGCATCTGTTGGCGATATCGATAGGGCAAAACGCATGCTATCGGGCATCGATGATCCTGTCACAGCGTGGTTGTATTTGGATACGCAAGGTTTTCCGGTCCACGTTCTGACCGATCTTATGGACCACGCTGAAGAAACTCTGCATCCACATGACTATGCGTATATTGCAGGTCAGTTTGCGAGACGTGCCTCCGTTAAAGAGCAACCTAAGAAACATCATTCGTGGGCGTTGCAACGTGTGCGGAAGATTGCGGAAACTGGCGAGACAGAAGGCAAGTATCGGTATTTGATCTATAATGCTTTAGCTGTTGTCTCTTTTGGTGCCGGTGAGAAAGAACTTGGGCAGACAGTTCTCGAACGGATGGCGCTGTCCGCACTCTCGGAGCGAAATGCGGTTCAGCTTGTTAATGCTGGCTACTCCTATGTCACCTACGGGATCGACCAACCGTAAAGGTTAGATTGGTGTATGGCCGCTCTAGTATAGCTTGTGTGGTACTCTAGCTTTTTGGATCGGCCACACTCGCTCATCTGTCAGGAGGGCGTTCGCTAGGGTCAGGACTCATAACCAATAAATGACGGTTGCGGCGAGGGCGATGGCGGAGAGGAAGACCTTCGGGCATCTGTCGTATCTGGTC
>NZ_JBQGAB010000074.1:0-2080 GCF_056542605.1 Ruegeria sp. AB8
TGGGACGCTCCCCTTGAGTGGGTATCAATGATCTGAATGAAAAAGCCCGTCGTCCGACGCTAAACAGAACCCATTGGAAATCAACCTTAATATGCAATTGCCAACAGGAAACAATCCTGGATTTACAGCCAGAAAGAACGACCATAAGCAACTAGTATCACCGTATTAAACGGCTGCTTCTTGTCGCGGCCTTGGTTTTCACGCTGATGCAGCGAATGGCGGCTTCCCGCCGATTCTGTTGAAAAACAACGTGTTGCAGTCGCAGAATGGGGTGACCTGAGCACGGCACGAGCGCCTTTCTGGTCAGGCGTTTCGCGTTTGCTGCGGTGCGGGAAAGATTTTCGCCAATTTGCGGAGGTTCTGGGCGGTGGCGGCGAGGAGGAATTCGTCATTTGCGCCGCACGGTCCACGTAATCGGAGCCGTCCAAGGCCTAGGATGCGCTTGAGGTGGGCGAAGAGCATCTCAACTTTCTTTCTGAGCTTCATCGCAATCTGGTACTCTTCAGTTTTGGCCAGATCTCTGGCGACCTGGCGCGCATCTTCGTGCTCTTCGCGGGTGATTTTGCGTGCATCAGCGTTGGGGCAGCATCTTTGTTTGGACGGACATACCTGGCAGACTTCTTTCAAGGCGCGATAGCGGGCTGTGCCCTTGCCCGACGGCCCCCGGTTTGGATCAGAGTAATTCCGGCGGAACTGTTTAAGCGCGTGACCCTCTGGGCAGATATATTGATCATGCTCAGCGTCCCATTCGAAGTCTGTGCGTGTCCAGGTGCCGTCGGGGCGTCCGGCCTTGTCGATGACCGGGATGTAAGGATCGATCTTGCGATCCACGAGCCAGCCGAGCATCGGGCCTGAGCCGTAGGCGGTATCGGCGATCATCCAGTCGGGGACGAGGTCGAACTTGTCCTTCACCCGGTCCAGCATCGTCTTTGTCGACCCCACTTCGGCTTGCCGGATGGATCTGGTCGCTTCCACATCCACAATCACGCTGTGATCTGTATCAACGAGGTAGTTATCAGAGTAAGCAAAGAAGGCTGGTGCCTTGTGCGCCGCTGTCCATTGGCTGGCAGGGTCCGAATATGAAATGAACTTAGGCTTGACTGGCGAGGCAGCACCAAACGCGGCCTCATCCAGGGTTTCCAGATATTCCCGAACAGCGCGCGGTGCGGTCTTGGCATCGATCTGTGCAGCATCCCATTCTTCTTGTGACGCTGAATACTGCTTGGTCGCTTCTGCCTCAATCAAGCTGGCATCAATCGCCATACGCTGGCCGCTGACCAAACCTTCTGCGATGCACCGCGCCACTGTCGTTTCGAACACGTGCCGCAAGAGTTCACTCTCGCGGAACCGACCATGGCGGTTCTTGGAAAAGGTAGAGTGATCCGGCACTCGATCAGTCAGATCGAGGCGACAGAACCAGCGATACGCAAGGTTCAGGTGCACTTCTTCGCACAACCGCCGTTCCGACCGGATGCCAAAGCAATAGCCCACCAGCAGCATGCGGATCAGCAACTCGGGATCGACGGAAGGGCGACCAGTATGACTGTAAAAATCCGCCAAATGATTGCGGATACTACTCAGGTCAACAAATCGATCAATCGACCGCAGCAGATGATTGTCCGGGACATGTTCCTCCAGGGAGAACTCATAGAACAGCTCAGCCTGAGTTTCCTGTTTTGGTCCCATCATCATCCAAACTCCCATTCAATAAGAGAATTGAATCAGCCAGATGGCCTTCGATCAAGACAGAGTTTTTCAACAGAATACGAGCTGCTAATGCAGCAATCTTACCTCGCGGTCAAGGTCGACTCTGGGCTGTCTCCGGAGATCCGCAAAGTCTGGTGTTTGCGATTGGCGGACGTTGCATAAGCCCTTGGCGCGTTCAGTCCTTTGGTCCCGCCGTAGTGATGGCCCAACCAACATTGATACCATATCTACGTCTGGCCGCCGCTTACAGCGTTAGATTTATTGCTCTTGCGCGACGCAGCTACCGCTAGGGCAACGATCCTTCGGCGGTATTCAATCACCCCCCTCAATGACAAACTCTACAGCGGCTCGAACACCGTCTGCGGTTGTGGTG
>NZ_JBQGAB010000075.1:0-2027 GCF_056542605.1 Ruegeria sp. AB8
TCTGGAGTATACCAGATTGGCGAAGTGTAAGCGCGCTCCTGTGTTGAGGTAGGCACATCTGCGGGCAGTTCGTCCCCGAACCGAACGGCATCGTAAACTGTCCACCTGGGCGTTGGAATTTCCAGAATACGAACGTAGTAGAATGCCCGCAATGACGGATCGAAGTCGGGATCCTTCCAAACCGTCAATAGCTCCGGAGAACCGATTGAGTTGGTGAACGTACCCGTTGCGACATCCACGGTGTTACCCACTGCCTGTAGATTGCCATCGGCATCCGGTTGCCTGTCTCCCGACCATGCCACGTCATACACCTGCTCTTCCGTGTCGCCGTTGGCATCTACCCAACCCTTCACAACTTGAACACGGTCGAGATTGCCGGAATACGGGTCCTTGAGAGCCGCAATAAGGAATGTCGGTGCATCTGCGCCCTCGGGCACTTCCGAGAGGTCGCCGCCCATGGGAACGCCCTTTTCGTATCCTATTTCGGCGGGCAGACGTGATCGCGCGTCCTCCTCTGTGAAGTCCCAGCCACCAAAGAAACGAACCGTTATGCGGCTGCCGGTTGTTCCATAAACTTCTTTGCGCTCCATGGCGTCGAATATGGCTTCGCGTGTGTTGTCTTCGGCCCAAACCGCTGCGTAGCCAGAGGCTGCCATTTCCCAGCCGAGGATCCTCAACGCGTCAAATTCGCCAACGACATGCTGCCATCGACCGGGCTCCGGCTCGACGCCGGAGTGCTTGCCAAAGAAGTTGTCCTCTTCCGCCGTCGCCAACGCGGTATGGCTGTCGGTCGAACCCACGACACCGAATTTGTACGGATTGGTACCAAGTTGCGCTTCCAGCTTGAGACCGTTCTTCAGAGCTTCGCGGGCATATTCGTACTGAAGCATCCAATCTTCTTTTGGCGTCGGGCCAAGGTTGGATTTATCCCAGGTTTCATAGTCCGCAAATTCATCGTTCGGGCTCAGGAACGGATGGGTTTCCCCATCACCCTTGATCTGGGTGATCTCGTACATCGGCTCCCATTTCGCGCGCCGTTCAGCGTAGTCCGCCGTCAATGGCTCACCCGTTTCCGGATTGGTCTCGACTGGAAACATAAGGCCGTTGGAAACGTTGCCGTTGTGGGCAAGGGCCAGAACACGACCGCCGGTTTCCATTTCATATGTTTCCATCCAGTCCCACAGCTTTTCCGGATTAAAGGTTTCTGCGGTCGTGAAGGGCAGCATTTGCCGTGCGCGAATGGCATCATCACGGTAAATCACGTTGCGATGGAGGTTGTTGCCGGCTTCGGTGGATGTCCATTCGTATCCGATGAACGCAGTAAACGTACCGGGGTCGTCGTGATGATCGGCGGTTTGCGTGAACTCGTCCCAAACGGACTGCACGAACCTGCGATCCGACACAGCCTCGGGAAGGGCTTCCCCGGTAATCCCGGCAAATGTCTCAATGACCTCCATAGTCGCACCGAGAGCAACGTCTCCACCTGCATTAAGTCGTTCGCTCCAATCTCGAAGCGTTGGATCACGCATCAGCGTTGAGTTTCCCGCAATGATTTCATTCATTGCCCCCATGGCATCCGAATGGTCGGAAACAACAAGCCAGTCGAGCGGACGCGACAGTTGTACGCGGAGGCCGTGTGATGTCGTGACCTCCTCACCCCGTGCAAATCGATAAGCGTCATCCGGGCTCAGGATGACCCCAAATCCGCGCGCATCCAGCGAATTGGACGTGTGCAGGTGGGTATCGCCCCACAGCGGACGAGTCGGAAAATCGCGCCCGGCATAGGGCGAGAAATCTGCGGGCGCGGGTTCGCGCATATCGTCAACCGATATGGTCATCTCCCCGACCTGCCCACCTTGTGCGGCCTCCTGAGCATTGGAAGAGGTCGCACAGAATGCGACAGAAACAATTGCTGTCGATGTCAGAAAAAAATTTCATTTGAGCCTCCCAGGCCGGCTGAATGCCCGCCCATGGCAGCATTTGGCGCAGTGGTCCGTCAAGGAGGACAAGCAAAATTTAATAGTGAG
>NZ_JBQGAB010000076.1:0-1992 GCF_056542605.1 Ruegeria sp. AB8
ACACACAAATGGATTTTCCGTATCGTTATCATTCATATCCAGTCAATTATACTTGCCAAGTAGGGAACGCTCTGCGCGATGCCCTCACGACGGCTCAGCTCTGCAATGCTGTCCTCGCCTTTTAGGCCGTCCAGCACGATCCTGATCTTCTCTTCTGCGGAGTACTGTTTGCGGGTCGCACGGCGAATGTTCTTTACGACCTTCTCACCGTGGCTCTGCTTGGTTCCGGGTTTCTGTCTCATCTTATGGAATGGACGCCCCTTGCACCGATGCCGATAGTTTTCGGCAGACGTATCAAGCAGAAGGAGTTCACAGAATGCAGTTACTTGCGATTGATTTAGGCAAACAGTCGTTTCACATCCACGGAATCACCAATGAGGGCGAGGTAATCTCGAAGAAGGTGACCAGATCAAAACTCGCCGCTGCCGTTCAGGAGTATTCCCCGGAAACAGTCGCCATGGAGGCTTGTGCCAGCGCTCATCACTGGGGCAGACAGTTTGAGGCGCAAGGCTATGCCGTGCGCCTCGTTCATCCGCGGTTCGTAATGCCGTTTGTCAAAGGCTCCAAGAACGACGCTGTTGATGCCGAGGCGATCTATGAGGCCGCACTGCGCCCGACTATGCGATTTGTCCCAGTGAAGACGACGGAGCAACAGGATTTGCAGATGCTGCATCGAACACGTGATCGTCTCATCACACAACGGACCGGATTGATTAATCACATTCGGGGCCTTCTGGGGGAGTATGGCGTTGTCATTCCAGTCGGTGCCTTTCGGTTCCGAAAGGATATCAGAAACGCCGTCGCTGAGGCCAAGTTGTCAGCGCTGGCAACGGAAAACTTCAACGCACTTATCGCCGAATTCGAAGCGTTGGACAAACACGTCGCTGAGCTCGACCGTAAGCTAATCGCGATCTGCCGGACCGATGAGCGGTGCAAACGTCTTGCAACCCTCCCCGGCGTCGGGCCTGTGATCGCCACCGCCTTGATCGCTGCCGTTGATGACGGTCGACACTTTTCGTCTGGCCGGGCACTCGCGGCATGGATAGGCTTGGTTCCCAGACAATATACGACGGGCGGCAAGCCCCGGCTTGGTGGCATAGGCAAACGAGGCAACCAATACCTGCGGCGCCAGCTCATCCACGGCGCCCGGTCCGTCCTGATCAGGATCGCCAATCGTGATGATCAACGCGCGAGATGGGCGCAGGGCTTGCTGGCACGCGCAGGTCACAACAAAACGCTCGTGGCTATCGCCAACAAGACAGCACGCATTGCCTGGGCGATTTTGCGGAGCGGAGAAGGCTACAAAGCGGCGTAGCGGGCAGCCCGGAAAGTACTGGCGCTCTAAGAATGCGAGGTGACGAGACGATGGTGTAACGGCAGGGGCCGCAATTCACAGCCTGTAAGGAGTGGTGGCCAGGAAAGGCCGGTCATCTTGGAAGGCACTGAAACCAGCGGATCCCATCGAGGCCAGGAGCAAAGATGCTTCAATCAAAGGCCGGATAGATTCACGCATCCAATGCCGTCAACATCATCACAAAAAACACCTTGCGCAGGGGGCGTCCATAGATCCACTCCTTGGCGGTTACGATGAGCCAGAAACCCTCTCTTATCAAATCAACCTAAACTGTCCCATTGGCGCTGACGTCAGACAGTAGGGGGCGAAATCCCCCTCTCATGAGCGATTTTAGTTTTCTCGGCACGATGAGACTACCCCACTGGTGCAGGATGGTTAAAGTTTGTAGCCTGTGCAGGCGCTGAAGATGGTAGGCCGAACCGATGGTTGTCATTCTCTCATCCGCGGGTTTGATACCGCCTGACCAAATTCGATGCGGGGTGACCTCTCTCTAAGACCGGATGTTTGTCCCAAAGGGGGGACCGAGGATTTCCCTATCCATGGCTTCCATCTCCAGCGCACTGCGCAGGCAGCTTGGACAACCGGTCAGGTGGCCAGGGGCGTCTTTTTGGCGCAATATCCCAGATAAACCCAGCCAG
>NZ_JBQGAB010000077.1:0-1941 GCF_056542605.1 Ruegeria sp. AB8
TTCGGATGGCCGACCAGAATAACGGACAGATTGCCTCCGCCGCGCGCGATCACTTCCATCAGGCGTTTCAGCCCGATCAATGTCTTTCCATACAGATCATGGGCCTCATCGACAAACAGCGCCACGGGCTTTCCGGAGCGGGCTACCAGCTTCTGAAGTTCTCGTTCCCTCTTTTCACCTTGGGTTGGAATCTTTGGTTCTTTCTCTCGTGAGAGATCGTAGAACAGGGCTGAGATTAGCGTCGGAACGGTCGTGCGGGCTTTGTCCACCGACAGGCTTTCGGCGACAGTGACCTTCTTTTCGCGCGCAATTTCATCTTGCAACCGGTGCAGGAACACAGTCTTGCCGATGCCAACTGGGCCTGTCACAGCGATCAGGCGTCCGGTTCCAATGCCCGCCCGGACGGTGTGGGTGATCTGACGATGGTTCTCGGTCTCATAGAATCCGGCAGCTCGCCAGTCCTTGATCAGCCCATATCGCGCCATGATCTCGGCATTCAGCATTACTCGCTCTCCTCTTCAGCGGCCGGTCGCTTAGGCGAGAACCGGGCAGTTATTCCTTGTTTGATTTCCGTCTTGTCGAGCGTGCGGTCGACAAGATCATTCACGAACGACAGATCCTCGTCTGTCAGGCGGGCCAGCGGCTTGTGCAGCAAATCCGAGACCCCGCGCAGCGCATCCAATCGGCTGCTATAGGTGAACTCTCCATAGGGATCCGGATCGACAAAGGCCTGGCTGGCGAACGGCAGTACGTCTGCGGCTTTGGCCAGGCTTGAATCCAACCCGGCAAGCGCCGATCTGGGCACCGAGATCTTCTGCGCAAGATCTCCGATCCTGTCGGCCCGTGCCTGTGTTTGTGTTTTCTTGGGCTTGCGATAGCGATGCAGCGGGATAGGCCCACCTGTCGGGCGGTAGGGGCCAAAGCGCTTGTCGTTCCACTCAACGAACAGCTCGTGATCAAACAAACCCCACCAGAGGGTGACAGCCTCACCCGCCAGATCGGGATCAACCTCGTAGAACGCGCCATCAACGCGAATGCGGGCATCCCCGGCAACCTTGCGGGTTTCAGGCTCTCGCGCGAAGGTGCAGAACCGTTCCCAAGAACACATTTGCCGGATACCGGTTGACGGCAGGTTCTTTACCCAATCTTCAATCCGACTGTGCGGCTCACGACGATGGAGCTGGGCATTGTATTGACCAATGAAGCGCGCCAACCAGGCATTGGCTTCCAACTCGGTTTCCGGTTTGTGGAAGTGATACAGCGTTTCATGGGCTTCTTTCACGGTGCGGAACGGGCGCTCCACTTTGCCCTTTGATCGCGCGGTCGGTCGTCGGCCATCGCTACCCGCAGGGTCATGGGTCATCACGCGCACGCCCAACCGTTCCATGACAGTGTGGAAGATCCCGCTTTTTGCAATGGGTCCATTGTCCAGATATATCGCCTCCGGAATGCCTTGCAGCTGGGTTTCATCTCCGTCCTTCGGTGCCATTGCGTTGAACAGGAAACGCAGGCCGCTTTCCACATCCTCGCCATAGACGCAGCGATACTCCTGAAAGGAGGTGCCGGAGCGATCATCAACCACGCTGAACAGCATGGGTACGGGAAGACCTTTGCGGTTTGGATCAATCCAGGATGGCTGTTCGATCTGTTTCAGGTCAGATGGGCTGATATCAAACTGCCAAAGAGCATTGGAGGTTCGTGCTTCAAACCGGACAGCGGCTGGTGCTCTGGTCATTCTTGCATGATCATATCCCCAGAGACGGAGATACCGGTTGACCGTGGCCTTGTTCAGTTGCGCCTTTGCGGCCTGAACCAAACCTTCGGGCGTTTCAACGCCATGATCCTCCAGAAGCTCGATGGCCCGTGCGGTCGATAAACGCCGCCCCTTCTTATTCGATGTGCGGATCTTCAGGGCAGCGATGATCTCACAGTATCGCTCCA
>NZ_JBQGAB010000078.1:0-1878 GCF_056542605.1 Ruegeria sp. AB8
GACTGAACATGTGAACAGCTTCAGTATCTGGGGCTGATTTAAGTTCCTTGTCCAGCCCCAATTCTATGGGCCAGTTTTGAGCAAGGTTTCTGGAACGGGCGGTCGCATGTTTAGAGCCTGATTGGACCTGTCACGGTTTGATGCCGCTCCTTTGATAGCATCTACTGCAGCAAAGGAGACTGACTATGGGACTGAAACGGACGGCCGAATTCCGGCAAGATGCGGTGCGTATCGCATTGACCAGTGGGCTAACACGCAAGCAGGTGGCTGATGATCTAGGTGTCGGGATGTCCACGCTGAACAAATGGATCACAGCGCACCGAGATACAGACGTGGTTTCCAAAGAGGATTTGAGCCTCGCTCAAGAGAATGAGCGACTTCGACGGGAGATCCGGCTCCTCAAGGAGGAGAGGGAAATCCTAAAAAAGGCCACCCAGTTCTTCGCGGGCCTAAAGCAATGAGATTTAGGTTTATCGAAGAACACAGAGCCAGCTTTCCAGCCAACCGGTTATGCGATGTCGTCGGTGTCAGCGCACGCGGTCTGCGTGCCTTCCGCAGCCGCCCTGCCAGTCGCAGACAGCGGTCTGATCTGGTCACGCTGGCGCATATCAAAGAACAGTCACGCCTCAGTTTGGGCAGCTATGGCAGGCCGCGCATGACTGAAGAGTTGAAGGAAATTGGTTTGGCTGTGGGGCATCGTCGCGTTGGTCGCCTGATGCGCCAGAACGGCATATCCGTGTTGAGAACACGCAAGCACAAGGTCACGACAGACAGCGATCACAAGTTCAATATCGCGCCCAACCTACTGGATCGGGACTTCACAGCGGATCAGCCGAACAAGACATGGGCTGGTGACATCAGCTATGTCTGGACCCGTGAAGGCTGGCTTTATCTCGCCGTCATTCTGGACTTGCATTCCCGCCGTGTGATTGGCTGGGCTGTTAGCAATCGGATGAAGCGAGACCTGGCCATCAGGGCGCTGAGAATGGCTATCGCCTTCAGATCACCACCGAAGGACTGCATCCACCACACGGATCGTGGCAGCCAATACTGTTCCCACGATTATCAGAAGATCCTGCGCCAACATGACTTCAAAGTGTCGATGAGCGGCAAAGGCAATTGCTATGATAACGCCGCCGTCGAGACCTTCTTCAAAACGATCAAAGCTGAGCTGATCTGGCGGCGGTCATGGCAAACCCGACGGCAGGCTGAAGCGGCCATCTTCGAATACATCAACGGCTTCTACAATCCGCGCCGCCGACACTCAGCACTGGGCTGGAAAAGTCCCGTCGCCTTCGAACGGAAAGTGGTTTAAACGAGCACTTGGAGCGGCACAAAAACGCGACAGGTCCATACTCAACGAGGAATTCCGCAAAACAGTCGCAGGAACTGAACACCTTGGGTCAGGCCTAATAGCCAGTAAATGACGAGGGCTGCGAGGGCGATGACTGATAGGAAGACCTTTGGGCAGCGGTCGTATCGGGTTGCGACACTCCGCCAGTCTTTGATCCTGCCGAACATGAGCTCGATCCTGTTGCGCCGTTTGTAGCGGCGCTTTTCGTATCGGACTGTCGTCTTGCGTTGCGTACGGCCGGGGATGCAGGCGCGTATCCCTTTGTCTCTCAACGCTTCTCTGAACCAGTCCGCATCATCTCCACGGTCCCCGAGTAGCCAGCCGACACGCGGCAGGCTGCTCAGCAAAGCCGTGCCCCGATGTAATCGCTGAACTGACCAGCAGTGACGAACAAGTTCACCGGACGTCCCAGGCTGTCGCAGATGGCATGCAGCTTGGTGTTCATGCCGCCCGTCGTTCGACCTATCAGGCGTCCGCGCCCGCCTTTTTGACGCCCATGCTGGTGGTAGTGCGGTGTGCCTTCA
>NZ_JBQGAB010000079.1:0-1796 GCF_056542605.1 Ruegeria sp. AB8
ACTCAGCATTGGGTTGGAAAAGTCCGGTCGCATTCGAACGGAAAGTGGCCTAAACGAGCACTTGGGGCGGCACAAAAATGGGACAGGTCCAGTTACTCCTCCAGCCCGTAACGAAACGGGCTAGAGAAGGCTATCAAGCAAATGCTATGTCGTCAGCGATGCCGGATGCGTCTGGTGTCAGTACGTAGCCCAGATCTTCAAGCGACGCGACCGACCAATCCGACAGATAACTAGTATCGTCATACGTTCCATCATCTGCGAGATAGCCGATATAGCCAGTCATCAACTCGTCGTAGTAAGTCTCTTCGTCCCAATGTCCGCCGGCAGTACCGGTCCCTCCATCTGTTTCCACCAAAAGGAAATCATCTTCAGCAAGATAATTCACATTGAACTCTGAGTTCGCGGCATCGCCGGTGTAGAGACTGGTCACCGTGTCGTCATTTGGCCTTTTGGTGTTGTTGTCATCCACAACAGTCGTAACGAGACCGTAATAGTCCCAGAGTGTACCGACACCCATGACATGCATCATTTCATGCAGAACAATGTCATCGAACTGTCCTGCGTCATAGTAGGCCTGCGCGTCCGCTTCATCGAACGTCATCTCACCCACGGCCGGCAATCCCGTGTCAGAGCGCAAACCGGTCGGACCGGCCTGACCCAGCACTCCGCCAACACCGTCTATAGCGTCCAGATCGGCAGTAATGACGAGATCGTCGTATACGTTTCCATTTCCGTCCACGGCATCTTCGAGATCCTCTGCTATCAGAGAAGCCAGATAATCTGCCGACGCAATAAATACCGCTTTCAAGTGGTCCGGCCAATCACCGACGAACTGGACTTCGATATTGTATTGAAGGCTGTCGTCGATGCCGTCGTTCTGGCCAGTTATATATGTATCCGTGACTGTTTCGGTGTCACCACCGCCACCGCCAATTCCCGTCGGCGGCCCTTTGCTGCCTCTGGCTGCGGCAGGTTCTTCAATGTAAATAAGATCACCGCTTATACTTCCTACAGTTTGCTTGTCCGCATCCGCTGCGTAAAGACGTGACGCCCCAGCGCCGGATGATTTTACGTATTCAAGGAAATTTCCGCTTTCGTTGGATGGCATATCCTTCTCCCTCGTGGTCTACACAAGTCCCGCCACCCATGGTAATTTGAGGGATACGATAGAAACGAAAGAAAATGACGAAATTGTGACTTGCACAGAAAAATAACTAAAACTTGCGAAACAATCAGATTAATACATCAGACTTAATATTTAATTTTGCCACAATTCAAATCGTAATTTCATAAATTGCACCGTTACTTTATTAATTGCGTATAGCACCTTTGTTGCAGTCAAGTGTGCCAACCACGCCTGCACCTGCGTCGCGACGAGGTGGTCAGTTTCTCGAACGGAAGTCAGACCGGAGCGCCCCGTGCTATCCGCGCTTTGTGGGTCGCAAGACTGCGTTCAAAGGTGGTAAGGTTGTTAAAACTTGCTTCAAATCGCTTTTTGAAATCGAGATACTCAGGACATCGTTTCCCATTTTCCTGACAGTCGATCATTAACTCTTCACCGATCTGATACTCCCGCGTCAGTCGTTCAGTTCTGCTTTCACAAGCAGCGATCACAAACAGCGCAAGAAGGGCCATCATTCTAAGCATCACATTCTCCGGGTCAGGTTATAGCTTAGGGTTGTCATGAAAGCGCTGCTGCTACAAGTGTCTGACGTCAGCACCAATGGGACAGTTTAAGTAGATTTGATAAGAGAGGGTTTCTGGCTCATCGTAACCGCCAAGGAGTGGAGATGAGA
>NZ_JBQGAB010000080.1:0-1593 GCF_056542605.1 Ruegeria sp. AB8
TGTTGCCGAAAAGCAAGCGGCGGAAAAGGAAGGTCAGGAAGACCCGCTGACCGAGCTCAATGAGATCTGGGCAGAAATGGTCGCATCCTGGACACATGTTCTGACCACAGTTCCCAATATCATCAGTGCGCAAATCACTGCATTTAGCAATTTCTCTGACAAATTGGGGGGCGCTGGTGTTCTGACGCTAATGGGGCTGGTGCTCTCGGTCCTGATAGTCGGCTTCATTGCTGAGAAGCTATTCATTTTCCTGACCCGCCGCTGGCATGAGGCAACCGAGCCCTCGGGTGACGCTGATCTCAGAGGCGCTGTGAACTACCTGTTCCGCCGATTTTGCCGCGAAATTGCAGGGCTTATCGTATTCTACGTCGTCATTCGGGCGATTGGCCGAGGATTGCTGAGCCCCGAGCAGATCATCTATGCAGCCCCATTTGTATTCTACCTAATCTGGGTGCCGCGTCTGGGGGCAGCAGTCTCGCGCTTTGTTCTTGCGCCGCAAAAGCCACAATTCCGATTGGTAAACATTGACGACCACTGGGCAAAATACCTGCATCGCAACCTGATCGGTCTGCTGATCCTGATCGGCTTTACCTTGTTCGTACTAAGGTTCAATGCGCTGAACGGGGTTACCGGCGATCAGACGCGCATCGGTTTCTGGCTGAACGCAGCAATCCACGTCTATATTGGCATAATCGCCTGGACTGCGCGCGAAGGTTTGTCACAGATGATGCTGGGCACCGACCCAGACCACACCAAGTTCGACGAAGAAGTCGCGCGGTATTACCCGTATTTTGCAATCGGCGTTTCGGTCGTGATTTGGCTGCTGGTCGAATTCCTGGTGGCACAACGCAACCCGGCGCTGATCCGCGTGCTGTCCGGTGGGGCGCATTTCACAACCATGTTCTGGCTGTTGATTGCACCTGCACTTGATACATTGATACGTGGTTTGGTGCGTCACCTGCAGCCGCCAATGTCGGGCGAAGGGCCATTAGCAGAACGCGCCTACCGATCGGCCAAGCGCAGCTATATTCGCATCGGTCGGGTGATTGCTGGCCTCTTCGTCGTCTTCATGATTTCCCGTGTTTGGCAGCTAGATCTGCGCCATGTTGCGTCCGCAGGTATCGGTGCCGAAGTTGGCGGCGCAATCATCGAGTTCCTGCTGATCATCGCTGTCGGCTACATCCTGAACGAGATCGTCTCGCTGTGGATTAACCGTCGTCTGGCCAAGGAACAGACAGCGGCCGAGGAGCTGGATGAAGAAGCCGGCGGAGAAGGTGGCGGCGCGGGTGGTTCGCGTCTGGCGACAGTCCTGCCCTTGTTGCGGATTACCGCACAAGTCACCATCTCGGTGATCTTCGGCCTACTGGCCCTGAGCGCTTTGGGCATCAACATCACGCCGCTGCTGGCTGGTGCTGGTGTTTTGGGTCTGGCCATCGGCTTTGGTGCGCAGAAACTGGTGGCCGATATCGTTGGCGGCATCTTCTTCCTGATCGATGACGCCTTCCGCGTCGGCGAATATGTCGATGTCGGCGGGACCATGGGAACGGTCGAGAAAATTTCGATCCGCTCAATGCAGCTTCGCCACCATCGTGG
>NZ_JBQGAB010000081.1:0-1650 GCF_056542605.1 Ruegeria sp. AB8
GAAACTCGTCCGTTCGTTTCGTTCCCATAGTTCATCTCCTTTGCTGCAATAAATGCTATCAAAGGAGCGGCATCAAACCGCGACACGTCCAGAGATCTTGCCAACAACCTGATCGTAAATCGTTCCGCTGATCATAATTCCCCCAGCTTCGGCCAGCTTCTCGAGCCGGGCAGCGACGTTAATTGCGTCGCCAAAGAGGTTGCCTCCCTCGACCATTACATCGCCGAGGTTGATGCCAATGCGAAAAAGCATAACGCGGTCTACTGGAAAGTGAGCGTTTCCAGTCTCGAGTCCCCGCTGAATTTCTATGGCGCAGCGCACGGCTTCCACGGGACTCGGGAATTCGGCGACTACACTGTCGCCCGCCGATCCGAAAACACGACCGCCGTAATTGGCAATGGATACTTCAATGGTTTCACGGTGGGCCAGGAGCGTTCGCAGGGTAGCTTCTTCGTCCGCATCCATCAGCCGACTGTATCCTACTGCGTCTGCTGCAAGGATAGCCGCGAGCCGTCGCCGAACTTGGTCATCCGTCATAGCACCTGCTTCCCTAGGTCACAGAACTATGGCGCCATCTTACTTTTCCAGGGAACGAGAGTCCACTGACGCGTAAAGAAAGACGCGCATTAGGCAGGGCCCTGCGTACGGCCGGACTGTCCGAATTGCAGTCTCTCAAACCTTGCTCAGCGAATAGTCGAACCAAGCCCAACGCCGACGTCCACAATATGAAGATGAACTGACTTACTTTCGCCGAGCCATAACATGATCCATGACCAGACTAAGTACCTCGACATCGTTTTGGTTGTACGTCCGGTAGCGAAATCGTACCGTTCCTCGATCAGGCTTGGAGTGTGATGGCGTAAGCACCTCAACTGTAACACGCGCTCGCAGTGTATCGCCGGGGAAAACGGGAGCAAGCCACCGAACCTCGTCCATGCCGTGGCCGCCCAAGTTGGTTCCAGTCAACACACCAGTGTCACGAAATAACCGGAAGGTGAGCGCAACTGTTTGAAAGCCGCTGGCGACAATACCGCCGAATATCGACTCCGTTGCCGCCACCTTGTTCACGTGGAAAGGTTGTGGGTCGTGCGTAAGCGCGAAGTCAATAATCGCGCTTTCGGTGAGCGTAATACCACCGGTATCGAAAGCATCACCGACTGATAAATCGTCAAAGTGTTTTCCGCTACTCATACCAAAATTTAGGTAGATTGTGATTTGCTAGTCAATACGGAACGCTGTGTGCCCTGCGCGTACAGACCTTGTGGCACGTATTGAGAATTCTGCATCAAGAAAAGTTTCTCTGACCGCACCTTCCCTTGTGGGCAGGGCATTTCAAAAGCACCTAACTTGTTTCACATAAAGACCGATGCATAGTTCCCGGGGGAAGCCCTATGAAGGCTGAAGGCACTCAAAGCTGCCAATGCGCAAATTGGTCTCGCTTTTTCCAAAAACGCTTGGATAGATGTTGGCGAGACATTGCCAATGGAGAAATACCGGCAGAGGCTCCTTTCTGTCTGGAACAGCTTCCATCTACTAAAACTTACCATGTTCAACTCGCGCTAGGGTCAGGACTCATAACCAATAAATGACGGTTGCGGCGAGGGCGATGGCGGAGAGGAAGACCTTCGGGCATCTGTCGTATCTGGTCGC
>NZ_JBQGAB010000082.1:0-1628 GCF_056542605.1 Ruegeria sp. AB8
GCGGTGCGGGAAAGATCTTGGCCAGTTTGCGGAGGTTCTGGGCGGTGGCGGCGAGGAGGAATTCGTCGTTTGCGCCGCATGGGCCACGTAATCGGAGCCGACCCAGGCCGAGAATGCGTTTGAGGTGGGCGAAGAGCATTTCCACCTTCTTTCTGAGCTTCATTGAGATGTCGTACTGGCGGGTCTTGGCAATGTCTCGAGCCACCTGGCGGGCGTCTTCTGTTTCTTCGCGGCTGATCTTGCGGGCATCCGCGTTGGGGCAGCACTTGGTTTTCGATGGGCAGACCTGACAGACCTCTTTCAGAGCGCGATAGCGAGCGGTGCCCTTGCCCGTCGGACCGCGGTTGGGGTCTGAGTAGTTGCGGCGGAACTGCTTGAGGGCGTGACCTTCGGGACAGATGTATTGGTCATTCTCAGCATCCCATTCGAAGTCGGCGCGGGTCCAGGTGCCGTCATTGCGACCGGACTTGTCGAACACCGGGATATGCGGCGCAATCTTGCGATCAACCAGCCAGCCCAGAAGTGGGCCGGTGCCATAGGCGGTGTCCGCGATTAGTCTCTCCGGATGCAGATCGAACCGTTCCTTTACTCGGTTCAACATGGTCTTGGTCGATCCGACCTCAGCCTGACGGATTGATCTGGTGGCTTCGACGTCGATGATAACTCCGTGATCTGTATCGATCAGGTAGTTGTCGGAATAGCTAAAGAATGCAGGGCCTTTGCGGGCTGCGGTCCATTGGCTCGCCGGATCGGAATGCGATGTGAACTTGGGCTGAACCTCGCTGGCAGCGCCGAACGCAGCCTCGTCCAGCGTGTCGAGATACTCGCGGACGGCGCGGGGCGCGTCGGTCGGATCAACGGTTGAGGCGTCCCACTCTTCCTTCGGCGTTGAGTTCTGCTTGTTGGCATCGGCTTCGATCAAGCTTGCATCGATGGCCATACGCTGACCGCTGACGAGGCCTTCCTCAATGCTGTGTGCCACGGTCATCTCGAACAGGTAGCGCAGCAGTTCGCTTTCGCGGAACCGCCCATGCCGGTTCTTCGAGAATGTGGAATGATCCGGCACACGGTCGTTCAGATCGAGCCGACAGAACCACCGATAGGCTAGGTTCAGATGAACCTCTTCACAAAGCCGCCGCTCGGACCGGATCCCGAAGCAGTAGCCCACGAGTAGCATTCGGATAAGCAACTCGGGGTCAACCGAGGGGCGTCCAGTATGGCTGTAGAACTCCGCCAGATGCGACCGGATGCTGCCAAGATCGACGAACCGATCAATCGAGCGCAGCAGGTGATCTTGCGGGACATGATCTTCCAGCGAGAACTCGTAGAACAACGCCGCCTGCGCTTCCTGCCTCGGTCCCATCATCGCCAATTCCTCCCTACAGGACGAATTGAATCAGCGACTTACCACTCAATCAACCAAGAGTTTTTCAACGAAATACGCCGATTCTGTGGAAAAACAACGTGTTGCGGACGCAGAAAGTGGTGTGCTGAACCGAGCGCGAGTGCCTTTCTGATCAGGCTTTACGTGTTTGCTGCGGTGCGGGAAAGATCTTGGCCAGTTTGCGGAGGTTCTGGGCGGTGGCGGCGAGGAGGAATTCGTCGTTTGCGCCGCATGGGCCACGTAA
>NZ_JBQGAB010000083.1:0-1583 GCF_056542605.1 Ruegeria sp. AB8
ACGGCATCCGTCAGTCCGCGCAGCGCCAGTAGGATTTCCAGTCGCTGCGAGAAGGGACAGACGGGGATATGATAGACGATGTGTTTGCCAGTCATGGTATCAATCCAACGGCGGGCCAGTGAAGATCATGTTGTGCCGCTTGGCGCTCTCTTCAATAGCAGGCATGTCCTCGGGAATGCGGCACTGACCGGCTGCCATGTCGGAAAAGAAGCCTTCGAATCCGCCGGGTGTCAGGATCACGAGATGGCGGCAAGGTTCGTCGTCTGTTACCTTGAAGGTATGTTCCTTGCCTCGTGGGATGAATACGCTTTCGCCGGCCCCTGCGGTGAACTCCTCGCCTTCCAACCAGAACCTGCATGTGCCGGTCAGGATTACAAAGGTTTCGTCTTCGTTTTGATGCACATGGCGCGGAGGGCCGCTACCCGCAGGGGACCAGCTGTCCACGATGGACATTGCGCCGCCTGTCTGTTCTGGGCCGAGGATGGTTTTGTATTTTACGCCGAGCCATTCGATGGCTCCGTCGATTTGGGCCAGGTCCTTCATCGTTTCTCTCCATTAGCATCGGATTGAAACGAAAGCGCTTCCGTTGACAGAAACTTATCCGAAGGCCAACCTATCAGGCAAACCGCAATATCAAATACAGGATATCGGCCTGGTGAATTTCGCTACACTGGACCTCAACCTATTGCGCGTGTTGGACGCCCTCTTCAGCGAAGGCTCAACCGTCAAGGCGGCCGACAGGCTAGCGATGTCGCAATCCGCAGTCTCTGGTGCATTGTCGCGTCTTCGTCATGCCTTGGACGACCCCCTTTTTATCCGGCAGGGAAACCGTTTGGTTGCGACCGATTATGCAGCGAGGATTGAATCCGGTTTGCGGGAAGAGCTCGAACGTCTTGAGGCTTTGCTAGCTCCGCCAGCTACTTTTGATCCGCGAACCGCTGAAGGCACTTTCCGGATCGCCGCCAGCGATTTTTTCGCGGAACTCCTGATGCCACCTTTGGGTGATCTCCTGCAAAAGTCAGCGCCCAATCTACGAGCGCAGCTGGTTGATCTGGTTCCGAATGACTATGTGGCCAGTCTTGAACGACGCAACGCTGACATTGCGTTGATCCCGGATTTGCTACTGCCGAACTGGCTCAATCGAGAGCCACTCTTCCATTCGCCCTTCCACGTGATAGCACGCAAGGGAAACCCAAAGCTTGAGGGGCTACAGGATGGGACGCAAATGCACATGGATACGTTCTGCGCACTCCACCACGTTTTGTTTTCCCCAGAAGGGAATCTGGCTGCGATGGGCGATGCTGCCCTTAATCGCGTCGGAAAACAGCGACAGGTTGCTATGACAGTGCCCGTCTTTAGTGGCGTTTGCCGTGCGGTTAGCGAAAGCGACCTCATCGCGCTTGTACCCGCGCAGCTTGCAAAGAAAGTGGCCAAGACATTCGAACTGAACGTGTTCGAACCTCCGATGCATATTGAACCGGCGTTGATCATCGGCATCTGGCACAAGCGTTTCGACAACGCCCCGATGGCGGCCTGGATGCGTAGCCAAGTCTTCGAATTAATGAAGGGTTTGGAATTTGACG
>NZ_JBQGAB010000084.1:0-1568 GCF_056542605.1 Ruegeria sp. AB8
GCAACCCGCTACGACAGGTGCCCGAAGGTCTTCCTGTCAGCAATCGCCCTTGCAGCACTCGTTATCTATTGGCTATGAGTCCTGACCCTAATCCGCTGATTTGAGTAAGCAGGCTAAATCGAATTTGCCAAGGACCTGAAATCCAAGTCTGGTGCTTAGTCCGGCAAGCCAGCTACACGAAGGGTTTGCATAAGGTGGTCGAGCGTTGACGGGTCCCTGTACGGCTGGCTGTTTGCGTAGTCGGATAGGCAAAACGCCGGATCACTCCTCACGATATCGTGGGCGACGCGTTTCGCCTCGTCGTGAGCGGATGCAAGCTCGTAGTCGCTGCAGAGAATAATGCGAGCGTCATTGTTCTTTTGATTGAGCCGCAAGGACTCTTTCGCAGCGCGGATCGAGAGCGCAATGTTACCGTTGTCTCGGTACGCGACTGCGAGAACGTCGATTAGCCAAACAGGATACACTTTCTCGAGCTGAAGGGCTTCTTTCACGCTTTGAACAGCGGACTGTGCGTCGCCGCAATAATTCAGCACGAGCCCCAGGAGAGCATGCGCCAACGGACAACTCGACCGAAGTTTCGCTCCCGTTTTACATAGCGCCAGCGCTTCTTCATATTTCCTGTTAAGAAGTAGAATATGCCCAAAGACAGCGTGGCCAATGCCGTTGTTGTCTTCGTATTTTATGGCACTTTGCGCCCAATTGGCCGCCAGTTCCATGGATCTTGCTGCCGGCTCGGTCCACTTGAAAAAACCGTCCATCCAATGCGTTACGGAAACGTAGCTCGCACCCACCACTGAGTCGGGTTGTACGCGGTGAAGCTCTTCAAAAAAGCCGCGGGCAATTCCATTGTCCTCCGGGTTTAGCTCGTAAAAGTGACTGGCACCGCGGTAGTAACACTCCACCGCCTCAGGGCTGTTGAGTTTTCCGAACCAAATTCGATTTCGTTCGTTCGTGGCCAACTTTATGTTCAGTGCAGCGATGATTTCCCGAGTGATTTCATCCTGAACTTTGAAGATATCATCCACAACTCGATCATAGCTTTGAGCAAAGATGATTTGCTCGATTTCTACGTCTGCAAGTTGCGCGGTGACCCGCACTCGATCACTAGCCTGTTGGACAGCGCCTTCGAGAATGTAGCGAGCGCCGAATTTGGCGCCCACCGATGATGCCGAGACATCTTTCCCGCGATATGGATTAAGGGCCGGTGCATGAACAAGAAAAAGCCCGGAAAGCTGTGTTAGTGTGGCCGAGATGCCGAACCTGATACCATCGGCAAGAAAGTCCTTTTCGGGGTCAGAACGCAGGCATTTGAAGGGTACAATCGCGATGCAAGGTCTTTCCGGAAGGTCGAATTCAAGCGTGCCTTTGTCGCGTGTGCCGGTATCCGTCTCGATCTCTTTGGTGGCCACACGGTATGCGCGCACTTGGCCTTCAATGTTCTTGAGAGTTTGCTCACCCACGAATTCGAACGGATAAGAGTGGACCTGTCCCATTTTTGTGCCGCCCCAAGTGCTCGTTTAGGCCACTTTCCGTTCGAATGCGACCGGACTTTTCCAACCCAATGCTGA
>NZ_JBQGAB010000085.1:0-1507 GCF_056542605.1 Ruegeria sp. AB8
ATGGTAGGAGGCGTCGGAATCGAACCGACTCGTGCACTCTAATCTGGAGCAATTACAAGGATATAAGCCTCGCCCGCATACCAATGCTGCCTCCCACGGATTTTGCGTGGGTTATCGACCTCAGGCCGATATTCGATGGCAGTGGATGCGTGTGTACGTCATGACCGCAAGCTGAACCAGTTCGCATAGCCATGTCAAGACGGCGCTTGCTGCACTTCGAAATTCACCGCGTAGTTCTGGGAACCTTCTAGCTTAGCGTGTGCCCGATACACTCATGCATCTTATTTTGCGGGTCAGTACAGCGTCGAGTAGCTCTCCGACAGCGAAACGATTCGATACCCTGTGATCCGGACTCGAACTCAGAAACTCCGTCGATAGTTCGCTCTGAACCGACGTGCGTCTTTTGATCTGCGTCTTATGCGCTCCGTTCTGGAGAAATACAAAAGTCTTGATCTGACCAAACTTCAGCGGCAGCATTGACCTGTATCTTTCGAAAAATGGAGATACCGGTTGCAAGACCTTGTAAGTCTCATTCCATTTAGCGTCTCGAGTTATTTTTGATGATACGTTCCTCACCTGAACTGCTGGCAGTTTCGAGGCGTTGGTATGAAATACTCAGAACCAAGAAGAATACTGACGAATTACGGAACTATCTCTCGAAATCAGATGAACTAAGGTTCGTTGGGACAGGCGAAGGTGAGTTCTGGAGCGGGCAAGCAGTTCGCGATGGGGTTAGCGGATTTTTTGCGGAGATCCCGGCTCCCGTCGTTTTCGAAGAAGTTGAAGCTGAGGCCTTCGAAAACGGAGAAACGGGATGGTCGTCCTTCGTCCACAAGATTCAGTTTGTCGGCTTTGATGAAGCCGTCTTCTACCGCACCGTTCTGATTTTTGTCCTGGAGGGAGCAGCCTGGAAGATCATCAATCGCCACGCTTCGGTGCCAACTCCAAATATTGAACTCGTGGGTAAACAGCAGCTGGCCATCCAAAAACTGGTTGATGCTGCGCGCGAAGATGGACCCGAGCTGATCCAAACCGAAGGTTTGGCTTCAGTACTTTTCACTGATGTGGAGGGCAGCACAACGTTGGCGGAGGCGTTGGGCGATCAGCGTTGGTCGGTGCTGATCGAAAACCACTTCCAAGTCTTGGCGGCGATCATTGAAAAGTATCATGGCCAGTTCGTGAAATCCCTTGGAGACGGAACGTTGTCCGTCTTTCCGTCCGCGAAGGAAGCGCTAACGGCCGCTGTCAAGATTCAGAAGGCTATTGCATCGGCTTCCGAGGAGCCGTCTTTCGGTGTCCGGATTGGAATTCACACTGGTGATGTCGTGCAATCTCGTGGAGATTTTTTTGGCACTGTGGTCAACAAAGCTTCACGCATAACCACGGTTGGTGCGGCAGGCGAGATACTCGTTTCAGATGCGACTCGCGCCATGGTCGGAGGACGAACCGATTTCTCATTTTCTGAAATAGAACCCAGACTTCTGAAAGGTCTACGCGGTCACCACGT
>NZ_JBQGAB010000086.1:0-1476 GCF_056542605.1 Ruegeria sp. AB8
GATTTGATAAGAGAGGGTTTCTGGCTCATCGTAACCGCCAAGGAGTGGAGATGAGAAAGAAACCCGGAACCAAGCAGAGCTACGGTGAGAAGGTCGTAAAGGACATTCGCCGTGTGACCCGCAAACAGTATTCCGCAGAAGAGAAGATCAGGATCGTGCTGGACGGCCTTAAAGGCGAGGACAGCATTGCAGAGCTGTGCCGTCGTGAGGGCATCGCGCAGAGCCTGTATTACAGCTGGTCCAAGGAATTTCTGGAAGCCGGCAAGAAACGTCTGGCAGGTGACACGGCCCGTGCGGCAACTTCCGCCGAAGTGAAGGATCTGAGACGGGAAGCCCGTGATCTAAAGGAAGTTGTTGCAGAACAGGCCCTGGAACTGCGTTTGCTCAAAAAAAGCATGATCGCAGATGGGGACGACGACGAATGAGGTATCCTGCATCTGAAAAGCTGGAGATCATCCGCCTCGTCGAAGGTTCGCATCTCCCGACCAAGCGCACTTTGGAAAAGCTGGGCATCCCGAAGACCACCTTCTATCGCTGGTACGACCGGTATCTGTCGGGTGGTCCTGAGGCGCTTGAGGATCGTAGTCCCAAGCCCTCACGGGTCTGGAACCGCATTCCGCAGCCAATGCGTGAGAAGATCAAGGACCTGGCACTGAAGGAAAGTGAGCTTTCCCCGCGTGAGTTAGCTGTTCGCTTCACCGACACAGAAAAGTACTTTGTGTCAGAGGCTTCGGTCTATCGCATCCTCAAGTCCTACGATCTGATCACCAGCCCGGCTTATGTGGTTTTGTCGGCCGCAGACGAGTTCCAGGACAAGACCACACGGCCGAACCAACTCTGGCAGACCGACTTCACTTACCTGAAGGTCATCGGCTGGGGCTGGTTCTATCTCAGTACGATCCTGGACGATTACAGCCGTTACATCATCGCTTGGAAGCTTTGTACGACTATGAAGACCGAGGATGTGACCGACACGCTGGACCTGGCACTACAGGCGTCGGGCTGTGATCAGGCAACCGTGCTGCACAAACCGCGCCTGCTCAGTGATAACGGATCCAGTTATATCTCTGGTAAACTTGCTGAATGGCTGGAAGATCAGGAAATGGATCATGTCCGAGGGGCGCCATACCATCCGCAAACTCAGGGAAAGATCGAGCGCTGGCACCAGACCTTGAAGAACCGCATCTTGCTGGAAAACTACTACCTGCCCGGTGATCTCAGGCAGCAGATCGATGCTTTCGTCGATCACTACAACCACCGGCGCTACCACGAAAGCTTACAAAACCTCACGCCCGCTGATGTCTACTTCGGGCGCGGACAGACCATTCTAAAACAACGAGAGAGGATCAAACGAAAGACCATCGAAACCCGGCGCTTGCTTCACCGCAAATCCGCCGCATAATCAAACCAACCAGATGAGCCACATCCTCTCTTAGATCAGAGCGCCATCTGTCCCAAAATCCCTGACGACGGACA
>NZ_JBQGAB010000087.1:0-1438 GCF_056542605.1 Ruegeria sp. AB8
ATCGAACTTGTTGCTAGGATGCGCTCGCTTTTTCCGACGCCAAAAGGTTTCGAGGCGCAAAAAGCAAGCCTGCTACTATGGTAAAATTGACCGACGTTTGAAGCTAACACCGGTACGAGGAAATTTTGGGTTTTGGTGCTGGTCCGCGTTGGGCTCGATGCGGACCTTCGTCGAATTTTGGTCAATGACCGTTATGCGAACGAAGCAGACGTTTAGCACCCTAAGTCAAAGGGCAGTTCTACGTGAAAAGATCAGTAGAAAGGTACTTCAGTCCTGAGTCGCAAATGATCACGGAAACGGTCTGGCCTTTGTGAGGGCCTTTTAGTAGCTCGACAGCACCCGCCACGTTAGCGCCGGAAGAAAACCCAGCGAAAATGCCTTCGAAGCGCGCCAGATCGCGACAGGTCTGACGCGCTGTGTGGCCATCAATTTGAAGAAACCCATCCCACACGAACCCTCGAAGGAAATCGAGATCACACATAACATACCCTCCTCCCTGAATGGGATGTTCGGGGCTTGTCACTTCCTGACCGGCGATAACTGCAGCGCCTTCGGGCTCAATGGGATAGCATTTGATCTCTGAATTTCGCGATCGCAGGTACTTGGAAGTCCCAGACAAAGTGCCACCCGATCCGACAAAATCACAGAATGCATCGATGTTGCCGCCGGACTGTTCCCAAAGTTCTGGGCCAGTCGTATGTTCATGGGCACTCGGATTACCTTCTCGTTGGAATTGGTCAGCTCGAAATGCGTTGCGTTCAATCGTCAGTTTTGTAGCCACGCGATCAACCTCTGCGAGGTCAGCGCCGGATACTTCCCCGGGGCGACTTCCCGGCATTTGATCTACCAACACGACTTCGGCGCCAAGAGCCTGCATCATTTGTGCGCGCTCAGGCGAGTTGCCTTTGGACATGACAGCAACGAATGGGTAGCCTTTGATACTGCAGATGATGGCAAGGCCGGTGCCCATATTGCCACTTGTCAGCTCAACGATTGTCTGCCCTTGCTCTAACGTGCCATTGGCCTCAGCTGCTTCAATGACCCCAAGCGCCGCGCGGTCTTTTTTGGAGAATCCGGGGTTCAAGTAATCGAGCTTGGCTAAAATTTTTCCCTCGCAACCATAATGCTTTACCAGCCGATCAAGAGACACCAAAGGTGTGTTTCCAATCGCTCCGAGAATGGAACAAAATGTACCAGTCATTATAAGAGTCCCAACTCTGTTTCGAAGCGAACTTTGGTAGACACTGCAGAGTTTTGCAACTTGGGCGCCTGGTGCTCAGCCACCAAAAAGTAACGTAAGGCTGCTCTGTAGGCGACACAACCTATCGCGGCAATCAGGTTTGGCGTTAGGGTCAGGACCCATTGATTTCCAGCGGTCGGCATGATTCACGGCTGAAAAACGAGCGGTGAACATGTCTGATCTTTTCTGGTTGACCGA
>NZ_JBQGAB010000088.1:0-1393 GCF_056542605.1 Ruegeria sp. AB8
AGCGTCGCTACAAACGGCGCAACCGGATCGAAATCATGTTCGGCAGGTTGAAGGAGTGGCGGCGGGTCGCGACCCGTTACGACAGATGCCCGAAGGTCTTCCTGTCAGCAATCGCGCTTGCAGCACTCGTTATCTATTGGCTATGAGTCCTGACCCTAGGAAGACTTTTTTCTTGGAGTATGTGAATGAAATCTGAATTGCTCTCCCTCACGGGCCTGCGGTTTTTTGCGGCCCTTACAATTGTCTTTCACCATTTACAGGGTGTGTTATGGCTGCCCGCTGGTAGCCTCAGCCCCTTCAGCCTCGTTGCCGGCGTATCATTTTTCTTCGTGCTATCTGGTTTCGTTCTTTACTACAGTTACCATGACAGAACGAACCAAACTACGTGGGGTGAATTCGCATTCTTGAGATTTTTTCGCGTTTGGCCTGCTCACATTGCTGTACTTGTAATTATTTATTTCTGGTTGAATAAAGGTTCTTTTGAGTGGCTTTTGCCGCGAATTTCTGGGCTTGAATTCGTTTCAATTATCCTTCTATTCCATTCTTGGAGTTCCGACTATTTCGTATACTGGGGTCTAAACGGACCATCTTGGTCGATTTCAACGGAACTCTTCTTTTATTTTTCCTTTCCGCTACTTCTCACAATATTACTGCGCAGTACAATCGGATTCGTCACTGGCTTATTGGCGCTAACTGTTCTTTGGCTACTTTATTCATCAATTATTCTTTTTGATCTGAACATCAAATTTCATAGATTGGCATTGGGCTACATTAACCCACTGGCACGTTTGGGTGAATTCGGTGCTGGAATGCTTGCCGCGCATTTGTTTGTGCGACAACCAACGGAAGGGAGGAAAGTTTCAAGTTTCGGCTGGACCACTTGCGAGGTTGCCGTAATTGCGAGTATTATTTATCAGAACTGGCGAATTAGAGAGTTCAGCGGTTGGTTGGATTTGCATTTTGGACCTGTTGCAGTGCAGTGGATTTCAAGTAGCAGCGGATTCATTCTATTCGCAATAGCAACTTGGGTGTTCGCGAAAGGCAATGGTTGGGTATCGCGGGTTTTATCATACCGAGTTTTTGTTTGGCTAGGTACGATTAGCTTTGCAACATACCTGATACATCAGCCATTAATTTTTTTCTTCCAAAAAAAGTTGGATGGAAGCGACATTCATGTCGGATTACAGATCGCGGCTTTTGTCTTTCTATTGCTTTTTTTGTCTGCGGCGATTCACAGTTTAGTAGAGCTTCCTGCTATGCGCGTTGCCAAGCGATTTGTTCACCACCGAAGGGAAAAGCGCGCTAGGGTCAGGACTCATAGCCAATAGATAACGAGTGCTGCAAGGGCGATTGCTGACAGGAAGACCTTCGGGCACCTGTCGTAGCGGGTTGC
>NZ_JBQGAB010000089.1:0-1375 GCF_056542605.1 Ruegeria sp. AB8
CTCTCGACGGACGAAGGCTTTATGTCACGACCTCGCTGTTCTCGACTTGGGATAACCAGTTCTATCCCGAGATCCGCGAAAAGGGCGGGGTTATGGTGATGATCGATTGCGACCCTGAAAACGGTGGTATGAAGATCAACGAGGATTTCATTGTGGACTTTGGCAAAGAACCGAATGGTCCATCGCGCTGTCACGAGAGCCGGTATCCTGGCGGTGATTGCACAAGCGACATCTGGCTATGATTATGTATACCGTGACGATCGCGAACAGGGATGGCGCGCAATACTGTGTGGATGCGCGGCGTCCACTTCTGGAAACGCTGAGAGAACAGGGCGTCGACTTGCCTTTTGGGTGCAAGTATGGCGGCTGCATTACCTGCGCGGCAAAACTACAGAGTGGCGCGATCGATCAACGCCGACAGGTTGCGCTGAATAATCGGCAAATCGCGAACGGCTATGTGATCCTTTGCGTGGCACGTCCGACATCCGACATCACGCTTGAGATCGGGGTCGAGAGCCATGACAAGCTGTACCGCAATCCGTTTCTCGACCCTCTCAAACCCCACGAACTCAAGGCTGACATTGCGACGCCGAAGGAAGGTTAACCGATGCCCGAAGCAGATATCGACCGCATCTATGATTACGACCCCAAATACCTCGCCGACATCCTGCAGTCGGTTAAAACCGTTGCAATGGTGGGGGCTAGCGCGGACAAAACGAAATTCAGCTATGGCGTTCTGCGACAGCTGAGTGAAATCGGCTATGATATTCTACCGGTGAATCCTAACCCGAATGTTTCGGAAATTAGGGGGCTCAAGGTCTACCACTCGCTGGAAGAGATCGACAAACATGTTGATATGGTAGACGTTTTTCGCCCGAAGGAAGAGTTATATGCCTTTGCCGAGAAGGCTATCGCAATCGGGGCAAAAGTTCTTTGGGGTCAAATCGGTGTGTACGACGACAAAGCAGCGCAACTCGCCGAAGCGGCGGGCCTTAAAGTCGTGATGAACCGATGCCCCAAGATTGAACTCTTCCGCCCGTTTTGGAAGCCGCGCCTGGACCTAAAGATATGATGGAAATTCGATTGGTAGCGGCCTCCTCAGCATCCAATAAGAGTGCCAGTTGAGATATTGTGCTTGCGGAAGAGAAGACACGTAATCCTGCCCGCTTTTCGAAATCCGCGTACTCTAAACCCAAGAATGGCAGTTTTGTTTATAGAACCAACGGCCACGTTGTCCGCGAACCGGATATTCAGGCTACGTCTCAGCGCCGCGCAGCGGCGAACGGCATGTGTGGATGGCTCCTTCCTAGCAAGACATTTTTGATCTGATTTGCGCATTTGTCAGAAGCAGTCATGTGTCCGGCCTGTCTGCGCG
>NZ_JBQGAB010000090.1:0-1357 GCF_056542605.1 Ruegeria sp. AB8
CAAATCCGCCGCATAATCAAACCAACCAGATGAGCCACATCCTCTCTTAGATCAGAGCGCCATCTGTCCCAAAATCCCTGACGACGGACAGAAGCATTGAAGCATTGTCCGCGCATTCGCTCCAGATTTCCTATGCTCTGTCTGTCGGAAATCTGAATTTCGACAAAATCGGTCTTTTGTAATGATGACGGACAAAGATCTTT
The DNA here is from genome assembly GCF_056542605.1 of Ruegeria sp. AB8. NCBI lineage: Bacteria > Pseudomonadati > Pseudomonadota > Alphaproteobacteria > Rhodobacterales > Roseobacteraceae > Ruegeria > Ruegeria sp. AB8. The sequence continues at coordinate 204 of NZ_JBQGAB010000090.1, forward strand.
ATTACTTCGAATTGGTGTGGCAACGTTTCGCCATCCTGAAGAACTGCATGCTAGTGTACAGACTTCCACCATGAATCTCATAAGGAGAAGACATGCTAACGAAAATTCTAACGTCTGCATTTTTCTTTATTTTGCCCGCACTCAGTTTTGCTCAAACAGCTGAGCGCAGCGTTACCATCGAAGCCGACGCGACAGTTAAGTCAGTTGATCCGGACACTCGGCTCATCGTGCTGCAAAACTCAGAGACAGGTGAAGAAGAGACCATTCTTGCAGGACCGGAAGTCAAAAACTTCGATCAAATTGAAGAGGGTGACACAGTCAAAGCGATGTACACACTGGGGATGGCTGCAAGCATTGCTTTCCCTGGCGAGGTTGACAGTTTGGTTGAATTGGAAGGCCAGGCTGCAGAGGGATCAACACCGGGCATGGCTGCCGGAACAATGGTCACCTTGATTCTGACTTTTGTGTCCTTCGACACCGCGAGCTCAATCGCCACTGTGACGGATAGCAGTGGTACAGAACAAATGATCGAGGTTGAATCAGACGTTGGTCGCGAGTTTGTCGAGCAGCTTAGCTCGGGAGACAAAGTAGCTCTGAGCTTCACGGAAGGTCTCGCCGTGGGAATTGTCGAAGAATAAGCGTCCGCAGCGAAACCTCACTAGGTGAACTCTTGTTTCCTCTTTCACCACCGATAAAAAGCTCGTTCCAACGCTTCCCGCATCCCAAGCCACGTTAGCGACCGCTATGGTCCTCCAGCGAGAACTAATAAAACAGCGCCGCATGGGCTTCCTGCCTTGGTCCCATCATGACTAATCCTCTCACTCTTTGGCAGGATTGAATCAACAATGTACAACTCTATTAAGACAGAGTTTTTCAACAAAATATGCCTATAGCGGCGTTTGTAAGTCCCCGCTTCTGAGCCCGGACAATGTCCACCGGGAACGAAGAATAGATTTTTGTTCGCTGCGGTGCATTTTTCTGTTGAGTTTGGTAGGTTAGCAAAGGAGCGCTGGTACCAACGAAGCGAAAGCAAGGAAGCAAATCTATGATTGCAAAAGTGCAAAACTGTCCGTCGTCAGGGATTTTGGGACAGATGGCGCTCTGATCTAAGAGAGGATGTGGCTCATCTGGTTGGTTTGATTATGCGGCGGATT
>NZ_JBQGAB010000091.1:0-1353 GCF_056542605.1 Ruegeria sp. AB8
CTGATGGGGTGGATGGCTCCTGCTTCAACCGGCGTCGCAATGCGCCATAGTGCAGGTGTCAAAGTCTGCTTTTGAAAGGAGCCACCCCATGCAAGTTACCACAATTGGCGTTGATCTGGCCAAGAACGTCTTTCAAGTCCACGGGATCACCGCGTCCGAGGAGGTTGTGTTCAACAAAGCCCTGCGGCGGGCGCAGTTTCTGTCGTTCTTTGCGAAGTTGGAGCCTTGCCTGATTGGTATGGAGTCCTGCAGTAGCGCCCACCACTGGGCGCGCGAGCTCATGGCCTTGGGCCACGAGGTTCGGTTGATCCCGCCGATGTATGTGAAACCATACGTCAAACGCGGGAAGTCTGATGCAATTGATGCCGCAGCAATCTGTGAAGCGGTTACTCGTCCGACCATGCGCTTTGTTGCAATCAAGACGGTCGAGCAGCAATCCCTCCTCTCGCTGCATCGGGCGCGTGATCTTCTGGTGCGCCAGAGAACGCAACTCATCAACAATCTGCGCGGTTTGGTTGCCGAGTTTGGCATCTTCATTCCGAGAGGTCTCGCCCGGGTGATTGGGTTTGCCGAAGACATTACGCTTGGCGAAGTTCTCGATCTGCCTAAGATTGCCAATGAAGTGATCCATAATCTGTGCGAGCAACTCATGGCTCTGCACAAACGGGTCCGCTGGTACGAAGATCGTATAAAACAAGTCGCCAAAGAGGATGCGCGTGTTCGTCTTCTTCGCACGATCCCCGGTGTTGGCGCTGTAACGGCTTCTGCAATCATCGCTAGCATTGGAGACGGGCATCAGTTCCGCAATGGTCGGGAGTTCGCTGCCTGGCTGGGCCTGACGCCGGCGAATAAGTCCAGCGGTGGCAAGGAGAAGCTGGGACGAATCACCAAGATGGGCGACCAGTATTTACGATCGTTGCTCGTCGTCGGCATGACGTCATTGGTCCGACAAACACGATCCCACCCCGAACGCGCCAGCAAGTGGCTGACATCATTGCTCGAACGCAAAGCCGCCCGCGTCGCAACTGTCGCGATGGCCAACAAGACCGCCCGGATCGTCTGGGCAGTGCTCACCCGCAACGAACCCTACAGCCCACGTGCTGCCGTCTGAGACGAAAGGAACAATGAGTTAGCAAGACCCGCGAGATGATGGTGCATAAGTCTGCCGCCAAAGCCAAGAAACTCCGCCGAATGGCGCGGGTATAATAGCCCGTAAAGCTGATAGGAACTTGGTTTGCGGAACCCATCAGGGCCAGCGGTCAAAACCGCGCAGACAGGCCGGACACATGACTGCTTCTGACAAATGCGCAAATCAGATCAAAAATGTCTTGCTAGGAAGGAGCCATCCACACA
>NZ_JBQGAB010000092.1:0-1293 GCF_056542605.1 Ruegeria sp. AB8
GGTGGCGGCGAGGTGGAACTCGTCCCGAGCGCCGCATGGGTCACGTAATCGGAGGCGCCCGAGACCGAGGATGCGCTTGAGGTGGGCAAATAGCATCTCGACCTTCTTTCTGAGCTTGCACGAGATTGCATATTGGTTGGTTTGGGAGATGGCACGAGCCACTTTGCGGGATGGTTCATGGATGGAGTGCGTCGCCTTGCGCTGTGGCTCTTTCGGACAGCATCGGCTTTTAAGCGTGCAGGCGTCGCAGTCGGGTTTGCGGGCGCGGTAACGAAGGATGCCATCCTTGTCTGGTCTGGGCTCCCTCGGCTTTTTGAAAGCCCGGCGATACTGTTTGAGTTCCTTGCCAGCAGGGCAGATATAGGCATCGCTTTCAGCGTCAAACGTGAAGTCGGCGCGCTCGAAGGTCCCATCGTTGCGGCCAGACTTGTCGATGACAGGAATATGTGGGGCGATGCCGTGATCAACGAGCCAACTCAGCATCGGTCCAGAGCCATAGGCTGTGTCTGCGATCAGTCTCTCAGGGTTCAGATCGTGGCGTTCGCGCACCCGGTCGACCATGGTTCGGGTCGCGCCGACCTCAGCCTGGCGGATCGACCGGGTTGCCTCCACGTCCAGGATCACTCCGTTGTCCGTGTCGATCAGATAGTTGGCTGAATAGCAAAATAGGCGGGTCCACCCCGAGCGCCAGCCCATTGAGAGGCTGGATCGGAATGCGAGGTGAACTTCGGCTTCACCGGGCTTGCTGCACCAAAGGCGGCGTCATCCAATGTCTCCAGGTATTCCCTGACAGCACGAGGTGCATCTTCTGAGACGATCTGCTCTGGTGCCCAATCCCGCTGCGGTGAGGAGTTCTGCCGATTGGCGTCGGCTTGAATCAGACCGGCATCCGCAGCGAAACGCTGGCCGCTTGCCAAGCCTTCCTCGATACAGCACGTCACATCCGACTCGAACAAATGCCGCAAAAGATCGCTATCACGGAACCGTCCGTGCCGGTTCTTCGAAAAGGTCGAATGGTCGGGCACCGGATCGGTCAGGTCCAGACGACAGAACCAGCGGTACGCAAGGTTGAGATGCACCTCATCGCAGAGCCGTTGCTCAGATCGAATGCCCATCACGTAACCTATCAGCAGCATCCGGATCATCAGTTCCGGATCAACTGACGGTCGGCCAGTCGAACTGTAGAACGGAGCAAGGTGCCGACGGATATCAGACAGTTCGACGAACCGGCCTATATCTCGAAGAATATGGTATTGCGGGACATGATCCTCAAGCGAGAACTCGTAGAACAGT
>NZ_JBQGAB010000093.1:0-1281 GCF_056542605.1 Ruegeria sp. AB8
CCCGGCGGATTTCGTTCTTTTCCACATGCGCGAGGGCTCGCTCAATGGCGTCCGGATGCCAGCGGCCGGATTCATTGGCCAATGTGGAAAACATTGCCCGAAAGCCATGTGCCGTCATCTCGTCCTTCTCATACCCCATGCGGCGCAGCGCGGCATTCAAAGTATTGTCGCTCATGCAGCGCTTGGATGAACGTACCGATGGAAAGAGCAACTTGCCCCAGCCCGTCAGGTCGCGCAGTTCCTTCAAGTCATCGAGGGTTTGGCGGGACAGCGGTATCTTGTGAGGCCGCCGCATCTTGGCGCGATGTGCCGCAACGGTCCACGCCATTTTGCTTTCATCGATCTCATCCCACTCCGCCATTCGCAACTCTCCGGGACGCAGGGCAGTCAACGCGAGCAGTTGCAACGCGAGGCGCGTAGTTCTTTGACCGGCAAACCCGTCGATAGACCGTAGCAATGCACCGACCTGCGCCGGATCAGTGATTGCCGCGCGGTGCTGCACCAGGGGCCTGATCAGGGCATCCTTCAAACCATAGGTCGGATCGTTGTCCGCGAGGCCCAGGGCGATGGCATAGCGAAAGACGGCCCCGGCAGCAGATCGCATCCGTACGGCGCTATCGTGATTGCCCTTTTTCCCTCTTCTGCAGCGGAACCGGAATATCCCGTGCTGCTATTTTCGCGATCAGCATTTTCCCGATGTCTGCGGAAAGTAGCCGGTGAAGCCAGGCCGTCTTTGTCAGCGTTGCTTCGGCACGGCCTTCGCTGCGCTTCTTTTCCAGCAGTTCCGCTGCCAACTTGGAGAAGGTAGCGTTGTTCTCTGCCTCTTCTCTGGCTTTTTTGTCTTTGCGAACGCTGGAAGGATCTTCGCCATTTGCGATCAGGCTGCGGGCGTTGCCGTTTCCGTCGCGCATCAGCTAGTGTCACTTCAGGATACCTGCCCAGCGCCAGCAGCTTTTCCTTTTGAAGCCAACGATACTTGAAGCGCCAGAGTTTCGAAGCGTTCGGCTTCACCAGCAAATATAGTCCGTCAAAATTGGCCTTCTTTTAGGGCTTCTCCTTGGGTTTCAAAGCCCGAATCCGTGCGTCGCTCAAGACGGGGATTGGGGGTACTTCCAATCATCGTGTGGCCCGTACGCCAATTTGGTACCCCACTTGGGGGTAGATTACAGCGTACGCAGCAGAACAACATCGGACACACCGACAGTAGAAGACCTGCTAATACAAGCTACTATCAGTCAGAGTCGGGCGAAACTGGATGTTAAAGTGGTGCCGCTGAAGGGA
>NZ_JBQGAB010000094.1:0-1258 GCF_056542605.1 Ruegeria sp. AB8
GTGGCTCCTTTCAAAAGCAGACTTTGACACCTGCACTATGGCGCATTGCGACGCCGGTTGAAGCAGGAGCCATCCACCCCATCAGCTTCCCGCCCTCTGTGCAGAAGCTAGAGGTCGAATAGCAGAATAAGTTCGATTTCTTACCCCCTACGCTGCCTGGCTGATGCCGCCAGTTTAGACTCCGGGTTTTAATAGTCTGCGCCCTGCCGGGTATCCCAGAGACGCAGAATTTCTATCTGAGTGGGCATTACACGATAGATTAGCGTAAATGGGGTTCGCGGTACTGAAAGCTCCCGTACGTCTTGGCGTGTGTCACTTGGGTGACCTGCATACGGGTTTGCTGCAAGAGTAAGCTGAATGGCTTTGAGCTGTGCTCGTGCCTTTTCGCTGCCTTCAGGAAAAACAGACGTGTAGTAGTAGCGGAACCATTGAATGTCCCGGGCCGTATCTTCGAGAAATACAATTTTCATTGGCTATTGGATTGCCTGCTTGCGACCGGAGCAGAGAGCTCATTCTCGGTATCCCAGCTGTCTATCCAGGCATTCATTTCGTCTGCCGTGATGAACTTACCTAGATCTGCTTTTTCGACAGCTGCATCAATGGCTGCTCGCTTTGCGGCCTTGGATTCCAACATCATTCTAATTGCTCGTACAGCGAGCTGCGCAGGCGGCCGATCTTCTATCGCAGCTTCTCGTTCCAGAGACTTTCTCAAGTCTTCATCAAGACGGATTGAATATGGGCTGGTTCTCATCGCAATCACCTGTTTCCGCTGTGTAGTACAATGTAATACATCCGCATTCTATTCACAATAGATCGATGGGATGAACTTCATCTGTTGCTCTGAACTCATAAGCGAGATGGGAATTCATAAGTACGGCCTGCTCGTCCGCGGTTATTTTGAGTTTTGCGCCAACAATGCGGTTGGCTGCATGTCTCCCCGATCGATCTTTGACATCAGAGAAATCAGATAAGCCCCTGGAGACTGTATGTTCTCAGCACGCTGAAAGATGTACCCGAGAACGATGAAGCGAATAGCTGGGCCAAACGTTGATTTCATTGCATACCAGGTTTGGCCAAGCCGTAGATACTCGGCGATATCATCCATAAGCCGATCACAGTGGTGCTGATCTTTTGCAAAGCGTAGCTCTGAGCATAGCCGTGGAAAACGGTTTTGTTGCAAAGATTTGAGCCCGTTGAGTTGTTTCAGCAACCGCTTGTGCGTCAGGTGGCGAGCTCAGCGAACTGCTGAAATGGGCAG
>NZ_JBQGAB010000095.1:0-1242 GCF_056542605.1 Ruegeria sp. AB8
TCTGCTTCCCACGCCCGCCGAGGTCTGAGGCGCGACATGCGCCAACGATGATCTCACATAGAACCGCTCCGGGCTGGAACGGCTTGCTTCTTGCTGACATAGTGTCCTCGCAATGCTGGGGTGCGTCGGTATGTTGTAATATCACAAATAAGACCAAATGCTCCTATAATCAAGCGACATAAGAACAAATGGACATAAATGAGCGACTAAAAGAGGCCGTATCTGCTAGCGGTTTGAGTTTGCAGGATTTTACCAATAAGATCGGAGCGAACTACCGAACCATGCAGCACTATCTCTCGGGCTCCAGGAAGGTGAGCGCTGAGCTTTTAGCAGCAATGGCGGAGCATTTGGACATATCACCAACGTGGCTTCTAACCCGGCGAGGCGCCCGATTGATCACGGAGAGTGTCGGAGCAAATGCTCATGAGAACCAAGCTTTGGCACTTCAACCCAATGATCGTGTTGAAGAGTTTGTCGCCATTCCGCACTTCGATGCGCAGGCGTCCGCTGGCTTCGATTCGCTAGTGGAGGCCGACGTCGGCTCCGGTTACTACAGCTACAGTCGGGCTTCCATTCAGCGGCGCGGGCTAAGTGAGGATCATCTGTCGGTGATCCGCGTGACTGGCGACAGCATGGAGCCAGAGCTCTCAGATGGTGATCTCGTCCTGATCGCCACGGATCAGAAAGAGCCACGCAACGGCTTTATGTTCGCCGTACATTATGACGGGCAACTGTTTGTTAAACGCGTACAGCGGTTGCCAGGTAATAGGCTCCAGCTGATCAGCACCAACGCACGATACCCACCGATCATTGTGGATTTGGAGGCACCAGAGGATGTCCGATTGGAAGGCAGAGTGGTCGCATCCATGCGTGAGTGGTGAGAGTTAATGCCGTTTTTGGAAACATCCGGCATCATCCGGCATAGTCCAGTTTAGTTCGGGCCATCCTTGCCGAACGGCCGATTTTGCCGCGCCGTCCCGCATCGCCAATAAAACAAGGCTATCATGCGATGACCTTCATCCACCTGTTCCAGTTTAAACCGTACTCACCGTTCCAATTAATTCCGATCCCCCCCACAGCCCCTCGCGCTCCCCGGGATATTTTTGGCCAGATGAAGGGAGATCCGTCAGACCGGGAGCGCGGCAAGGGCGATGCGGCGACCTTCGGAGAGCAGTACGTTGTAGGTTCGGCAGGCGGCGGGGGAATTCATGATCTCGACCCCGATACCCGCATCTTCAAGCG
>NZ_JBQGAB010000096.1:0-1231 GCF_056542605.1 Ruegeria sp. AB8
TGGACCTGTCCCATTTTTGTGCCGCCCCAAGTGCTCGTTTAGGCCACTTTCCGTTCGAATGCGACCGGACTTTTCCAACCCAATGCTGAGTGCCGTCGGCGCGGATTGTAGAAGCCGTTGATGTACTGGAAGATGGCCATTTCAACGTCTCGGCGTGTTGGCCATGACCTGCGCCAGATTAACTCGGCTTTGATTGTTTTGAAGAACGTCTCGACGGCGGAGTTGTCGTAACAATTGCCCTTGCCGCTCATCGATACCTGGAACCCATGCTGTCGCAGGAGCTTCTGATAATCGTGAGAACAGTATTGGCTGCCGCGATCCGTGTGATGAATGCATCCTTTGGGCGGTTGCCGCAGTGCCACGGCCATCTTCAATGCCCGGATTGCCAGATCACGCTTCATCCTGTTGCTGACCGCCCAGCCGATCACCCGGCGGGAATGTAGGTCAAGGATCACGGCGAGGTAGAGCCAGCCTTCGCGGGTCCAGACATAGCTGATGTCACCGACCCATTTCTGGTTGGGGCGATCTGCGCGGAAGTCCCGGTTCAACAGGTTGGGCGCAATATTGAAAGCGTGGTTGCTGTCGGTCGTCACCTTGTATCTCTTGGATCGTTCGACGCGGATGCCATTCTCTCGCATCAGCCGACCGACACGGCGGTGCCCAACATTCAGGCCCAGTTCTTTCAACTCTTCCGTCATTCTCGGCCGCCCATAGCTGCCCAGGCTGAGCCGGGATTGTTCCTTGATATGGGCCAGAACAACCATATCGCTTCTCTGCCTTTGGCTGGCAGGTCGGCTGCGATAGGCCCGCAGGCCGCGAGAACTGACATCCAAAACGGCACACATCCGATTGGCGCAAAAAATGTCACGATGTTCTTCGATGAACCTGAACCTCATGGCTTTTGGCTCGCGAAGAACTGCGTTGCCTTTTTTAAGATCTCCCTCTCCTCCTTGAGAATGCGGTTCTCCCGTCGAAGCCGTTCGTTCTCACGGGCAAGGTCAAGATCCTTATCGGACACAACATCCGTGTCGCGATGCGTCAAAATCCACTTATTCAAAGTCGATAGGCCAACGCCCAAATCAGATGCCACCTGTTTGCGTGTCAATCCGCTGGTCAGTGCGATCCGCACTGCATCAGCGCGAAACTCGTCCGTTCGTTTCGTTCCCATAGTTCATCTCCTTTGCTGCAATAAATGCTATCAAAGGAGCGGCATCAAACCGCGACACGTCCA
>NZ_JBQGAB010000097.1:0-1230 GCF_056542605.1 Ruegeria sp. AB8
CTGGGCGTCTGATGATGGGCAGCAAGGCGATGATCGCTGGGCCATCAAGGCGCGTATTTTTGACGCGAATGGCGATGCGGTTGTCAGTGAATTCCTGGTCAATGAATTCACCAATGACACTCAAATTGCGCCGAGCGTGACAGTGCTCGCCAATGGCCATTTTGTCATCATATGGATGTCTAACGACGGGCAGCAAGGTGATACGTCTGGTTATGCCATCAAGGCGCGTATTTTCGATGCAAACGGTGTTGCTCAAGGTCCCGAGCCGATCACAGAAGATGTTGTGACCCTGATTGAGACCGCCACGCTTTTGGCCAACGACAGCGATGTCGACGGGGATGCGCTCACGATGACAGCAGTGTCTGCCAGGAGTGCGCATGGCGCGACCCTGACGCTGAACACCGACGGGACAATCAGCTATGATCCCACCAACGCGGATGCTGTCCAGGCTTTGGCAGTTGGGCAGACACTTATCGACACATTTACCTATACGGTCGAGGACGGCAATGGCGGGGAGAGCACTGCAACAGTTTCAATTGTTGTTCACGGAAGAAACGATGCACCCGTTTTAGCAATTGCATTGTCCGATCACTCTTCAGCGGAAGATGAAGCTGTGAGCTTTGCACTGCCAACCAATGCGTTCACGGATGTGGATGGTGATGCACTGACCTTGAGTGCGACACTGACGGATGGTGCGGCGCTGCCGGACTGGCTGGTGTTTGATGCCATTGCGGGGAGCTTCTCGGGCACACCGCCGCAGGACTTCCATGGTACATTGAGTGTGACCGTGACGGCCAGCGATGGGTCACGCACAGCAAGCGATAGCTTTGCCCTTGAGATTCCCCCTGTAAACGATGCACCGATCGCGGTAGATGATCTTATTGGCGCGAGTGAACTCCGCGTGAATGAATTTACCAACACCGGACAAAAGACTCCAAGTATTACCGCACTGACTAATGGCCATTTTGTCGTCACCTGGGACTCTCGTGATGGGCAGCAAGGCGATGCTTCTTCTTCTGCCATCAAGGCGCGTATTATTGATGCAGAGGGTGTTGAGATCGTCAGTGAGTTCCTGGTCAACGAGTTTACCCATAGCTGGCAATTGAACGCGAGTGTCACGGCGCTCGCCGATGGCCATTTTGTCGTCACCTGGTCGTCTTTTGACCAACAGCAAGGCGATCCATCCGGATATGCTGTCAAGGCGCGTGTTTTCAATGCGGATGGCAGTGA
>NZ_JBQGAB010000098.1:0-1122 GCF_056542605.1 Ruegeria sp. AB8
GCAGGATGGCGGAAGCTGGGTCGATGCTTTGCGGTTTGACGCCATCCTGCGAGACCTTGATTGAAAAATTTGTATCGCCGGATAGGCCCATTTCGGCATGGCCGGTCCAGTTCGATTGAAACAGCAGCGAGGCAGTATCACCGGCACCAGCCTTGTTGATCTTGAGTTGGTGGCCAGCGCCCTCATGCGTCAACAAGGTGGCGGGGCTACGTACGGCCAGACGGTTTGTGCTGTCTGATCCGGTTGCGATGCCGATCCCGGAAAGGTTATGTGTATTGACCGGCGGGTCGATCCACGCCGACCCGTCCCAGACTTTCAACAGCCCTGCATTTTGATCCCAGGCCCGCCAGCCCATGTCGGGAGTCAAGAAATGCCACCCGTTGTCCAACCAAGCCGCCAGTTTTCCATCTTGTCCGGACCATGCCGCGGTCGGAGACGTGCCCAATGCATAGGTTTCACCCTGATCAGGAGCAGCTGGTGGGATCGTCGCGTTAACGGACGCAACGCTTAGCTGCACCACCAGATCTAGCGCACGCAGCGCTTCGTTATGGGTCACATGTTTTTGGGCCTGCGCGGGTTGCAGATAGGGCAGATTTAGACGGGGAGAGTTCTGTGGCATGGGCATCCTCCTGTGGTGTCGGTCCGATGATGATTGCGCGCCACACTGCCGTGATGTGCGTAAATCCCGCCTGACCCAGCCGAACTCCCAGGTTTCGAATTTTTAAGATTTGGTCTCGGATATATGGAGACATCTGCCTTGCAGATGCCCCAAACTTGGATCAGTTCTTGAAATCAGATCTCAGTCACGCGCGTAGACATCTTCGTAGCGAATAATGTCATCTTCACCCAAATAGGTCCCGGTCTGCACCTCGATAAGAACCATTGGCACTTTGCCTGGGTTTACCATCCGGTGCACGGCCCCGAGCGGCACATAGACGGATTCATTCTCAGAAACGAGCTGTACCTTGTCGTCAATAGTCACCTCGGCGGTGCCTTCCACGACAATCCAATGCTCGGACCGATGGTGATGCGATTGCAAGCTCAGCGAAGCGCCGGGATGGACGTGAATGCGTTTGACCTGAAACCGATCGCCGATGACGAGGCTTTCGAACCATCCCCAAG
>NZ_JBQGAB010000099.1:0-1182 GCF_056542605.1 Ruegeria sp. AB8
GACAACTGCCCTTGCGTCTGAATTTGCGCCACGGATGAGCAACGTTCTCAAGTTTCTGAATGAACTCGCCACTGCGCTGGGCATAGACGCTGGTCAGGCCGTCGCTGCCAAATTCAACAAGACGTCGGTCAAATACGGGCTCTCCACACGCATGGAGGCGTCATGACCGAGCGCATGTCCGCAGCCGAACTCCGTCATCTGCAGGAGCAACCGAAAGCTCAAAAGTTCGGTGCCCAGCGCATCACCGTCGATGGGATCAACTTCGACAGCAAACGTGAAGCGAAGCGCTGGGTGGAACTGAAGCTCCTGGAGCAGGCTGGGGAAATCATCGAACTCCGCCGGCAGGTCGTGGTCCCACTTGAGGGACGCGATGGTCCTCTGATCGCCCGGAAAGGTCGGCAGATGCGGATCACCGTGGACTTTGGCTATGTCGAGGTCGCCACCGGCGAGACCATCTACGAAGATGCCAAGGGCCTGCCCACGCGGGATTACGAGGTCCGCCGCGCCGTCGCCGCCGCTCAAGGGGTGGAGGTGCGCGAGGTATGAGCGCCCTGCGTGAGTTTCTGGATATGCGCCCGCACGGTGGCTTCAACATGATCATGGCGGACCCAGCGTGGCGCTATGAGTTGTACTCGGAGGCTGGTGAGAAGAAGGCGCCGCAAGCGCACTATGCGTGTGAGGACACGGACGCCATTTGCGCGTTGCCCGTGGAGGCAATTGCAGCGGCGGATTGCCTGTTGTGGCTCTGGGCCACCAACCCGATGCTGCCCGACGCACTGCGCGTGATTGAGGCCTGGGGGTTCGAGTACAAGACAGCGGGTACGTGGGTGAAGCGCACCACCCGCGGCAAGGAGGCGTTCGGCACCGGCTATGTGTTGCGCAGCTCAAATGAGCCATTCCTGATCGCCACCCGCGGGGCTCCGAAGACGACCAGGTCCACCCGATCGACAGTGGCCACGTTCGACGATGGTTTCCATTCGGAGTTTGGTGGCGGGCCTTGGCCTACCGGGACGATCACGATTGAGGCGAAGGTGCGCGAGCATTCCCGCAAACCGAACGAGGCATTCGAGGCGGCTGAAAACCTCATGCCCGATGCGCGGCGGATTGAGCTATTCTCGCGTCAACTCCGGCCGGGCTGGACTGTCTGGGGCGATGAGGTGGGTAAGTTCGATGCTCCCTAAG
>NZ_JBQGAB010000100.1:0-1026 GCF_056542605.1 Ruegeria sp. AB8
GTATTTTAGACGCTGAAGTCAAACCGCCCATAGTCTCGTCCGATAGGCGCGCCATACGACGTTGTAGTAGAATATTAGGAAGCGCTATTAAAACGGCCCCTAACATAATGATCCAGACTATAGGTCCAGCTATCCCATAAATCAAAAGTAAAAAAATAAACGAAAAGGGAAGATCAGAAATAAGGCCAATGGCGACATTCGAAAAAAATTCCTTTACTGACGAAAATTCACGAATCATATTTACAACTGCACCCGGAGAAGATGGCAGATTATCCAATTTCACACCAAGTAACCGAGCAAACATATTGCTTGTGATCTCTATTTCTGCCTCCTTCCCAATATGATCAATTATTCTGGCTCGCCTTACACGCAAGATTGCTTCGAAGAGTATCGCCAACCCAACACCACTCGCGAGAACCCAGAGCGTAGGTTCGGATTGTCCCGGGATAACCCGATCGTAAACTTGTAAAGTGAAGAGCGAAACCGTTACTGCCAATACATTAGCAAATAAAGACGCCGTAATTACATCAAAGAGATAGTGCTTTTGGAGTACCAATCTACCCCAAAACCAGTGCTTATTTTCGCTACTTAATACGTGCTGGCGCAAGAGAAAGGTCAAATTCGGCAAAATCCGAAAAGCTTGCCCCGAATGCCCTTCATCAACGTCCGATAATGAAATGGAACGAACCGCTGTTGGATTGACAACGTCGAGAACGTGCAGGTCGTCGGTATCTATATCCACAACGACAAGGAATTCGTCCGATCTTAATTTTAAACAACACGGTACTACTAAATTTGTTACTTTATCCACGTCAGTCCATACTATTTCATGATCAAACCTATGCCCAACTCTCTCCAATAGCTCTTCTGTTAGTATCCCGTGCTCAACGGGTAAACCCTCCATTAAGCGTTGAGCATCCACCCCCAGAGACCTAAAATTCAACAAGGCAACAACTGCGTGTCGAAGAGGACGAGGAAGTTAAGAAATGAGTTTTGAACTTCTTTCCTGCCTGCTCGCTCTCTTTC
>NZ_JBQGAB010000101.1:0-1119 GCF_056542605.1 Ruegeria sp. AB8
GGCAGCATTGGTATGCGGGCGAGGCTTATATCCTTGTAATTGCTCCAGATTAGAGTGCACGAGTCGGTTCGATTCCGACGCCTCCTACCATTCTCAGGAGGTGTCCAACATGGCGGACGACGTCACGAACGCAATTGATTTCAACGACATCAAGCAATCGGTCGAGGAGAACCTCGGAAGCACACCCGAAGGCTGGTCCGGCTTGGTCACGGTGCTCTTCACAGAGGTTAAGGAATACTGCGATCTGAAGGGTGCCACCTACCCCTTTGTCCTTCAGATCAAAGAGAAAATCGGCGAGCTCCGCATCTACCACCGGTGTGATGATCGACAAATTCAGTCGATGATCGCTGCGACGATTGCGCGTGCAAATCACAGCTGTGAACGATGCGGGAATAGTGCCGAGACCCAACTTCTGGACGGCTGGTACAAGACACTTTGTTGCTGGTGCGCGCATGATGTCGCGAGCAAGCGCCACCCTAAAAGGAAGAGGCTTTTTGGCGTTCGAAAAAAGCCTGCTCGAGATCGAATGACCTGCTCAGTTTGTGGCTATTTCGGTCAGATCGACCGAACGGATGACCGTAATCGGTGCCCTGCGTGCGTGAAGAAGGAATGGTGATGACCGCCGAACAACAAGTGACCTTCAATAAGATTATGGAAGACTACGATGATGAGAACTACGCCCGGAAGCTCATGAATACGGGCTCACTGGCCACCGGTCATGTCCCGCTGATTGCCCTTTGCCAGATCTCGAGAGGGGTCTTCCATCTCAACAAGACCAAGTTCTGGAGAATGTGACTGATGGATGATGTCGAAAAGAGTTGGAAGGAATTCCGGGAAAAGGTTCGAGGTGTGATCGAGGAGCATGGAGCTCCAGATGATCTCCGCTCATTTGACGCCTGGTACGCCGAAGAGATGCGTTTGGTGATGGCGCACAACTACCCAGCTCCGCACGTCTCTGACGTCACATGGTCGGCGGAGTGTCTGCATGTCGAGTGTGAAGACCGCGAAGTGGTCGACCGTATGATGAATGCTATGGCGGAGGTTTCACACGATCTCAAAGAGGCGCGGGCCCGGAGGTCAGTGATGGGCAGTGTTGTCGACTGGAATGATATTCATCGA
>NZ_JBQGAB010000102.1:0-1097 GCF_056542605.1 Ruegeria sp. AB8
GCAGATGCGAATTACTCGATGATCTTCGACACAACGCCGGCGCCGACGGTGCGGCCGCCTTCGCGGATGGCGAAACGCAGACCGTTCTCCATCGCGATCGGTGCGATCAGCTCAACGCCGAACGACACGTTGTCGCCGGGCATGACCATCTCGGTGCCTTCGGCCAGGGTCACGGTGCCGGTCACGTCCGTCGTACGGAAGTAGAACTGCGGACGGTAGTTCGCGAAGAACGGGGTGTGACGGCCGCCTTCTTCCTTGGTCAGGATGTAGGCTTCGGCTTCGAACTTGGTGTGCGGTGTCACCGAACCCGGCTTACACAGAACCTGGCCACGCTCAACACCGTCACGGTCAACACCGCGCAGCAGGGCGCCGATGTTGTCGCCGGCTTCACCACGGTCCAGCAGCTTGCGGAACATTTCCACACCGGTGCAGGTGGTTTTCGCGGTGTCGCGGATACCAACGATTTCGATCTCGTCGCCAACGTTGATCACGCCACGCTCAACACGACCGGTCACAACGGTACCACGGCCCGAGATCGAGAACACGTCTTCGATCGGCATCAGGAACGGCTGATCAACAGCGCGCTCGGGGGTGTCGATATACTCATCAACAGCCGCCATCAGTTCGCGGATCTTCGCTTCGCCGATTTCCGGGTTGTTGCCTTCCATCGCCGCCAGAGCTGAACCTGCGATGATCGGAATATCGTCGCCGGGGTAGTCGTAGCTGGACAGCAGTTCGCGAACTTCCATCTCAACCAGTTCCAGCAGCTCTTCGTCGTCGACCTGGTCAACCTTGTTCATGAACACGACCATCTTCGGGATGCCAACCTGGCGGCCCAGCAGGATGTGCTCGCGGGTCTGCGGCATCGGGCCGTCAGCGGCGTTCACAACCAGGATCGCGCCGTCCATCTGGGCAGCACCGGTGATCATGTTCTTGACGTAGTCGGCGTGGCCGGGGCAGTCAACGTGCGCATAGTGGCGCGCATCGGTCTCGTATTCCACGTGGGCGGTCGAGATGGTGATGCCGCGCGCTTTCTCTTCCGGCGCACCGTCAATCTGGTCATACGCTTTGAAGTCACCGAAATACTTGGTGATTGC
>NZ_JBQGAB010000103.1:0-1000 GCF_056542605.1 Ruegeria sp. AB8
CCGAGTTGATCTTTTGCTCGTATTCCTGCGCCCGGCGCGACCACATGGCACGCTTGACCTTGGCTTTGCCCTTCAGCGTCTTCATTGCCTGGCTGATCACATCCGGTGAGCTGAGCGACCGAAGCCCCGATTCAGTGACCTTGTTAGTCGGCACGCGCAGGGTCATTTTGTCTTTTTCAAAAGAAATCACGAACAGCTCAAGTGAGAAGCCTGCAACTTCCTGCTCTTCGATTGATACGATCTGACCTACGCCATGAGCCGGGTAGACGACATAATCGTTCGGGCGGAACTCAAGCTTTTTCGATTTCGACATTCATATTCATCCTTCATTACTGATCCGGATATGAGACGACAAAAGCACCACAGCCGAGGCCCTGCATGGCCCCGTCAGGCGGCTTATTTGTCATAAATTCAGAACTCCAAAGCGAGCATACTTACGGAGCACATCCCAATCACAGTCATCATTCGGTCCTAAGTATATCACAAATTTGCGACACTCAAAAGACCGCGCCAAGGTAAATGGGAAATTCCCTTTCTACCTCAACTAATTAATGCACAGATTGATGCCAAATGAACGGTAACCGGCTGCCGAATCGGTCAACCGCCCTCGCCGGGGGCTTCCGAGAAATATTTCTCCATCTTGCCTTCTTCGCCGTCGCGTTCCTCGGCCTCGGGCAAGGGGTCTTTCTTAGTCACAATCACCGGCCACATTTCCGAGTATTTCCGGTTGAACTCGACCCACTGCTCCATCCCCGGCTCGGTATCGGGGCGAATTGCGTCGGCGGGGCATTCGGGTTCGCAAACACCGCAGTCGATGCATTCGTCGGGGTGAATGACCAGTGTATTCTCACCTTCGTAGAAACAATCCACCGGACATACCTCGACACAGTCGGTGTATTTGCAGCCAATGCAGTTTTCGGTGACAACGTAGGTCATGTTGGATTTCCCGTTTGCGCTTTGGCGACTAGCTAATCCAGTCTGACCGCCGCTTCAAGGTCAG
>NZ_JBQGAB010000104.1:0-1088 GCF_056542605.1 Ruegeria sp. AB8
GTAATCAGTGCGATTACGTCGCTCTAAGTTGCAATCGAAACGTTTGTGCCCGTTGGGGTGCACAGTTTTTTGGGTGCGGAAACGGGCAGAGGTTTTTGTCGCTTGAACGCCTTGGACTTGCCCATTTGATGCAGAAGGTATCGACACTTTCAATACAAACCTTTGAGTTTGCGACTAAAGCCCTTGAAAACCTCTATTGCATCGCAATCCAGCCGTCAGCGCGAATAATGCGAACAGGACTAGAGATATTGAAGCTAACGCTCAGACAGACGCTGATGCCCTTGTCTTTGCCCCCTAAACTTGGGCCACTACTTTGGCCGAGAAGGGGGAACAAGGGATGGCTCGGAAGCGATACTCGGACGAAGATATTCTGAAGCTGCTGCGTGAGATTGAACTGAAGCTGGCAGATGGCGACGATGTTCGGACAGCCTGTCGTGGTGTCGGTGTCAGCGATGCGACCTACTACAATTGGCGGCGTCGGTTCGGTGGCATGGGCAAGTCGCAACTGTCGGAGTTGCGCAGCCTGGAGAAAGAAAATACCCGGCTGAAGAAGATCGTGGCCGAACTGGAACTGGACAAGCTGATCCTCAAAGAAAGTCTGAACTACCTAAAACCGAGGGCCTGACGACGAGCCAACTTCGTCAGGCCGTCATTCATGCTCGCCAGAAGCTCGGCACATCAGAGCGTCGCACCTGCAAGGTGGTCGGCCTTGCACGCAGCTCCATGCAATACCAGGCCGTAGAGAAGAACGATGATGCTCTTCGACTGGCCATGATCCGTCTGGCCAAGAGCTATGGCCGGTATGGCTACCGTAAGGTGGCGCAGCTACTTCGGGTCGAGGGCTGGCGTGTCAATCACAAGAAGGTAGAACGGCTGTGGCGGGAGGAAGGTCTGCAACTCCCGCAGCGGCACAAGAAGAAGCGTCGCCTGTACCACAAGGACAGCTCGATCATTCGACTCCGACCGACGCATCCTAACCATGTCTGGAGCGTCGATTTCGTTCACGACAAGCTGAGCAATGGGCGGAGCTACAAGATGCTCACGGTTTTGGATGAATACACCCGCCAGGCGCTCGCAGTGGAAGTTCG
>NZ_JBQGAB010000105.1:0-944 GCF_056542605.1 Ruegeria sp. AB8
ACTGAAGAAAGTGCATCTGGAACTGGGCGGCAAAGGGGCCAATGTGGTCTTCGCCGATGCCGACGAAAAGGCGGTAAAACGCGGCGTCCTGCACATGATGAACAACACCGGTCAAAGCTGTAACGCGCCCAGCCGGATGCTGGTGCAGCGTCCGATCTATGATCAGGCGGTTGAGACAGCCGCCGAAGTGGCGAACAAGGTCACCGTCGGCAGTGCCGCCGAGGAAGGCCGACATATCGGACCGGTGGTGAACGAAGTGCAGTGGACCAAAATTCAGGACCTGATCCAGAAAGGAATTGATGAGGGCGCGCGTCTGGTTGCAGGCGGTACGGGTCGGCCAGAGGGGCTGAACAAGGGCTATTATGTGCGCCCAACGGTTTTTGCCGATGCCAATAACCAGATGACGATCGCGCGCGAGGAGATCTTTGGCCCGGTTCTGACTATGATCCCCTTCGACACCGAAGAAGAAGCCATCGAGATTGCCAATGACACACCTTACGGGCTGACCAATTATGTTCAGACCCAAGACGGTGCACGCGCCAACCGAATGGCTCGCGTCTTGCGGTCGGGCATGGTTGAGATGAACGGCCAGTCGCGCAGCGCTGGGTCCCCGTTTGGTGGGATGAAACAGTCCGGCAATGGCCGCGAAGGCGGGGTTTGGGGACTGGAGGACTTCCTTGAGGTCAAGGCCGTTGGCGGTTGGGCCGCCGAATAGTCAATCTTGGTGCTATCAAAATGTGAGTCACCCTAAGGGTGCCTCGCTTTGTTTCTTAGGCAGGTCGGACGATAAGCTGCGGCTCTCCGTCCGACGTGTGACGGGTGGATCGACCATCCCAGCCAATCTCACCTGTCACCCGCTGGCGAAGGGACGAAAAACTGTCGAACCGGACCACATCTACGGGCACGTCGAACTGAAGGGTCACCCGGCGATGTCCGCCATCCCC
>NZ_JBQGAB010000106.1:0-929 GCF_056542605.1 Ruegeria sp. AB8
CGGATGAGCCAGAGCCTCTCTTAGGTCAGATTACCAACTGGCCCAAAACTCCTGACGACGGACAATTTCTCCGAATCTATCGACAGCGACGACGGCGATGATGTGGTCCTTATACTCGGGCAGGACAACCGGAATGCCTGCAAAGTGTGAGACTTGGGCCTCGCTGGTGTTTCCTGCGGCAAAAACGCTCACCAAGTCAGCGGATTTGGCATCTTTTAAGGCTTGGATGGTTGCGGATCCGAGCTCAGTTTTGAGCCGGGTGATATTTTGCTCCGAAGACAGATTTGGATCTGTAAACTCAGTGATTAGTTTGGTACCTACGATATCATCATTATGATCAATATAGACAGTAGCCCAGCTGTGGTTTATGACGTCCGCTTTAGCCTCGATTGAGCGGTGTATGGAAGCAGACAAATGACCAATTCCTTGGAGTATGAGAAGCTCAGATTCAAAGGCAACGCCATACGTGCCTCGACCGTCTTTCCTGCCGCCAGCGATACCGGCAACGTGGGTGCCATGAGTGCCGCTGTCCGAAATATCTGTGGAGCTTCTGGAAAAAGAGTAGCTGTATTCAGTGTCGATTTTACCCGCGAAGTCTGGATGATTGATATGGATTCCAGTATCCAGGATTGCAATCTTTATGCCTTGTCCTCGTGCGCCTTTTGCGTATCGCTCTTCGGCTCCAATTAGACCCAGGCCATAGGTGTAGTTAAATTCCGGGGTTCGGTGTAAGAGGTGAGTTGACCTTCGTAGATATTTGCGGAGACGGCGGTGGCCAAGGTGACAATGGCCGTCGTGGTCAGGGCTATCTTCTTAAAAGGGCGCATGACAACTCCTCTGCTTTACTCATTGAAATGTAACCGCTCGCGCTACCGCGGGACTTCGGTTTGGAAGGGGCCAAAGCGCCGCTTACTCTCTACTCTCTGGTG
>NZ_JBQGAB010000107.1:0-919 GCF_056542605.1 Ruegeria sp. AB8
TGGCGCAAGAGCACGCGTGCGTTGGTCGTTTGCCCATACCTGGATGAAGAAAAGACACGCCCGTCTGCGGTGTCTCCACATGAATAATCTCGACCCAATGGCCCCGTAGCCGAGACAAGAAAAACGCAGCGCCATAGTCATTCGCGGCGCCAGATAGGACAGGCGCAATCACTTGCAAAAGAGCGGGATCAGAGTGATCGCTCAACGTGATACGCTTTAGCCTATTCCCAATCGCGAACTCTCCGCGGGCTGGTGATTCAAGGAGGCCGGACGAAACAAGGTCTTGAACCAGCCTGTAGGCCGTCGGTTTAGGTATATCGGACTGAGCATAGATATCCGCTACGGACGCACGTCCTTTTTGACCCACGATTTCCAAAACCAGCGCTAATCGTTCGAGATGCATTTTTCTCACATTATGATAATTAAGTTTTCGATATACGATACAATTTAGGGAATCAAGGGAGGAGCAAACGATGGATGGACAATGCTGTGGACCGGGCTTCAAGAGTCCGCAAGAAGCCATCAAAGCCCCCCGAGAAAAGCTACTATACACGATCGCCATCTACACAGGCACCGGCATCCAGAAGCCTGATTACCTGGCTACAGTGGATGTTGACCCGGACAGCCCGACCTATTCTCAGGTAATCCATAGGCTGGAAATGCCGGGTATTGGGGACGAGCTTCACCACATGGGGTGGAACGCCTGTTCGTCCTGTCACGACGACGGCTCGATGTCCCGCAAATACCTGATCCTGCCAGGCGTACGCTCCAACAACCTTCACATCGTTGATACAGCCACTGACCCGCGTGCGCCGCGGTTGCATAAGGTCATCGACGGGGCCGAGATCAAGGCCAAGGCAGATTTATCGGGCCCGCATACGGTGCATTGTTTGGGCTCGGAAATCATCATTTCCTTCCT
>NZ_JBQGAB010000108.1:0-874 GCF_056542605.1 Ruegeria sp. AB8
CGACCAGATACGACAGATGCCCGAAGGTCTTCCTCTCCGCCATCGCCCTCGCCGCAACCGTCATTTATTGGTTATGAGTCCTGACCCTAGGTATTGAATAATTTTAAATTACAACAACGGGTTAAAGAAATTCGATCCAAGGCACCAAATCTCTCTTTGCGACCAAAAGGCTCGTTGATCCGGCTGTCAATCAGAGTTCCGTGAACTTTCTCCATGATTCCAGTGACAACTGCAACAACACCAACTTTGCACTGGAAAACTAGTTGGCATTGCTCCTCAATAGTTTGAGAAGAAAACACCGCAATTAGGTACTCGATTACCTCAGCTCTCTGAGCCTTTCCCAGTATTGCCAATGCCTCTTCGGAATCCATGTAAATCGCAACCTCTTCGGCTACACAAAGGGAGTTGATGAGCAGATCGTTCACGTCACAAGGTTTGGCAGTTAGCTCAATCAGAACACCCATCGCGACGACATCGAAGAAGTTTGGGGCAGGTACAATTCTACCGAAACCAAACGTCAATTGGGTTCCGAAATACGGTTGCAGTATATTCCAAGCATTTTCGACTTGAGAAGCAGTCTTGGCAAGCGTCAAAGCTATATCCTGGAACGCAAAAGGTGTCGTTGTCGTGCAGATCAATTTTGGATCCTAACGTTGGTAGTAATCCCAAAATTCTTCATAGAATCATAATGGTAAATTATTAGGAAATGCTATTGGAGTGTACTTGGGTCAAGTCATCTATTTCGGCTGAACTATGCTAGTTTCCTTCGTTATGTTAGGCTCGGGACCCATTGATTTCCGCGTGGCTGCGTGATTCACGGTTCGAAAATCGAGCGGTGACCATGTCTGATCTTTTTTGGCTGACGGATGCGCAG
>NZ_JBQGAB010000109.1:0-819 GCF_056542605.1 Ruegeria sp. AB8
GGTTTTGTTGCAAAGATTTGAGCCCGTTGAGTTGTTTCAGCAACCGCTTGTGCGTCAGGTGGCGAGCTCAGCGAACTGCTGAAATGGGCAGAGTCCGGGTGTGATTTGACCTTTGCGGATCATGTGCGCCACTTCTATTCCGTCGAGCGTTGCCGCCGCTGAAGCAAAGGCCTTGAACCCCAGCATTGGCCGCGTGCGTCTCTTGATGAAACGGTGGTCCTGTTCCACGATGTTGTTCAAGTATTTCCGCCTTACCATCTCAATTGGGATCGGGCAGCCAAAGCTTTTCAACATCTTGTTGATCGCCTTAATGCCAGCAGTGTTGGCCCCGCTTTTGTCGATCACAATCTTCCTCGGCAATCCATTGATCTCCAACATCCTGGCGAAGAACTTGGTGGCAGCTAGTTTGTTGCGACGCCGTGAAAGCATGAAATCAAGGGTCTTGCCGTGTTTATCGACCGCTCGATAGAGGTAGACCCACGCGCCTTTAACTTTGATGTAAGTTTCGTCCATTCTCCACGAACGGTCACATGGCCCTTTGCGGCGACGTGCTGCCTCAGCGATTGCACCAGAATACCGTGTTACCCATCGGTTTAGCGTGGTGTGGTCCACTGAAACACCGCGCTCGGCCATGATTTCTTCCAAATCCCGGTAAGACACACCGTATCGGACATAGAAAAACACCGCGAACAGGATCACATCCTTCGGATATTGCGCGCCTTTGAAGGAAATCATGAACTGACTTTCGACTGATTTTACCGAAAGTCATTCACCCGCAGCATCTGACCTCGTCAACAGCCAAAAGTTTGCAACAGATCC
>NZ_JBQGAB010000110.1:0-818 GCF_056542605.1 Ruegeria sp. AB8
GGTCTTGTCAGAAGAACTTTGCTTGAGCGGGGCAGGGCGGTTGCGTAGCTTTTGCCCATGACCAAACCTGCCTCTTTCAAGTACTTCAAAACCAGTCCCGAGATCATCCGCCTTGCAGTGATGCTGTACATCCGTTTCCCTCTTTCACTTCGGAATGTTGAAGATCTGCTGCACGAACGCGGGGTCGACGTGAGCCACGAAACTATCCGATATTGGTGGAACAGGTTCGGTCCGATGTTTGCCTCTGAGATCCGAAGAAAGCGTGTTCAGCAATCGAGAGCATTCTCCAAATGGAAGTGGCACGTGGACGAGGTTTTCGTGAAGGTAAATGGCAAGCGGCATTACCTTTGGCGGGCTGTTGATCACGAAGGCGAGGTGCTGGAAGCCGTTGTCACCAAACGCCGAAACAAAGCTGCAGCACTGAAATTCCTCAAAAAGTTAATGAAGCGACACGGCAAAGCGGAAACCGTCGTCACGGATCGCTTTGCCTCATACAGAGCCGCGCTCAGAGAACTGGGTGCACTCGAAAAACAAAGGACGGGAAGGTGGCTCAACAACCGCGTCGAGAACTCGCACCTGCCTTTCCGACGACGCGAACGCGCGATGCAACGTTTCAGGCGCATGCGATGTCTACAGAAATTCGCTTCCGTCTATTCCTCCGTATACAACCACTTCAACCAGGAAAGATCGCTAACCAGCCGAGACACCTTCAAGCTGACCCGCGCCGCCGCTCTCGCCGAGTGGCGTCAACTTTGTTCCGGATAGGTTCACGGTTTCCGCGGCAAACTGAGACTGGTTCGAATTCGTCTGACAGCACC
>NZ_JBQGAB010000111.1:0-741 GCF_056542605.1 Ruegeria sp. AB8
CTTTTGGGCGGGGTGGGCTTGGTTGCGTTTATCTACACGGTCCGCTCGAACCAGTATGAGGATCCGGAAGGCGATGCGCGCCGTATCCTCAGCGACGAATGGGATGACAAGCCCAAGCCCTGACAGAGGCGTCAACAGCCCTTGAAATTGCCGCAATGCCCGGCTATGTCCGGCCCATCCGCTAGAAGAGAGATTGTAGCCTCATGGCAACCTTAAACCCGATCCAGTTCATTCAGCAGGTCCGCGCCGAAGTCGCAAAGGTCGTCTGGCCGACCCGTCGTGAGGTTCTGTTGACCACGGTCATGGTGTTCATCATGGCTGCGCTGACGGCTGTGTTCTTTGCGCTGGTTGATCTGGGCATTCGCGGCGGTCTGCAACTGGTACTCGGCGCGTTCAGCTAAGCCGGTTTGGGCAAGCCGAAACGCGACTGCCCCCTTGCACAGCTTGCGATGTCAGAGTAGGTGACATGACTATTCGGAATGGGCGTGCGGCGAATCGGGCTGCGCGCCGCTTTTTATTCCGGGTGACGCAATAGGATTTCAACGAAGGGCGCGATGCGTCGCAGCCCAAAGGCAAACAAGGACGACAGGTTCATGGCGAAACGGTGGTATTCGGTCAGCGTTCTTTCGAATTTCGAAAAGAAGATCGCAGAGCAGATCCGCACGTCGGTGGCTGAGCAGGGCCTTGAAGACGATATCGACGAGGTACTGGTGCCCACCGAAGAGGTGATCGAAGTGCGCC
>NZ_JBQGAB010000112.1:0-718 GCF_056542605.1 Ruegeria sp. AB8
ATAACCCAGCTTTTCGGCGGTTTCGATCGCCTCTTCGGTGGTGCCGCCCTTGCGGCATTCGGCAACGAATTCAGCGACTTTCGGGTTTTCTGCCTCAAGCTGCTTGGCAATCGGATGATCGGGCGAGATGCCAACAAACGACGCGCCCATCAGCGTATCGGGCCGTGTCGTGTAGACGGTGATCGGCTCACCTCCATCGGTGCGTTCGAACCCGAATTGCAGGCCACGGGACTTGCCGATCCAGTTCTCTTGCATCAGGCGTACCTTGGCGGGCCAGTTATCCAGCGTATCCAGCGCGTCGAGCAGTTCCTCGGAATAATCGGAAATCTTGAAAAACCACTGAGTCAACTCGCGACGCTCAACCAAGGCGCCTGAACGCCAGCCACGGCCGTTTTCTACCTGTTCATTGGCCAAAACGGTCATATCGACCGGGTCCCAGTTCACCACGGCGTTCTTGCGATAGACCAGACCGGCCTCGAGCATATCCAGGAACAAAGCCTGCTGCTGGCCGTAGTATTCCGGATCACAGGTGGCGAATTCACGAGACCAGTCGATCGACAGGCCCAGCGGCTTCATCTGTCCGCGCATGTCGGCGATATTGCCGTAGGTCCAATCTTTGGGGTGGCCACCACTGGCCATTGCGGCGTTTTCCGCAGGCATCCCGAACGCGTCCCAGCCCATCGGGTGCAGCACGTTATGACCGGTTGCGAGCTTGTGG
>NZ_JBQGAB010000113.1:0-672 GCF_056542605.1 Ruegeria sp. AB8
GGTTCTTCGTGATCAACGTAAAACCAGAGTATCGGCAGCCCTTTTTGGACGCCAGCATCTTCCAAGCGCAAAATGTTGTCAGTGAAGAACCTGAAGTCTTTCAGTTTCATATTATGGTGGATGAAACAAACCCAAATCGTTTCTATTTCTACGAAGTGTTCAGGAACGAAGCCGCGGTCCAGGATCATTGGGAATCTGAAACTTTCAATAACTGGTTAAACACCGTCCGAAAGATGCTGGATGGTGAGATCGAACTTGTTGCCAGGATGCGCTCGCTTTTTCCGACGCCAAAAGGTTTCGAGGCGCAAAAAACAAGCCTGCTACTATGGTAAAATTAACCGACGTTTGAAGCTATCGCCGGTGCGAGAAAATTATGAGATTTGGTGCTTGTCCGCTTTGAGCTCGATGCGGACCTTCGCTGCAGTAGATCTGAACGACTGCTCAGCGGACTTTTCCGCCGGTCGCCGTTGCAGCGAAATCCGCTTCAACACGACGTCCTGTTTTCGGACCCTAACGCGGCAACGCAGCACGTTTTCCCGAAACCTGACATTCAAAGGCGTGAAACAGGCTGAAATCCAAACCTGATGGGGTGGATGGCTCCTGCTTCAACCGGCGTCGCAATGCGCCATAGTGCAGGTGTCAAAGTCTGCTTTTGAAAGGAGCCACCCCATG
>NZ_JBQGAB010000114.1:0-670 GCF_056542605.1 Ruegeria sp. AB8
ATCTGCGACAGTCTCGAAGGCCTGAAATCAAGCGCGAAGAAGGCCATGCGGAAGCCTTCCGAGTTGTCATCCTGATCACCTGGTGTCGGATCAACAGGATCATCCTCAACGGGATCTTCGTTCACCGGCGTCTCATCGACAGGCGTCTCATCAACGGGTGTCTCATCGACGGGGGGCGGGGTTCCGTCGCCAGGGCTTGCCACATGATCCCCGGTCAGCAGGACGCGGTTACCACCAGTATCGGGGCCAGCCCACTCGAGCATCAGGGTCGCATCGCCAAAGGCCTCGAAGTAGAGCGCCTCAAGGCTATGGGTACCCGCCGACAGCTCGATCGTGGCGGTCTGTAGCTCAGTCGCATGCAGCCCGTCGTTGTCGATCAGGTCCTGACCATTGAGCCGCAGGCTGGAACCGTCATCCGATAGCAAATAGAACGTGTAACTTCCCGCCTGCTCAATATGCAAATCGGTCGTGGCACGCACGGCAAAGACGTCCTCACGGCCGCCCTCCCAGATCTGAGTGCTTCCATCGTAGTTCAGTGCATTGGTGAGCGTCGTTTCATCCGCTGCGGCAGAAAAATCGATCTGCGACAGTCTCGAAGGCCTGAAATCAAGCGCGAAGAAGGCCATGCGGAAGCCTTCCGAGTTGTCATCCTGATCACCTGGTGTCGGAT
>NZ_JBQGAB010000115.1:0-654 GCF_056542605.1 Ruegeria sp. AB8
TTGCGCATTCGCCGCCTGCGTATTCGCTACCTGCAGCATCAGCTCGCTCATCGCGAGTTTAACATCGTGGTCAGCACCGCTCTTAGACGAGCCGAATAGCTCCTTGGTAGCTTCAGCGGCCTTGGCGACCTTGCTAGCCGCGCTGCCGGTGTCCCCCGCGATTCCTATCGCGTCTTGGATCGTTTGAAAGTCGACTTCCATGGCAAGCTCCTGATCGCGTCTCTCACTGAAGATGATCAACTTAGCATGGGTGATGTCACGTGATCCAAGCACCGAAAACTCCCATCCAGCATCCGCGCGTCCGAGTCGGCGGTGTGACCGGCGACGATCGCGATCGAGACCGAATGGTGCTGCGCATCGAGAACGAGGACGGTTCCAGGCATGGTCACCTCTCCTTCGCGATCGAGGACCTACGGTCGATTGAGGAGCTGGTATCGGGCTTCGAACCCTACTTAGCGAAGAACTGGGCCAAGCGGGATGGTCACCGATGATCGTGCTGGTGCCACTCCGACAAATCATCCGGCAACCCGCAGTTGTCGGGGTTCAAGCCGTTGCTCGGCCAAAAGGTCGCCCCACCGACGAGATCGTCGTGCGCGGCCATCGGCGAGTGGTAGCTCCCAAGCCCCTCGTCCTCGAACATGGCCTGCCATCGAC
>NZ_JBQGAB010000116.1:0-645 GCF_056542605.1 Ruegeria sp. AB8
CGTTAGCCAGTAAAGATCAGACATGTTCACCACTCGTTTTCCGAACCGTGAATCACGCGGCCAAGCGGAAATCAATGGGTCCCGAGCCTAGTAGCAAGTGATCTCAAAATACTTTGGCTCGAACGCGAAATCCAAACAAACCTTGCTGGTCGTTGCTGCAGGCTTTTTCACGTGTACTCACCGCAAGTATAGTGGGGTTGTGACAAGAGGAAATTGTCGCCTTTCTCCAACTCAACAACAAAAAAATCTTGGAATAATCGCTCATCATTGTGGCAAGAAATTCGTGAAGAAGTCGCAAGACGAAGGGCGCTGGTTCAATGGCTTTCAGATCAACGGCAAGCGCCAGAACAAAGGCTTAAGCCCTTATCAAATTATGTCCGTGCACGATGCGCGAAAGCAGTGATTTAAGTGGGTTGCCTTCGCAAAGTGCCGGGAAGATTTTTTGATGATCGGGAGCGCCAATGGATCAAAAATGGACCAGACGGAACGACAAACATTCTAAGAAATGGACGAAATGTTGTTGAGGTGTCCAAGGAGTAGCCACGCCGAGACGACTAGGGTCAGGACTCATAGCCAATAGATAACGAGTGCTTCAAGGGCGATTGCTGACAGGAAGCCCTTCGGGCACCTGTCGTAGCGGGTTGC
>NZ_JBQGAB010000117.1:0-635 GCF_056542605.1 Ruegeria sp. AB8
CCTAACAATGTTCATTCTGGTCGCGCGGCCCATCGTTCTGGCGTTTGGTCTACCAGAGATGTTGATGATCACCATCCTCGGCCTTTCCATGGTTGCCATTCTGGCTGGGCGCAT
The DNA here is from genome assembly GCF_056542605.1 of Ruegeria sp. AB8. Taxonomy (NCBI): domain Bacteria; kingdom Pseudomonadati; phylum Pseudomonadota; class Alphaproteobacteria; order Rhodobacterales; family Roseobacteraceae; genus Ruegeria; species Ruegeria sp. AB8. The sequence continues at coordinate 115 of NZ_JBQGAB010000117.1, forward strand.
CCCCTTAAAGGGCGTCGCAGCTGCTGGACTTGGGTTGATGGTTGGCACAATTGGTGAGGCGGACGCTGGCGGTTCGCTCCGTATGGCAACCTATGACATTCCGTATCTGACAGATGGTTTGAAGCTGGTCATCGTTGGATTGGGCATCTTTGCCGTTCCCGAAATCGTCTCGCTGCTGCGGCAGGATCGATCGATTGCCAAAGGGGCTTCGCTGGGGGCGGGTTGGCTGGACGGCGTCAAAGACTGGGCCGCGAATATCTGGCTGTCTGTTCGCTGCTCGATCATCGGGGTGGTCGTTGGCGTCATTCCCGGCCTAGGCGGTTCGGTCGTCGACTGGATCGCTTACGGCCATTCGGTTCAATCGACCAAAGATAAAAGCAACTTCGGCAAGGGCGAAGTGCGTGGCGTCATCGGGCCGGAAAGCTCAAACAACGCCAAGGAAGGCGGCGGGCTGGTGCCTACGCTACTCTTCGGCATTCCCGGCTCGGGCTCGATGGCGATCTTCATCGGTGCAGTGGCTC
>NZ_JBQGAB010000118.1:0-626 GCF_056542605.1 Ruegeria sp. AB8
CTCTAACATTCCGGTCGAATGCGTCAAAAGGCCCGGATCGTGCCCCGAATTGCGCCCAAAGCTTGACCCCATTGTCCCACGCCGCCATGAAACGTTGATTGACGCCTGATAAGGGCTGCGACCAGAATACAAGGGCCAGATATGGCAAGAACACGCTCCGCCAATCCAGCAAATGCACAAGCGCCCGGCGCCTACGATGAACGGGCTAGGTCTAAAAAAATTGGCGTGCTGCGGTCATTGTGGCCGTTTATGAAGCCCTATCGACTGCTGATGATCGGCGCGACTCTGGCGTTGATCCTGACGGCCAGCATGACGCTGACATTGCCCTTGGCTGTGCGGCGTGTGGTCGACAATTTCCGCATCGAAGATGGTGATTTGCTTGAATGGTACTTTCTGGCCGCCCTCGGTATAGCCGGGATTCTCGCCGTGGGTACGGGTATTCGCTATGCTTTGGTGACCCGGTTGGGTGAACGTGTGGTGGCCGATATCCGAAAGGCGGTTTTTGACCGCGTGATCGGGATGAGCCCCGAGTTTTACGAGCGCATCATGACCGGCGAAGTTCTGAGCCGGATCACCACCGACACAACGCTGATCCAATCGGTGCTGGGGTCGTCTGTGTCCATCGC
>NZ_JBQGAB010000119.1:0-622 GCF_056542605.1 Ruegeria sp. AB8
CGCAGGTTGCAGCAAGCATCGGTGTCACGCAGACGTAACGCGCCATAAGGATCGTCGCGCTGAACATCTTCATCCTCGGCGCGGATGATCTGCACATTGCGCAGGCCCAGACGCTCGCTGACCTCCTGCTGGTATTCCAGCGTTTCGGCAAACAGCATCTGGGTGTCCACGAACAGCACTGGGGTCATCTTGTCGACCACTGCAGCCATATGCAGCAACACCACCGATTCCGCGCCAAAGCTGGAGACCAGAGCAAGCTCCTCGATCTCGTCCAAAGCGCCATGCATCACATCATGGGCACTGTGGTGGCGGAAGCGGGCGTTCAGCGCCTCGACCTTTTCGGTCAGTTCGGCGCGGTCAGCCCCCAGTTCCGTTTGGATCAGGTCAAGCGGCATTGGCCTGTGCCTCGGGGTAAAGCGCCGCTTTGAACGGTGCCATGCCAACGCGGCGATAGGTCTGCAAGAAGGTCTCTTCAGCGCTGTCGCGCTGCTCCAGATACGTGTCGACGATGCGCTCGACCGCCGGAACGATCTCGTCATAGGCGAAGCCCGGGCCAGTACGATCACCGATGGCGGCGGATTCAGTACCGTCACCACCCAGAGTGAACTGGTAGTTTTCGACG
>NZ_JBQGAB010000120.1:0-616 GCF_056542605.1 Ruegeria sp. AB8
ATCCGCCTCAAGCGCCGCGATCTGGCGGCTGAGCGTTGGCTGAGTCTGTCCCAATTGACGAGCGGCTGCCGACAGCGATCCGGTTTCTGCGGTCGCCAGAAACGCCCGGATGTGGTTCCAGTCAAAATCCCCAAGTTTGGACATACAAATATGTATAAGGTGTCTGCGCATTTCGGCAATTCATATTCGATTTGCGCATGAGTAAATGAGCCGGAAAGGAGATTGATCATGGCAACGACGACTGCTCAGTTCTGGGACGGCATTGCCGGAAAATATTCGCGTTCACCCATTCGCGACATGGAGTCTTACGAATACACGCTGGGACGGACACGGTCCTATCTGTCAAAGCAGCGCAACGTCTTGGAACTGGGCTGCGGAACGGGATCGACCGCCCTGTTACTCGCCCCCTCAGTCGCACATATTACAGCGAGTGATTTTTCCGAAGGCATGTTGGACTTTGGCCGGGAAAAGGCAAAAGCGGACGGGGTGCACAACATCTCGTTCAGAAACGTGGACGTTGCCGCGCCGAACCAGAGGCAGACCTATGATGCAATCCTTGGGTTTAACCTGTTTCACCTTGTGCCGGATGTCGATAGTACGTTTGCAAGCGTTCACG
>NZ_JBQGAB010000121.1:0-610 GCF_056542605.1 Ruegeria sp. AB8
CACTCCCAGCTTTGTGCAACAAAGCCACCCTGGCCCTTAGAAGCCGCCGAATTCTCGGATTTGATATGGGCGTGCATGACAATGTGCTCGCCTACGATCAGGATTATTATGCGCTCAAATCGATCGGCCGACCACTGGCATGTCTGACCTCATCAAAGGGTGCGTTGTTTCACAATCTCAACACCGGTGGTGACGGGGTGCTTTCCTGCCTGGCTTACATCGCACCCCATGAGGTCTCCGCGCTTTATCAAGCAACACGCGCCGGCGACTTTCCATTGGCCCAGGCAATACACAACCGTCTCGCGCCACTTATCTCTTTGCTCGATGGCCATGACAGGGCGACGCACGAGATGATCTTCCGAGAAGCCGCACATCTCAGAGGCCTTCTCGCAGCACCCGCGGCGCGCGACCTCCCTGCCCCACTCGATCAAGCCATCAGGACCCGGCTTGAGACAACCTTCGATAATATTGGGCTCACACCGATCAGATGGGTGTGAGTATCTTCAATCGATCAAGACTGATGCACCGTCAGTCAAGCCCCGTTACTGCGTCTTCAAGAGGGCCTTCCAGACCTTCGAACGCCAGATCATTCAGAAACTGGCGCCGCCAG
>NZ_JBQGAB010000122.1:0-606 GCF_056542605.1 Ruegeria sp. AB8
GGACTTGAGGTGCGTACCTCAAATCCAGAAATATTTGAGGTTCGTACCTCAAAAAGGCGGAGAGGAACGTTCAATTCGCTTCTTAGTCGTTGATTATATGAGAATTTGTTTATTTTTCTTGATACGCATCTATTCTCGTCAGCGAGGTATTAAATGGCTCTATCGACTAAAATTGGCACAGCCTACAATCGCGGCCATCATGCGGCCAACGCGTTTAGCGAACCCTCTGCTGAAGCACTCACAGATTATTTGGTCGATACCTTTGAGAATTGGAGGTAGCGTCAAATAGCGCGGACCACTCGGGAACGTGTATAACTCGTTTGGTCAGGTGCAGACGTATGAACACACTCTCTATCGTCAGATTGAACCGCTATCCAATTAAAGGATTGAGTGCCGAGCCTATGCAAACCGTGACGCTGCGAGCAGGGGAGGGGATTCCAGGTGATCGCCTTTTCGGGTTCGCGCGCTACAACTCCGGATTTAACGCACAGAACCCTCAGCCTCTGCCGAAAGATCGCTTTGTTGTTCTATTAAATGAGGCTGCTCTGGCAGGTGTTAAGACGAATTTTGATATTGAGACCCAAGATCTTGTGATCAAAGCGAGCG
>NZ_JBQGAB010000123.1:0-602 GCF_056542605.1 Ruegeria sp. AB8
AGTGTTGAAATCGCCCTGAAAGGACCCGTAGTCGGTCTCGAACGCCCAAAATGCCAGCAGCACACCCCGCGAAATGCCGTATTCCTGCTCAATCCGGTCAAACACCGCGTCGTATTTGCCCGACATGGCCTTGCCCCGGTCGATCCGGTTCTGTGAAATCAGGCGCCGCGAGAAGTCGATGAATGGTTTCTGGAATACGCCCTGCGCGCGGTCGGCTTTCAGAACGGCTCCGTCCTGCTGCACGCCCTTGAAAAAGCTGTTGACGGTGGATTTGTCGTAACCCTGCTGAATGGCTTCGGCTTTCAGCCCTTTGACGAAGGTATTGAACCCACCGCCGCATTGGGCGAGTGCAGGCGAGGCGAAGAGGGCGGCGGCAATAAGGCCGGAAAGGAAACGCATAAGGCTGATCCGTCAGAATATGAAGTTGAACCCAACCCACACCGACACGAGCCCAAGCGCAAGCCCCCATACCTGCCAGAGTATGTCTGATGCGCGAAAAACCTCCGCCGCGTCGATATTCTGCCGCGCATTCCCGTTCACCCAAGCAAGATCCCGCATCTGGCCATCATAGCTGCGCGGTCCGGCCAGTGCGATATCAAGCG
>NZ_JBQGAB010000124.1:0-595 GCF_056542605.1 Ruegeria sp. AB8
CTGAAGAATGCCCTGCGGATCGGGCGGCAAGGAGAAATCAGAGATCGAACCACAGAAGGTCAACACTTTCGGATCGCAGGCCTCAATCTGCTGACCGCCATCATCATCTACTGGAATACCAGGCAACTTGGCATCGCGGTTGCGCAACGGAAAAACGCAGCGCTCGACACGCCAGAATACCTTCTCGCGCATGTCTCACCTCTCGGATGGGCGCATATTATTCTCACGGGAGAATATCGGTGGCGACAGATAAGGATCGAAAACGCTAAGACCAGATGAGTGTTTTGCGACGTGCGTGGTGCCCGTGTTTTTCTCGACGAACAGAAGAACGTTCGAAGGAGGAAATGCAAATGAACAAAACGCTTTATGTTGGCCTGGACATTCACAAAGATACAATTGCAGTCGCTGTTGCCGAAGACAGTCGCAGCGGTGAGATCAGATTTCACGGGATCGTCGTCAATTCGGCTGATGCGGTGCTACGTCTTACGAAGAGGCTTTCCAAGAACGGACACACTCCGTCTTTTTGCTATGAGGCTGGGCCGTGCGGCTATGGCTTGCACCGACACCTCACAAAGCTCGGGTTTGAATGCGCAGT
>NZ_JBQGAB010000125.1:0-594 GCF_056542605.1 Ruegeria sp. AB8
GATCGTTACGACGTCCCTTATCGGGGCATTGGCGTTCGGGCACCATCCCGAACCCGCCATTTTCGGCCCGGGGAGGGGTCGGATGGGGAGGAGAGAAAGATTGGCTCAGACGCAGTCGGGCGCTGAAGGGATGGACTCTCTTCCGGCGCTATTACACCGCAATGTGACCCAGTTCGGGGATGCCCCGGCCTATCGGGAAAAGGAATTCGGGATCTGGCAATGCTGGACCTGGGCGGAAGCCGCCAAAGAAATCCGTGCCATCGCACTTGGGTTTCTAGAACTTGGCGTTGAAAAGGGTGACCATATTGCTGTGATTGGTCGGAACCGTCCCGCCCATTACTGGTCGATGGTTGCCGCTCAGATGGTAGGCGCGGTGCCGGTGCCTCTGTATCAGGATTCGGTCGCCGAAGAGATGGCCTATGTGCTGGAGCATTGCGGCGCGAAATATGTCGTCTGCGGTGACCAGGAGCAGGTCGACAAAGTCATCGAGATTCAGGAAAACCTGCATCAAGTCAAACACATACTCTATACCGACAAGCGCGGGATGCGGAAGTATGACCACTCGCAGATGAACGCGCTTGAGGACATCATGGC
>NZ_JBQGAB010000126.1:0-584 GCF_056542605.1 Ruegeria sp. AB8
GGCAGCATTGGTATGCGGGCGAGGCTTATATCCTTGTAATTGCTCCAGATTAGAGTGCACGAGTCGGTTCGATTCCGACGCCTCCTACCATCCTCAGGAGGTGTCCGACATGGCGGGCGACGTCACGAACGCAATTGATTTCAAAGACATCAAACAATCGGTCGAGGAGAGCCTCGGACGCACACCCGAAGGCTGGTCCGGCTTGCCAGATCTCGAGAGGGGTCTTCCATCTCAACAAGACCAAGTTCTGGAGAATGTGAATGATGGATGATGTCGAAAAGAGCTGGAAGGAATTTCGGGAAAAGGTCCGAGGTGTGATCGAGAACCATGGAGCGCCAGATGACCTCCGCTCATTTGACGCCTGGTACGCCGAAGAGATGCGTTTGGTGATAGCGCACAACTACCCAGCTCCGCACGTCTCTGACGTCACATGGTCGACCGAGGGTCTGCATGTCGAGTGTGATGACCGCGAAGTGGTCGACCGTATGATGACTGCTATGGCGGAGGTTTCACACGATCTCAAAGAGGCGCGGGCCCGGAGGTCAGTGATGGGCAGTGTTGTCGACTGGAATGATATTCATCGA
>NZ_JBQGAB010000127.1:0-583 GCF_056542605.1 Ruegeria sp. AB8
GTCGTCGAAACCTTTTTTGCGGTCATTTGCAGGTGAAGAACCAGTCGTGCCCTCCAACTGGACGATGACGCCATTGTCGCCGTCGAAATTCTCCATCAGCCACTGTGCGGCCCGGTTGCCCTGATCAATAAAATCCGACCCAAGGAACGCCACAAAATGCTCGCCCGGCTTGGCAACGGCCGGATCAACCGAGCGGTCCACCAAAAAGGTCGGGATTCCCGCTGCACGGGCCTTCATAACGGCTGGGATCAACGGCTTTTCTTCCCGCGGGGGCAGGAACAGAACGTCGATGCCTTGGGCGATCATGCTGTCCACATCCGCAACCTGCTTGGCCGCAGATCCGGCCGCATCCGTCGCGATCAGATCCCAGCCACAGGCCTCGGCTGTGTCATGGAAAGATTTCGTTTCGGCAATGCGCCACGGGTTGTTCGATTCCATCTGCGCAAAGCCGACCTTGTAGCGATCCTTCTGCTCAAGCGGTGGCAGATCCTGCGCGATCACCGTGGTGCCCAACAGCGCACCCGCGACAACCGTCGAGATCAAAAGAGTTCTGCGTTTCATGGTTATTCCTCCTCCATTGGTG
>NZ_JBQGAB010000128.1:0-580 GCF_056542605.1 Ruegeria sp. AB8
CTACGACGAAGGAGAGGATGTCTGGCCCAAACGATATGCGATCTGGGGGCGTCTGGTGGCGGCCCAGCCGGATCAGGTGGGATATGCTATCATCGACGCCAAGTCGCTGAACCTGTTCATGCCGTCCGTGTTCCCTCCGCTAAAGGCGGACACGTTGGACGAATTGGCCGGGAAGATGGACCTGCCTGCGGAGAAATTGAAAGCAACCGTCAGCGCATTCAACGCCGCCTGCGGTGACATCAGTGGGTTTCATCCGACCGAACTGGACGGGGTGGCGACCTCAGGCCTGATCCCACCCAAGACCAATTGGGCGCGCCCCATTACCGAACCGCCATTCTATGGCTATTCGCTGCGCACCGGCGTGACCTTCACCTATCTGGGGCTGAAGGTTGACGAAGCGGCCCAGTGCTCGACCCCAAACGGAAAGATCAAAAACCTGTGGGCCGCAGGCGAGACCATGGCCGGGTCGATCCTTGGGCAAGGCTATCTGGCGGGCTTCGGCATGACCATCGGAACTGTCTTTGGACGCATCGCAGGACGAGAGGCCGCCGCTTATGCAAACTGATCTTATTCAGGAAGC
>NZ_JBQGAB010000129.1:0-580 GCF_056542605.1 Ruegeria sp. AB8
GCCCTTGCGGAGTTTCAACGCGGCGTGTTTCAGCCAGCCGACGATCAGGAAGAACTTTGCGCGCAGGCTTGTTCATGACAAAGCTCCCTGCGCATCAAGTTCCGCTTGTCGGATTTGCATTGCGAAATCCACTTCAAGGCGCAGCTCAACGACCACTTCAAGCGGCATAACGATGTCCAGCCAGACACCCTCACGGATCAGGTGAACGTGATAGGTGGCGTTTGGGTAAACGAACCAAAGGGCTTCATGCCGGTTCAGAACGTCGCGCGCGGTGTCGGCGTCGATTGTGCCTGACAGGTCGCAACCGAATTTCAGGGTTGCGTATGAGTTGGCATAGTTTGCTCGGCTGCTGCTTTGGATGAGCGCAGCGGCCTTTTCCGGTGAAGCAAAGCGGAACAGCTCTTTCGGACCCAACGCCTTGTTAACGTCTGCGTGCAACTTCAAGGCTTTGTAGAGCCGATTTGCACGGACATACTCAAGATCATTGAGGACATGGAACATTTCGAGCGCGATTCCGAAAGCCGTGGCGCGGGCATCGCTTTCCAGCCAGTATTCGCGCATTCCGCGCTTGATGGTTGAC
>NZ_JBQGAB010000130.1:0-572 GCF_056542605.1 Ruegeria sp. AB8
CCGCACCAGCCTCGACCGCCTCGGCAATCTGCGCCCGCACCTCATCGGCAAAGCGCACATTGGCCATCGGGCCAATGGTGGTCTCAGCGTCCAGCGGATTGCCCAGCTTATAGCCCTTCACGATCTCCACCGCCCTGGCGACGAAGTCGTCATACAGGCTTTCATGCACATAAATCCGCTCGATCCCGCAGCAGCACTGGCCCGCGTTGAACATTGCCCCGTCGATCAGCGTCTCAACCGCCGCCTCCAGATCGGCATCGTCCATCACATAACCCGGATCCTTGCCGCCCAGCTCAGTCCCGACGCCGGTAAAGGTGCCCGCCGCCGCGCGCTCCATCGCCTGGCCGCCGCCGACCGAGCCGGTGAAGTTCACGAAGTCGAACGCATTGCCCGCGATCAGATCGTTGGTCACGTCATGGCTCAGAAAGACATTCTGGAACACGTCTTCCGGCACACCCGCTGCATGGAAGGCCTGCGCCATACGCTCGCCCACCAGCAGGGTCTGCGTGGCGTGTTTCAGGATCACCGTATTACCCGCGATCAGCGCCGGGGCCACCGTGTTGATCGCCGTC
>NZ_JBQGAB010000131.1:0-554 GCF_056542605.1 Ruegeria sp. AB8
ACCCCGCCCTTTTCGCGGATCTCGGGATAGAACTGGTTATCCCAAGTCGAGAACAGCGAGGTCGTGACATAAAGCCTTCGTCCGTCGAGAGAGAGCTGGAACATTTGTGGACCACCCGCGACCTCGACCCCGTTAACGATCGGAGCTTTACCCAAAAGGCCCCCCATAAACACTTGCCCGGTCAGCTTGGGATTATGCGGGTCGGTGACGTCATACTGGCGCATATCTCCATGCAGCCAATTGTTCAGGTACAAGTATTTGTCGTCCATCGAGATCAGGATCGCCGACATAACCCCCGGCAACGGGATCGGCCATTCGGGGTGCATCTCGTTTTCCACATCGATGATCTTTTCCCACCGCCACTTTTTAGCATCGTCTTGCCACCAATGGATCACATTGGTCGAAAGAGCTGCGCCACAGAACCCATGCGTGCTGTCGGGGTCATGGTGGAACTTAACTTCCAGTGGCAACAGCCCGTCTTCACCCAAATAGAAGCTTTCGACCGGTTCGCGTTTTTCGAAATCCCAAAAATGCAGCTCCCGCCCATATTTCAG
>NZ_JBQGAB010000132.1:0-548 GCF_056542605.1 Ruegeria sp. AB8
CTTTGTAGTCGGCCAGCGATCCGGTGCCACCATCATCTTCTAGCTCAAAATCCACCACTTTGACCGGCTTGGGCTCACTATGCAGGATCAGCCGCTTCAGGCTGCCCTCACGCAATGGGCCAAGCGTTGCCGCATCTGTTGCCAAAGCGGCGTTTGCACCCAGCGCTAGGGCCATATAAAGGGGGATCAGACGTAACAGGCGCATATCAACTCCGGGTTTTCTTTCATGACCGATCAATCTTCGAACCAGATGTGGGGCGGCCGCTTTGCCGCTGGTCCAGACGCGATCATGGAGGCGATAAATGCCTCGATCGGGTTCGATCAGCGGATGGCAGCCCAGGACATCGCAGGCTCGCGCGCCCATGCCGCCATGTTGGCTGCCACAGGCGTTATTACTGATAGTGATGCGCACGCCATTCGGGAAGGCCTGCTCACCGTTTTGTCAGAAATTCAGAACGGAGAATTTCAGTTCTCGACTGCGCTGGAAGACATCCACATGAATGTCGAGGCGCGACTGAAAGAGGTGATCGGAGAACCCGCAGGCCGTC
>NZ_JBQGAB010000133.1:0-547 GCF_056542605.1 Ruegeria sp. AB8
GACCCTTCATCCAGATGCCTGCCGCCCTAAGCTATCCGATGAATATGTCGCGATATGACTGGGGCTACAAATCCGAGCCCGAACCGCATCTGAACAATCGTCAACTTGCTTGCCCCAGAGGCAAGGTGATCGGAGGGTCTTCTTCGATCAATGGCATGGTCTATGTGCGCGGTCACGCGCGAGATTTTGACACCTGGGCCGAGATGGGCGCAGATGGATGGTCTTACGCAGATGTGCTGCCGTACTACAAACGCATGGAAACCTGGCATGATGGTGGCCATGGCGGTGATCACACCTGGAGAGGCACGGATGGACCTCTGCACGTGTCGCGAGGGCCTCGTGAAAATCCGCTGTTTAAGGCGTTCGTCGATGCAGGTCAGCAGGCTGGATATGAGGTCACTGGCGACTATAACGGTGAGAAACAAGAAGGTTTTGGGCCGATGGAGCAGACCGTCTGGAAAGGACGGCGCTGGTCGGCGGCGAATGCGTACCTTAGGCCAGCGCTCAAGCGGCAAAACTGCGAAATCATCCGGGGTCTTGCGGCGCG
>NZ_JBQGAB010000134.1:0-531 GCF_056542605.1 Ruegeria sp. AB8
TCATCGAGGTGACGGATCAGGGCGAGATCGGTCTGCGTAATCCGCTGCATCCCGAGGCCGACGCGATCAGCCTGCCGGGCATTCTGTCCGATCTGGACGACCGAGGCATCAAATCGCCGATGCTTTTGCGGGTGACGTCCTATCTGGAACATGAGATCGCGCATCTAAACGAAAGCTTTCGCGATGCCATCGCGCGGGTGAACTACAAGGGTTCCTATCGGGGTGTTTTCCCGATCAAAGTGAATCAACAGGCGCAGGTCGTGGATCGGATTGTCGAGTTCGGTAAGAAATACAACTATGGGCTGGAAGCGGGCTCCAAGCCCGAACTGGTTGTGGCGCTGGCCCATCGTCTGGCCCCCGAGGCACTGATCGTCTGCAACGGCGTCAAGGATGCCGAGTTCATCCAGCTGGCTATCCTTAGCCGCAAGATCGGTTTCAACACCGTCATCGTTCTGGAAAGCCCGAAAGAGGCAGACACGGTGATCGAGGTCTACAAGGAACTCGGCATCGAACCGCTGATCGGGGTGCGAG
>NZ_JBQGAB010000135.1:0-524 GCF_056542605.1 Ruegeria sp. AB8
ACCTCGATGATCCAGTCCGCGATCTGGCGGAATTCAACCTCGCCAAAGCCGCGGGTGGTGCCGGCGGGCGAACCCAGGCGGATGCCCGACGTGATGGTCGGCTTTTCCGGGTCAAATGGCACGCCGTTCTTGTTGCAGGTGATATGCGCGCGGCCCAGGGCCTTTTCGGTCGCGTTGCCCTTGACGCCTTTGGGGCGCAGGTCGACCAGTACCACATGGGTGTCGGTGCCATGGGTCACCGTGTCCAGACCGCCTTTGATCAGCTGATCCGACAGCGCCTGCGAATTGACGACGACCTGCTTGATGTAGTCCTTGAAGGCCGGTTGCAGCGCCTCGCCGAAGGCCACGGCCTTGGCCGCGATCACGTGCATCAGCGGGCCGCCCTGAATGCCGGGGAAGATGGCCGAGTTCACTTTCTTTGCGATATCTTCATCATTGGTCAGGATCATGCCGCCACGCGGACCGCGCAGGGTCTTGTGCGTGGTGGTGGTTGCCACATGCGCATGCGGGAAGGGGCTGGGGTG
>NZ_JBQGAB010000136.1:0-523 GCF_056542605.1 Ruegeria sp. AB8
TCTTTGGTCTGGCCCACGAATTCCGGCTCGCGGATAAAGCAGGACACCAGCGCGCAGCCGCCGGTGATCAGGTCTTCGCGGGTGATCTGCGCGGCTTTCTTGTTGTTGATCAGCTCACCATACGCCTTGATCCCCTTGAGGATCGCGGCCCAGAACCCCGCTACATGGGTTCCACCTTCGGGAGTGGGGACGGTGTTACAGTAGGATTGGATGAACCCATCGCGCGAAGGTGTCCAGTTGATCGCCCATTCGACCTTGCCCGGTGTCCCGAACTTCTCGGTGAAGTCCACGGTGCCTGCGAAGGGTTGCTCGGCATAAGTGGACGAACCGTTCATCGTCTCTTTGAGGTAATCGGACAGGCCTCCGGGGAAGTGGAACGTCGCCTCGGTCGGGGTCTCGCCATCGTCGATGGCGGATTTCCAGCGGATTTCCACGCCTGAGAACAGATAGGCCTTGGAGCGAATGGATTTGAACAACCGCGCCGGTTTGAACTTGTGGTGGCCAAAGATTTCGGCATCGGCGT
>NZ_JBQGAB010000137.1:0-515 GCF_056542605.1 Ruegeria sp. AB8
CTTCCGACCACCGCAGTTTGGGAGGCTCCAATGACAGGCGAGCAAATCGTGTAGATAAGCTGGGGCACGAACGCGGTGACCAGTCCAATACCAGCAATGAAAAGCCAATCGGATTGTTCTCTAGGAAGAAGCTCTCCAACCTCAGTACCAAGGATGAGCGGTGTGAGGCCCAGTACAGACCCCAGAGAAACTGACGCGATCCGTGCCAACGGCGCAATCCGTGCCAACTTGTGTACGAGGACGCAAATTCCGAAGCCAAACCCAAATGGAGCGGCGAGAGATATCAACAGCGTTGGCAGATGCTCCGCAGGCACTGACGCGGGCGAACCAGCAATGACAGCCGCCACCACAATCAGACCAGCGGCCAATATGGCGCGTCGCGTGGGTGCATCGCCAAACACAGCCCAAGCAATAACTAGGGTGAACACCGGATAGGTCATGTAGAGCACACCCACTGTCGATGCGGGCAACTTCTCCAGCGCCGTTACATATCCGATCCAACCAATCCCCATTAC
>NZ_JBQGAB010000138.1:0-514 GCF_056542605.1 Ruegeria sp. AB8
AGCCAGTAAAGATCAGACATGTTCACCACTCGTTTTCCGAACCGTGAATCACGCGGCCAAGCGGAAATCAATGGGTCCCGAGCCTAAGGCGAGCCACGGCTTTTCCTCGCTGCTAATAATCTCACACTTTACCCAGCTTGTGACATGCTTGAAGCGCGACGGCATGGCATAAGCGGCGGTATTTTCGCTTCGTCTAGCGTGGCACCCGAAATCAGAGGTTTGGCTAGGACAAAAACCCTGGGCGACACCATTGCGGGTTTAACAGGGTTTTGTCCTTCGCGACGATGGACAGCCGCTGCCTGGCAATGTCGACTAATGGGAAGCTTCGCCGCAGCATGACTAACATCACGAAAGTCTGCTTTGGGTTTATTCCGTTGAGAAACTCTTCTTTGATTGACGCACAAGTCGCTGATTCAATTTCCGTACTGATCGGGAGAATGAGCGATGATGGAGCCAAGGCAGCAAGCACAAGGGTTACTGTTCTACGAGTTCTCGCTTGAGGATCATGTCCCGC
>NZ_JBQGAB010000139.1:0-508 GCF_056542605.1 Ruegeria sp. AB8
AAGGTGGCGCGACGCCCCAGCGGCATACGGGCCGCACAAGACGCTCTACAATCGTTGGAAGCGGTGGAGCGACAAGGGCACCTTCGCCGAGATGATGATGGGATTGGCGGCTGATCACGGCGAGACGAAAACTGTGATGATCGGCGCCACCTACCTGAAGGCTCATCGCACGGCGTCCAGTCCGGGCGCCGAAAAAGGGTACGTGGCCGCGAGATTGGCCGCACCAAAGGCGGCAAGAACACAAAGTTGCACGCCATCTGCGACAGCCAAGGGCGCCCACTGAACCTCTTTGTGACAGCCGGTCAGGTCAGCGATTACATCGGCCACGGGCTCTCGTTGGCAGCCTGCCAAAAGTAGATTGGCTGCTCGGAGATCGTGGTTACGACGCCGATTGGTTCAGAGAAGCGTTGAAAGCCAAAGGGATACGCGCCTGCATCCCCGGTCGACAACAGCGCAAGAAACCGGTGAAGTACGACAAGCGTCGCTACAAACGGCGCAACCGGATCGA
>NZ_JBQGAB010000140.1:0-504 GCF_056542605.1 Ruegeria sp. AB8
TGGCCCCAGCCAGATTCAGTTCTGGTTTATTGCTCTGGTCATCGGGATCGCTGCAGGCTTCATGGCGCTGGGATTCCGGATGGCGATCTCGTCGTTGCAGGCTTATCTCTACAACACCGAAGATATCCTGTTCCTGCACAGCCATGCTGAGAAGCTGCATTGGCTCTGGATTTTCCTTACACCTGTGGTCGGCGGGTTGGTCGTCGGGATCATCCTGAACAGGTACACCGATGATGGCCGTGTGCGTTCGGTAGCTGATGTGATCGAGGGTGCGGCCATCATTGATGGACGGGTCGAAAAGAAGGCCGGTATCGCATCTTTTTTCGCTTCGCTGATCACGCTCAGCTCAGGCGGATCCACGGGGCGGGAAGGACCTGTTGTGCATATGGCCGGGGTCATCTCGACTTGGGTCAGCGACCGTATCCACGCCGACGGCATCACCGGGCGCGACCTATTGGGTTGTGCTGTGGCCGCTGCTGTTTCGGCCAGTTTCAACGCCCCCAT